>NZ_QLNF01000009.1:0-10439 GCF_003261015.1 Agrobacterium sp. MS2 | reverse complement strand
GTCGTAGTTTCTGCAGATGAGTGGCAGAAGAAAACTGGACGCAGGGGATCGCTGGCGGAATTTCTGTTGGCCTCGCCGCTGCGCGGCGCGGATCTGGATCTTGAACGGCAGCATGACGAGCCACGTGACTTGTCGTTATGAGGCTGCTCCTCGATACAAATGTTCTGTCGGAAGTTACGAAACCTCGCCCGGATGAAGCCGTTCTGAAGTGGCTTCACGGGCTGGACGAAGACCGCACGTTCATCAGCATCGTATCGATTGCTGAAATTAGACGCGGCGTCGCGTTGATGGATAGCGGACGAAAACGTGATGTCTTGGGCGAGTGGCTCGCGCATGATCTGCCTCAGCGCTTCGAAAATCGGATTATTCCAGTGGAACGACCAGTTGCCTTGGCCTGGGGCGATCTCATGGCACTTGCCAAGCGAAGCGGTCGTGGGCTTTCCTCGATGGACGGGCTGATTGCAGCCACTGCCGTCGCTCACCAATTGACGCTTGCGACACGCAACACCAAGGATTTTGAAGGCTTCGGAATTGATATAATCAACCCATGGGCGGCTTGAATAACCCCATGTTTGTCGGTGGAAAGGATTAGGCTGCATGCTCTCGTACAGCTTGCTCAGAAACCACGCTGGCATCCTGCTCGTCGGAGACCACACGTCCCTGACCTGGCTGCATGAGGTCGTCCACGAGGTGAATGACCGCTCACCGGTTATTATCGACAAGGAAGGCTCGTTTCTGGGCCTGGCCTACGATGTGCGCAAAGCCCTTGAGCGGCAACGTGAGATTATCCAGCCGCCTAAGCATTTTGAAGAAATCGGTGTTCGATACGGTGTCCAGATCCTCTGGCCAGTTCTTCTGCTGCAGCAGAGGCTGTTGAGACAATCCCTCGCGTTTCTCAGCCATACCGCCAAGACCCAAGCGATCACCTACGCTCTGGAGGCCGTCATCGAAGATGCGCTACGCGACGATTTTGGCGCACAGTCCGAGAACATCATTGGTCTCTGGCAGCGCCTTGATCCAGCGCAGCCGGCAGTCATCGACATGATGAACAGCCGCGGGGGGCTCTACTGCTCATGGACGAAAGCACAAAGAAAAGCAGGCTTCGCCCAGTTACTTTCCAGCTTTGATCCCATGTACGACCGCCTCTTCGCCATGCGACTGAAGAACGGTGAGAAGAACTTAATTTCACCAACAGAGTTCGCAACCTGGGAAAACGCGGAATGGCCCGATCCTCGGTGGTAAATCACTGGCACATCGATAGTGATTTCAACCGGATGGGTTCCCTTTCCCTACCCTCCGTTGAAACCGCAAGCCCAAAGCTGAAGACAAAGTTTTTCGCTTAGCGCTTCAATTGAAATCGGGAGCTGAAAGCCACACAATCAGCCCCGCCTACCCCCCAGCAGACTCTGGATGGGTAATTTCGCGAGATCGTAAGACATTGAATTTATGGTAAATGATTCGTTAAGCGAAAGCTATATGGACAATACGGTTCCGTACTTCTCATTAATGTGCCCGCGGTGGCTCACCACCGATAAGTAACCCTTATCGGATGTGATATGTACGTTTTATTTGTACATCGTCCTCTCCAGTGTTAGTTTGCCGTCAAAGCGCGGAAACCGGAGTCAACAATGTCCCAGACGCACTACAAGATCAGCGAGGCGCGCAAGAACTTCGCCGAGGTTCTTGATCGCGCCAATCAGGGCGAAGAGATCATCATCATGCGCGGCAATGAGATCTATGCCCGTATCGGTCCGGCTGATCCCGCCGGTAAGAGACCGTTCGGACTCCTGGCGCGGCGGGGTCTCCCGGACAACCTGTTTGACGAGCATGATCCTGAGCAGACGGCCATTGATGCCGGCGATTGGAACGACGACGTCGGGGTCTTCCAAGGTGAAGCGGGCGACGGGGGCAAGCACTCTTGAAGCTTCTTCTCGACAGCCATGCCGTCTACTGGTGGACGATCGGGAGCGCGCGACTTTCAACAAATGCACGCTCCCTCATCGAAGACAAGCGTAACGCCGTTCTCGTCAGCGCCGTCTCCTTCTATGAACTCGACAACAAGATGCGGCTGAAGAAGCTTGACCTCAAGCCGCAGGAATTGCGTGCCGCTATCACGTCGAGCGGCTTCCAGACACTAGCCATCAGTGACTTGCATGCGGAACTTGCCGCGGCCCTCGACTGGGAGCACCGGGACCCGTGGGACCGGATCCTTGCTGCGCAGACACGGCTCGAGCATTGCGCACTGATCTCGACGGACGTTGTGTTCGATGCCGTACTGCAGGAGAGGGTCTGGTGAGGAAAAAGCTGTGAAAATTCTTGTTGATGTAACGGAAGCGGCAGAACGGCTCGAGGAGTTGATTGAACTGGCATGCCGTGGCGATGAGATAGTGATCTGCCGAGACGAGATACCGGTCGGGTTGCTCACGCCAATCGCGCGGAAGATCGCCTCTTACGACGAACACGGACTACCGAAATGAGTGCGGTTGACCGCCGCGTCCAGGATCTCGACACGATTGCTGCAGTCTTGCCGATGGAGCGCCGTGACGAACTGGCTGAGCTTCTGACCGACCAGGATATCGAGACGCTGCGCCATCTGGTCCACCAGGGCATGGGCGAAAATACCCTTCGAGCCCTGACGTCTGATTTTGCATATCTACAGGCTTGGTCGCTGGCCGCCACCGGCCGCTCGCTCCCTTGGCCTGCACCTGAAGCACTGCTCCTCAAGTTCGTTGCGCAGCATCTTTGGGACGCGCAAAAGCGTCTGACGGATCCCGATCACGGCATGCCAGCTGATGTCGAGCAGAAGCTCCGCGTTCAAGGGTTGCTTCGGTCGCCCGGACCGCATGCGCCTGACACTGTGCGCCGGCGCCTTGCCACGTGGTCGACGCTGACGAAATGGCGCGGGCTGGATGGCTGTTTCAGTTCCCCTGCCCTCAGGTCCGCAATCCGATTGGCCGTGCGTGCAACGCCGCGACCAAGGAAGCGGAAAAGCGCCAAGGCCGTTACCGCAGATATTTTGTCCAGGCTAATCGCGACCTGCAAGACCAGCAGCTTACGTGATGTAAGAGACCGTGCGATTTTAATGGTCGCCTTCGGCTCCGGCGGCCGGCGTCGCAGCGAAATCGCAGGCCTCAGGATCGAGCAGCTGCAGCCGGAAGAACCGATCCAGATTGACGGAGCCCCTCCCCTGCCCTCTCTTTCCATTCATCTCGGTCGCACGAAGACCAGCGGCGCCGACAGTGATGAAGTTGTCTACCTCAGCGGTCGACCGGTGGAGGCACTAAACGCGTGGCTTGCCGCTGCAAAAATCGATAAGGGCAGTGTCTTTAGGGCGATCGATCGCTGGGGCAATGTTTCGCACCGGCAGCTAGACCCGAAGGCCATCAATGACATTCTGAAGCACCGGGCGGAACTGGCCGGGCTCGATCCGACGGAGTTTTCGGCGCACGGGCTGCGCTCCGGCTACCTGACAGAAGCGGCGAACTGCGGCATTCCTCTACCCGAAGCCATGGAGCAGTCGCGTCACCGATCCGTTCAGCAGGCTTCGGAATACTATAACCACGCTAAGAGACGCAGCGGCCGTGCATCCCGCCTTCTAAACTGAATTTGTCCATCGACCGGAGGCGTTGAGAATTTAAACAGCGCAGTCTTTGACGATACACTCAAATGCCCGGGCTGTTGGCCCAAATGCGATTCTAGGAGAGCCCCATGCTTCGTGGACTTGTCGTCCTTCTGCTGTTTCAGTTGGTTGGCGAGAGCCTTGTGTTCTTGGGGCTCCGTGGGCATTTCTGCAATAATACCCGCTAAGGGAAAGCGAAGTTGTTTGGATTGAAACGGTTAGCGCGGATCGGCCTGAAGCGTTCGAGGGGTCGGTCAATTTCGTTCCAGAGATAGTCGCCGGTGAGTGCGATATGAGCCCAGGGAAGTGGTGCGACTTGGGAGAGCAGCTCGGCGGGAATATCGATGCCCTGGGTGCGGACATAATCGACAGCGCGGCTGAGATAGACGGTGTTCCACAGGATAATGGCGTTGACGACGAGGTTGAGACCTGACGCCCGATAGGCCATGGTTTCCGCCACGCGGTTGCGCAGCTCGCCAAGCTGGTGGAGGAAGACCGCCCGGGCAAGGGCGTGACGGCTTTCACCCTTGTTGAGGATGGCATGCGATCTGCGCCGGAGCTTGGTGTCGAGCAACCAGTCGCAGATGAAGATCGAGCGTTCAATCCGGCCCATTTCGCGTAGCGCCTGATTGAGCCGATTTTGCCGAGGCGATGCGGCAAGCTTCTTGAGGATGACGGACGGCGGCACGAGGCCCGCGCCAATCGATGACTTCAGCCGCAAGACCTCATCCCAGTGCTGCTCGATGACATCCATGTTGACGGCTCCCGAGATCAGCGCCCCGAGCGGGTCGTACGCCGCGTCGGGATCGATGACGAAGAGCCTGCGATTGCCGAGATTGCGGATACGAGGAATGAGCCTATAGCCGAAGCCATGGAACATAGCGAATGTCGTTTCGGTCGCGCCGGCGGTATCGGTTGCATGCTCATGGATTTCGACGGAGCTTTCGTTGTGAAGGAGGCCGTCGAGCACGTAGGGCGCTTCGCTCTCGGACGCCTGGATCATCCGGGAGAAGAAGGAGGCGAAACGATTGGACAGGAAGCCATAGACCGAAGCACCTGGTCTTTTGCCGTATTTTGCATTGTATTCGAGGCTGGCTTCACCGCGCCCGCCTGCCGGAAAGAACTGCCCGTCCGAGGAGGAGATATGACCGTCGCCCCAGACCGCGGCGAAGGGATGAGCCTGCTGCGCATCGACCAGCACGGCGGTCGCCGTAGCATAGGTTTCCGAGCGCAGATGCCTATCTACCATCAGCATCATCTGGTGGATCGTGACGCCGCGTGAGCTTTCCGCCATGCGTTCAGCACCGGCGTTGGTGGCGTCGGCAAGGATAGCGGCCATCAGCGCCGGCTCGTCGTTCGCCGTCTCGCCGGTGCGATAGTGTGTGAAGCTGTCAAGGAACCTGGTCCAGCTGTGGACCTCGGCAAGCAGGCTGGTGATCCTGATCCGGGGAACGAGGATGTAAAGACGCCGGCTGAGCGCGACGATCCCGTCACGCTCCTCCTCGCGGATCGGGGAGACCGACAAACCCTTGTCGGAAATAGCCGCATCCGGAATGGCGTTGGCGGCCGCCGCCCTTGCCAGCTCTTTGAGTTTCGCGTCGAGCGTGGCGGTGCGTTCGGCTCGCCATTCGGCAAAGCTGTCAGGGATGGCAAGCCCGAGCCGGCCTTCGGCGCGCATCAGGGCAAAGATCGGTCGAGGCAGAAGATAATCCTCGAAACTGCGCCATGCTCGGCTGCCATCAACCCATATGTCACCGGCCCGCAGGCGCTCCCGAAGGTGAACGAGTACCGCCACTTCCCAAGCCCGAAGGTCGATGGTGACACCGTCCGAGCGCACACGTCGCCGCCACTTGCGCGTCATGAACGCGAACGGCACCTGCGCGGGTAGTTTCCTGCCACTGTAGAGCGCACGCAGATGATCCACTGCCTTCAAAACCGGATCATCGGGACGAAACGACCGGAAAGAGAACGCGCCGAACATGAGCCTGCCCAGCTTTCGCAGCGATTTGTGCCGCTCTATGAGCTCATCGAATTCGTCGCTGCGATCGGGGCGCACGACGGACCTGGCTGCGGCCACGCTGGCGGTCAATCCGTCCCAGCCGAGTGAGACTGCAATTGCGGATGCGAGATCGGTGTTGTTCTCACGGGCGGCCAGAAGCGCCTCGCCAAGCTTGAGATGATCGAGCGCCACCCCATCAAGAATCTCGGCTTCTTTCAGCCGGCGTTCTGTGCGGCTCAGTTCAGCCTTGCGCCGGGTGCTGCCGATCAGTTTGCAGAACATGTCGATCGCAAGGTCGGTGATTGCCGCCTGCCTCTCGATGACGAACGCCGTCAGCGTGGCGTAGCGGCGCTCGGATGTAAGGCGTCGTATCTCACGGGCATGCAGAATGCGGGCGTCCCGGGCGATGATGCCATAGCGGTTGGCATGGATCGTTTTACGTCGCTCATCGGAAATCGCCGCCGAACGCAGAACCTCAAGCCGGGCAATCAGGCCCTTGAGGTTTTTCAGTTTCGTCCCCTCCGGCGCTTCCGCAATCCAGCCGAGATGGCTCCGATCGCCGGACCGATCGATGAGAAGCTGATCAAGCGCCTCGATGGACGGTTGCTCCATGCCCCGGATCAAGCCGCGATAAGCCTGTCGTCGCGCTGCCGCCCGGCCCGCCATCGCCAGACGTATCAGCAGTTCCGGCACAGGAACGAGCAGCTTCCTCTCCTTCAGGGCTTCGATCACGGCCTTGGTGATCGGCTCGCCTTGTTCGGTAGCGGCTGCCTCGCGTGCCGCCGCGGTGATCAGGGATCGATAATCGCTCGCCCGGACGGGCCGGAGATCCAGTGCGACGACAATCTCCCGCGTATGTTCTCGACGGGTTTCCTCCCGCTGGGCATAGAGTGCGAACACCGCAGCGTCGATGCCCAACTGGTCGGCGACAACGGAGACGACTGCCTGAGGCGGAACTTCCCCAGCGCGGAGCGGACGACCGAGATCACGCACCAGGGCGTCACGACACGAAAGTGTTGGATCTGTCCGACTTTTGAGAACGTATGGTGATCACGCTGCGAGGATAGATGTTTCGCGCCGCAATGGCCTGAGATCAACGCCGTCTGTTGGGGTCCAGATGTAATCGCCGGTGAGACTGATGTGCTGCCAGCCGAGTGGGGTAATGTGTTTGATGATGTCAAGCGGCGTGGGAATGCCATCTCGGTTGAGCTCGGCGAACGCCGGTTCGAGATAGAGTGTGTTCCAGTAGACGATGGCGTTGATTAGCAGGTTCAGTCCAGATGCTCGGTAGAACTGGCTCTCGAAAGTCCGGTCGCGCAATTCTCCGAGGCGATTGAAGAACAGTGCGCGGGCCAAGGTGTTCTGGGATTCGCTCTTGTTGAGGCCGACCGTCGCGTTCCTGCGCATTTCGGGGTTCTGCCACCACTGGGGCAGAAAGATGGACCGATTGATGCGACCGAGATCGCGTAGCGCCAACGCCAGTCCGTTCTGGCGTGGGAATGCGGACAGCTTTGCCAACACCGTCGAAGGCCGAACCTGCCCGGAACGGATCGTCGTGACCAGCCGCAGGATGTCGTTCCAGTTTGCCTTGATCCGCTCGACGTTGATGTGCTCGCCAACGAGCGGCGCCAGGTTTTCGGGAGGCGCGTCGCCCGGGAAGAGATAGAGCTTGCGATCCTTGAGACCGCGCAGCCGAGGCACAATCTGGAAACCAACGAGATGGCAAAGGGCGAAGCTCATATCGCTTACCCCGCCGGTATCGACATAGTGGGTTTCGATGGCGAGATCGCTGCCATGATAGAGCAGTCCATCGAGGACATAGATGGCTTCGCTCGCATTGGCATTCATGGCGATGATGTAGAAAGCGCCGTACTGGTCAGAGGTGAACCGGTAGAATTTGGCGCCGGGGTTGGGACCATAGCGGCCGTTGAGGTCGCCGATCGCCTCGGCGTGTCCGCCCGCCGGAAAATACTGGCCATCGGAGGATGACGTTGTTCCATCGCCCCACAAGCTTGCCAGAGGCAATTGCCTCTGGGCGTTGACGAGAATGGCGTGCGCGGCCGTGTAACCTTCCTCGCGAATATGCCAGTCGTGCGCCCAGGCGAGTTGGCGCATCGTAATGCCGGGGGAAACGTCCGCCATTCTCGTGAGACCGAGATTGATGCCGTCCGCCAGGATGGCGGTGAGGAGCGCAAGCTTGTTGTCGGCCGTCCGACCGCTGCGCAAATGGGTAAAGGCGTTCGAAAATTCCGTTCGGGCGTCAACCTCGAGCAAAAGGTCAGTGATGCGGATCGCAGGCAGACGGCTTTCCACCTTTAGCTTCAGCGACTTGGCGATGTCCGGAAACATAGCCTTGTGCGGCGTGACGCTAAACCCCGCCCCGGTCAGTTCTACATCGTCGAGCTCGCCGGCTGCGGCCAGACGCGAGAGGTCAGCCAGTCCATCGTTCAGCAGCTGGCGCTGTTGGCGAAGATACGTCTCGACATCGGTATCAACGGCGATTGGAAGCGGTCCTTCCTCACGCATCAGCTCGAATGTCGGCGTGGGAATGAGAAAGCTTTCGAAAGACTGGAAGCGTTTGGCTCCTTCCACCCAGACATCGCCCGCATCGAGCCGGCGCTTCAATTCGCTGAACAGGCAAAGCTCATAAGCCCTGCGATCAATCTTTCCATCTTTGAGTATGAGAGGCATCCAGCCCTTCGGCGCAAAGGAGATCGGTGCCTTGTCGGGTATGGTCCTTTTGCCCGTACGATATAGACCCGCGACCACGGATAGCGCCCGCAAGAGGGTCGCCGCCACTGCGTGACCGCGGAACACGAGAGTGGAGAGAAACTGTGGCGCCAGTTTCCTGATCGTCGGATAGCGCTGGAGCATTTCGATTTTACCGTCGATAACATCCGGCGCGATCAGCGTATCGACCGCCTGGACACTGGTTGTAAAAGCTGGCCATTGGATGACCAGATCAAGCGCTTTGGCCATGTCCTCACCCTTCTCTCTAGCCTTGATGATCGCATGGCAGACTTTTGAAACGTCCTTCAACGGCGTCTGCACTTCCCGAACGGATCGGGTGACGCGAGCAGCCGCCTGGTTATTGGCTCGCCGCGTCAGGATGCCCATGAGTTTCTTGAACATGTCGATCGCGCAATCGGTGAGATGGCGGGAAAGGTGGAGCACTGTTGCAGCCAGGACAGCATGTCGGCGTTCGGTGTTAAGGTCGCGCAGATGCTGCGCGCTCATTCGCGTCCCCTCTGCAGCAAATTCGTCAAAGACCTTGGCCGGAATTCGATCCATCAACGTCGTCGGCAGGTTCAGAGACCGGAGAAAGCGAATGCGCTCGGCAATTCTGTCGAGGTTGACGGCGGCTGGCGACAATGCCGGCGTTCTCGCCCAGGCAAGAATGGTCACGCTTGTCCCCTCACGCGGATCGAGAAGCTTGTCCAGATCGAGCTTTTGGCCTTCTGAGATCCCGCCGGCCAAGGCCCGATGAGCAATACGAATGCCGCGCCTGATCGCCACATGAATGATGGCTTCGAGCGCTGGCCGCGCTGGCAAGAGAATTCTCCTGCGTCGCAGTTCTTCCACGACCATATCCGCCAATACATCGGCCTGGCGCAGGGTTTGTGCGGCAGGTGTCAGCCAGCCTGTGAGTGCCCGCACGTCCGAAGGCACAAACGGACGCATCTGCATTCTGTCGAAAAGCAGGGCCAGATGCTCGCGCCGCGTCTGTGGGCGCTCGAAATAACGTTCGATCTCATGGTGATCGACGCCGATCTGCCGCGCCAGAAATCGTAAGACGCCAGCCGGCAGGACCTCGCCATCCGCAAGCGGTCGGCCAGGGTATCGTAGCGTGGCCAGAACACAGGCGAGGCCCAGTCTGTTCGCGGCCTTGTTCTGTCGCATGATCAGGTCGAGATCCGATCGATCCAGCGTATAATGTTTGGCGATCTCCCTTTCGTTATCCGGGATGATCGTCGCCTGTTGCCACCATGCCTCGCTCAGTAATGCTCTTCGCGCCATTCACTGATCTTCCCGTTTCGCCGCGGAGAGTGCAGCGAAACGGAAAATGCGTGTCCGACAAACGAACGTTTCGCGGCATCCACAGTTCTTGTCCGCAAACCTTGTCATGAAACGGCAAATCGGACAATGTCCGTATTCAACGGAAAAACGGACAAACCACGTCTCATGACCGCTATCGGCTATGCAAGGGTCTCCACCGGCGACCAGGACACCGCCCTGCAACTCGACGCTTTGCGCAAAGCAGGTTGTGAAAGGCTGTTCGAGGATAAGGCATCCGGCATGAAGACTGACCGACTCGGATTGGCGGAGGCGATCCGCTACGTTCGCGACGGCGACACGCTCACAGTCTGGAAGCTCGACCGCCTCGGCCGGTCGATGAAGCACCTCATCGAGATCATCACCGAACTGGAGGCCAAAGGCGTCGGCTTCCGATCCATCACCGAAAACATCGACACCACGACATCCGGCGGTCGCCTGGTCTTCCACCTGTTCGGCGCGCTGGCACAGTTCGAGCGCGATCTGATCCGGGAACGAACACGTGCCGGTCTGCAAGCCGCAGAGGAACGCGGCCGACGCGGTGGCCGACAAGTCGTCGTAACCCCGGACAAACTTGCCAAAGCCCGCCAGCATCTGGCGGCCGGTTTGAACGTCCGGGAAGCCGCGGCCCGCGTGAAAATCGGGAAAACCGCCCTCTACGAAGCTCTCAAGGCCGAAAAAGCAACGACATCCACGGTCAAACCAACCTGAGTTCCGGATACGTTCTTAAAAGTCGGACAGATTCGCCACTTTCGTGTCGTGACGCCT
>NZ_QLNF01000080.1:0-231 GCF_003261015.1 Agrobacterium sp. MS2 | reverse complement strand
ACGATCGGCGGGCGAAAGCATTGGCTTTTGCGAGCCGTCGACCAGGACGGATATGTTCTCGACGAGATCGTGCAGACCCGTCGAGACACCAAGGCTGCCAAGCGATTGCTGATCAGGCTGCTGAAGAAGCAAGGCCTCGCGCCAAAGAGGATTGTCACTGATAAACTGCGTTCATACGGGGCGGCAAAGCGAGATGTGATGCCGGCCATTGAACATAGATCTCACAAGGGC
>NZ_QLNF01000079.1:0-16500 GCF_003261015.1 Agrobacterium sp. MS2 | reverse complement strand
GGCAAGGACCGCTTGCGGATCTTGCCAGACTGCTTGAACCGCTGCGACAAGGCGGCTGCGGGGCCTGCACAGGGCGGAAGCGCTCAATAGCCTGCTGCGCGACCTCGAGCGCGTTCACGCGATCGGGGTCGGTGATTTCCGCGAACATGCGACGCATGGGCGCCAGGTCGCCGCGTTCACCCGCCCACGAGCTGGGTGCGGTGCTCGGACAGGGCGATCATAAGCAAGCCTTGACCGAATTGCGCGGCTTTATCGCCAACATTCGTGACCGCTTTGGCGCTCCCGGTTCGCTGGAGCTCGACCGGGACCGCCTTTCGCGTGCGATTCCGAATGCTTCGCCGGAACGACTTGAGGCGTTCACGGCGGGCTTTTCGCGCGCGCAGTTCATCGTCTCACGCGCCGAATCCTTCGAGCAGGCGAACACCCTGCAGGTGGCACAAGGCCACCAGCAGGGCCATGAAAGAGGCAAGACCTTCGAGATGTAGCAGATACGGTTGATGCTTTATGCGGCAGTTTGCTAAGTATCGCTATTCCCGTCAGCTATAACGAGGTTGCCGCATATGAAATTCGCTTACATCGCCTTTGCCATGGTCGGCCTTGCAGGCTGCACAACCGCCCAAAAAAATCCTTATGACCTGACCGCAGTTTGCCTCACTGACGAAGGAAAACCAGTCTCCAAAGGTATGACCTACAAGGGCAAGACATGCGGTCAGTCGGACATGCCGATCGCTGACGGCAAGCCTACTCCGCTTGTCTGGCGATAAAAGGGAGGGGAGGGGACATGAGGACCGGCCTTATCATCGCAGCCACCATCACGGCGCTGACCGCTTCGACGGCGATCGCGCAGACCTTCGAGACCGTCGATAGGAGCCCCGCCGGCGACCGCTTCGAGAAATCGGTCAATTTCGATATTCTCGGGATTCAACCTGGTGATACGATCGAGGACGTGAAGGCCAAGATGAAAGCCGAATTTCCCGAGGTCGAACCGGAGGAAACTCGTTTGAAGGGTTCGGTTTCAACGCCTGAAGGCGCTCGCGTCCAAATGGAGTTCGTGAACGAAATCGCTTTCGTAGATTCCGGTAGCAAGAACCAAATCTACGTCAATTTCGCATCCGAGGTTTATGATAACCGTGCATTGGCTATCCGACGCACCGTTCATTTTAAAGAATTCACTACGGCCGATATCTTCCGGAAGCAAGTCGCAGAAAAATATGGACAGCCGTCGATCGTCGAAGATCAGAATGGCTTCCTGAATCTCTATTACATCTATGCCAACGGGCGCTTGCTATCCGAATCGGATGCGCCAAAGAGCAAGGAAAACTGCAAGCGCATCAATGAGGGCAGTTTGTGTGATTATGTTGAGGAAACGCAGTCACCCGAGTCAGGCAAGAAGTTGGAAATTGCGCAGAAACCTTGCGCCGCATTCTTTCATGGAAATTGGCATACCATCGGCAAATACCGGTTCGATCAACGCTATACCGTGATTAAGGATGACCAGTGCGACGGTATTATCCCGCCTGGTCCATGATGAGGACGGCGTGTGCGTTATCGGCGACATTGCGGGATATCTCGATCAGGTGTTGGTTCATGGCATGGGTGTCGCACCACGGCATGACGAGAGCGGCAGCCTTGCCCTGTTTGGGGCAGATGGCACCGAAGATATAGGCCGACCGGGTTCGTTGGTCGTGTGGCGCGGACGGCCTTGTTCCCCGCTTGGCCCAGCGGCGGGTGATCTTGTTCTTCTGGCCTATACGAGCCTCGTCCTGGAACCAGATTTCGATCACTTTGCCCTTGGCGGGACCGGCGGCGATTTCTGCCACAGCGGCAGGGAAGTTTTTTTAAATGCCTCGGCCGCTTCTGCATCCTGAGCATGATGTCTTGGGCGAGCGGAGAGCTTACGATACCCCATGGCACGCACTGCACGACCCAAGGTCTCCTGGCTCACCGAGATACGAAACTCTTCCCAAATCCATTGTGCCAGATCACACAGACACCAACGAACGACGCCATCCCGATACGGTGTCGGTCCGCGTTCGATGGCTTGCGCTAAGGCCGCTCGCTGTTCGTCGTTCAGGAGAGAGGGCTTGCCCGGAGCCTTGCCGTTGATCAGACCGTCTGGACCGCGATCATTGAAGCGGACCACCCAGTCGCGCACGATCTGAACTGTCACACTGCCAAGCCGGGCCGCATCGGCGCGTGAGCCGCCATCATAGATCGATGCAAGAGCCAGAAGCCGTCGCGCCTGATTGGCATCCCGTGTCTGGCGAGCCAGACGCCGCAACTTGGACCCGTCGAAATCCGACCGCAACGAAAGCGCTGAACCCATCGCAAATCTCCTGTTTGCAACAAAGATTCAGATTCGCCGGCTGATGGGAATCCCCACGAGAGTCACATTCACTGAAGGTTGGTATAAAAGGGAGTGAGAATTCAGTTGTTGCGCTCGAAAGGACAACAAAAATATTTAGTGAGTGGTCGCGCATTGGATCGCAATTGCCCGCTAATATTCCCAGGCACCCGAACGGCGGGCGTGAAACGCCGTTGGGAGCGATATCTGATCAGGAGTTGTCGAGGTGATTGTCTCAAGATCAGTCATTTCAAACTACCAATATCTTAATTGGCTTCAAAGCTTCCTGAAGAAGCCTTTGCCAGAGAATTGAGGATAGATATCGTGTTCTTGACCACGGGCTCAGTAGCCTCGGATTTCAGAATCGAAGCGCTAACCGAATATGCACTCGATATGTCCTGGTTACGGCTCAGTGGAACCGCGACGCAGAGAATTCCCCGAGTCGTCTCTTCGTCGTCAATGGCGAAACCCGTTTGTCTTACGTCGTCGAGAATCGAAAGGAGGGCATCAGATGTCGAAACCGAGCGATCGGTTAGCTGTGTAAATGGCTCGCTTTGAGTGGCTAAGAGTTGTGCTAACTGTTCTTTGTTCAACGTGGAAAGCATTGCCTTCCCTAACGCTGTGCAATTCGCTGGCAAACGACCACCGACACGAGAGGCAATCGAGATCAAGTTCGTTCCATCCTGCCGTGCTAGGTAAACTACGTTGAAGTTCTCCAACATGCCTAGTTGAACGGTCATAGGAAGTGGACCAAGCCGCTGGCAATGTTCTGAGAAATTTCGAACGGGAGTAAAGGTTCTAAAGAATGCCTGTCCAAGCTCCCCCAGGGCAGAGCCAAGTTGGTATCCGATGGGAGTGGAGCGAAGGAAGCCGATTTGTTCCAACGCGACGCATATATTGACTGCAGAGGAACGGGGAACGTCAATCTCCTTTGCTATGTCGGTGGCTTTCATTGGATTCCCATTACGAGACTGAAGAAGCCGTAAGATTTGACCTCCACGCAAAATGGCTGGTGGTGGCGCGGCACTTAGAGCTTTTTCAGTGTTGTCGTGGTCGTTCATGTGATCTCCTATGTCAATATATTGACATGATGACAAAAGATTGACAAGTAGTGCAAACATCCATTATATCGACTGCATACCAGAAAGAATGAAAAGCTTCATATCTCAGACTATGGGCGGGAGGAAAATGCTCAGCACAAAATCTATCAAGGTTGTGACAGCCGATTGCGCAAAGCTAGGCAATTCACTGTCTGTCAAAGAGCTTCGTATGACGTTTGGTGATGGCGCAAAAGCGATTACACCGTTCAAAGACGTGTCCTTCACTGTGAACCCCGGCGAGTTCATCTGTATTATTGGGCCATCAGGGGCAGGCAAAAGCACCCTTTTATTTTGCCTCTCTGGTTTGAATCGTCCAAGCTCCGGAGAAATCAAGGTCGGCGATCGTTTGGTTACCGGGCCCGGAGTAGACAGAGCTGTGGTCTTCCAAGACGATGCGGTGTTCCCATGGTACACGGTCGAAAAGAACGTGGAATATGGACCGCGGGTAAATAATTGGAAAAAGGCTGAGCGGGAAAAGGCAGTTGATGATGCCCTGAATATGGTTGGTCTTAGCGACTACCGTAAATTCTTGCCACATCAACTTTCTGGGGGAATGCGCAAGAGGGTTGATGTTGCCAGAGCATTCGCAGGAAATCCAGACAGCATCTTGATGGATGAGCCTTTTGGCGGTTTGGACACGATGACGAAAGAGTCTCTGCAGGAGGCTATTCTCAGTATATGGAAGTCAACTGGGAAGACTATCATATTCGTGACGCATGATTTGGAAGAAGCAGTCTTCCTCGCGGACAGAGTATTTGTGCTTCAAAAGGGCGGAGGGTTGAAGGTCGTCAAAATCGATCTTCCCCGGCCGAGAACACACAATATGCGCACAGAGCCAACACTGCAGAATTACAGGCGAATGTTGGGCGATATGATCCGCTCGCAGCAGGGAGGCAACAGTGGCAACTGAAATCACGAATAATCCGACGAGAAAGCTGTTTCTTCAATCCGGGACGGTTGTAGCACTTCTGATTGTTTGGGTTGGGCTTTCGAATGGTCTGCGCATAGATCCAATTTACATTCCGGGTCCGCAAAATCTCTACGATCGCTTTATGCAAATGAGGGCCCTGCTTCCAAGCGCACTTGGATACTCGCTCACGATCATTTTAGGAGGATACATTGCCGGCAGCGTGGCCGGCGTGCTCACCGCTCTTGTCATGGCTTACAGCATTATCATTCGTGAGAGCGTAGAGCCAGTAGTCGATACTTTGAGGCCTGTACCCATATTTGCTCTCATTCCGCTGTTTCTCCTCTGGTTCGGAGTTGGATTTGGTTCGCAAATCGGCCTTGTTGCTTTTGGTTGCTTCGTCATTTTAGTTGTCAGCACCTCTGAGGCAGTCAAAAACGTTCCCCAAATCTATGTGAATGCTGCTCGTACCCTCGGTGCGGATCGTCGCAGACTCTTCCTGACAATCGTCGTGCCAGCAATCGTTCCAAATCTAGTTGGAGCAATGCGAGTAGCTGCCGCGCAGTCGTTTGGGCTGGATGTTGCTGCGGAATTTATCGGCGCACAAAACGGGCTGGGATACCTTCTTATCAATAGCTCGTCTTACCTAAACACAGATGGGATCATTCTCATCGTAATCATCTACACGGTTCTGGCATTCCTTCTCGATCGTCTCGTCGCCATTTCGACAAATCGACTCATCGGTTGGGCCAGGAGAACACGTCACTAATCTAGATAACCACGGGAGGAAAAATGGTTATGGGACTGATCAAACTAATCGGAAAGTCACTTGCAGCGGCTTCTGTTGTTGCGCTGAGTTTGGCTCCACTTTCTGTTCACGCGGAAACGAATATACCAGTCAAGGTAGGGGTACTGCCTTATCTCGACTATCAGCTATTATACGTGGCTCACGAGAAGGGTTTCGATCATCAACTCGGCTACGATCTCTCGTTCACCACCTTTCCGCTAGAGCCAAATCAAACTAGGGCACTAATCCGGGGGGACATCGACATTGGTCAGGGTGCAATTGGGTCTCTTATATCGCAGCTTCCCGCCAGGCCAGACCTTCGCGTTGTCATGAGTGGTGCTCAATATAAAGGATTTGCCTTTATCGTTCGCAAGGACTCTGCACTAAAATCATTTGATGAGTTGAACAAGACGCTGAACAACGAGGAAGCGGCACGTAAGGCAGTTGTTGAGCAAATGGCCGGAAAATCTCTGCTAACAACAGAGTCCAGCTATAGGGCAACAATCGCGGGGCTGATGTCTGAGGGCGGCAAAAACTATAGCGATCTGAAGGTACAAAACTACGCCGAAGCGGCTCAAGCAGCAACTGCGTTCATTCGTGGCACAGGCGACATCTACCTGGGTGCGGTCGCTCAGACCATCAAACTTGTGGACCAGATGGGATACAAGGTCTTGATCCAGAATCAGCAGATGGGTGCGCCAGGGCTATGGTACTCAAATGCGTATGTTACGCAGGACTACCTCGACAAGCATGAGAAGCTGTTGGTCGATTTCACGGCAATATTTCAGCGCGCAGTTCGCTTCACAACTGAGAAGCCGGATGAAGCCTACCCAATCATCCTGAAGTATCTCAATCCACAGACCGGCGGATCAGCTACGGTGGATGATCTGAAGAACCAGATCCCCCGCACCACTTATTTCCCGACCACAGAGGAAGCTAAGTCGATGGTGTACTCCGCGAACTCTCAAGCGTATTGGAAGCATCTCGTTGACTTTCAATACGTCCAAGCAAAGGCGCTTGGAACAGATCTGAGCAAGGTCTCGGGAGATCAGTTCGTGGTCCAGGATAAAATTTTCAATAAATTCCTTGGTGACGCTGATCTTCAGAAGTACGTCGCGGCACCGTTCTAAGCCAGACAGCCTACGGAGGCGACCGATGTCTTCCCAACACGAACTCCCTGAACTTTACCACAATGCTAGATCCGAGCTCGGAGAAGGGCCATGGTGGGACGATGTGAGCGAAGAGCTACTTTGGCTCGACCTCTTTAAAGGTGAAATACACCGACTTTTTCCTAATCGTCGCACTACTGAAACGGTAAATGTTGGCCAGGATATCGGTGTATTCGTCAAGCGCGAGAACGGCGGCCTGTTAGCCGCCGTTCGAGATGGACTTGGGTTCATCGACTTTGCAACAGGCAGATTTGAACTGGTCGTGCCTGTGGAAATCGAAAACGGCGCAAACCGTGCGAACGATGGAAAATGCGACGCACTCGGCCGATTTTGGTACGGCACAATGGCGTATGATCAGACGCCCGGCGCTGGTACATTGTACAGAGTTGACGGACGACTGAATGCTGTCCCCATGGTCTTTGGAACGACTACTTCAAACGGCATTGATTGGAGCCCTGACAATACAAGAATGTATCATGCCGATACCGGGACGCGGGAGATTAAGGCATGGGATTTCGATCTGGAAACGGGTGCTCTGTCGAATGAATCTATTATCTTTAAAGCGAAGGGCGATCAGGGTTCGCCCGATGGGCTCACAGTTGACTCGATGGGGGACATTTGGGTCGCAATGTGGGGCGGCGGTGCAGTCTTAAGACTGGACGCGCGTGGGACTTTAAAGCAGACAATCAAATTACCAGTAACTTATGTAACCAGCGTCATGTTCGGGGGCAAGGCACTCGATGAGTTATTTATCACGACGGCACGTCTGCCGCTAGATAGCATTGGTCTGCAAAGAGAACCGGCCGCCGGCTCTATCTTTCGCTATTTGCCAGACGTTCGAGGACGAAGAGCGTCAGTCTTTCGCGGCTGAACTTTGAATCGGCTTGGGCCAACAATCATAACTGGCCATTTTTGGTGGCCACTGTTTCGAGGATCTGCATCATGAAGTTGATGGGAAAAGTAGCATGCGTTACGGGCGGTGCTCAAGGTATCGGTGCGGCAATCGCAACTCGATTTGCTGAAGAGGGCGCATATGTAGCGATCGCAGACATCAATTCAGATGGTGAGTTGGAGCGCGGGCTCGTCGCGCGTGGCCTGAAGGCGACCACCGTCAAAATGGATGTTGCATCGGAAGCATCAGTAAATAGCGCCTTCGGTGTAATTCAGGAGAAACTCGGGAAGCTCGACATTCTCGTCAATAACGCTGGAATCGGAACTCCGGTGGCGAGTATTCTTGATACGTCACCGGAGGATTGGGAGCGAACACTTCGGATAAATCTTACGGGGACACTGATGTGTACGCGCGCAGCGCTTCGGTTGATGATCCCGTGCAAGTCAGGGAGTATTCTCAATATCTCTTCGAATGTTGGGAAGAGAGGCGTGCCACTACGGAGTGCATATGTTGCTTCGAAATGGGGTATGAACGGGCTCACTCAAACAGCGGCACTTGAGGTTGCGCAACACGGAATCCGTGTAAATGCGCTTCTACCGGGCAATGTCGATACACCCCATTTGACTGAAGTTGTTCAAATGCATGCAGATGCCGACGGGAAAACCTTTGATGAGTTTTCCACTATGTTAAAATCGCTGTCGCCGATGAACCGTTATGTCGAGCTCGAAGAGATAGGAAAAGTGGCCGTGTTTCTAGCAAGCGACGACAGTTCCGCGATGACGGGCCAACTGATCAATGTGTCAGCAGGATGGATCATGTACTAATGACTAAAATTACCGGAGTTAATACATACGTTCTAGCGGCAGACGTGCCTCAGCCATTCTTTTTTGCGCAGCCGGGCATAGTCCATCGGCGCTCTTCCATGGTTGTGGAAATAGAAACAGACGACGGCTACGTTGGCTATGGCGAAGCCCTTTGTAACGGGCACCAGCCAGCAGATATTTCTGCGGCGACAGTGGATGCCTCCCTTAAGCTATTGCTGATGGGTCGTGATCCAATGCATTCCAGTGTTCTGTATGAAGAAGCATACAACCTAACAAAACCCTTTGGTCAAAAAGGCGCTGTAATTGGTGCTATCAGCGCGGTTGACATTGCACTGTGGGATATCAAGGGAAAGATCCTTAACCAACCAATACACGCCCTCCTCGGTGGCGCGTTCCGCTCATCTCTTCTTCCTTACGCGACCGGATTCTATCGCGTTGAAGGAGGTGACTATCCTGCGCTGCTTGCCGACGAAGCTCAGAAGCATCTTAGCGCTGGCTTTAGTGCAATGAAGGTGAAGATTGGCTTTGGCGTGGACGATGATCTCCGCAACGTTGTTGCAATACGAAAGGCAGTCGGGGACAAAGTTAAGATTTTAGTGGACTGCAACCACGCGTATAATGCGGGTACCGCGCGACGGCTCGTTCGGGAGTTGGACAAGCTTGGCATTTACTGGCTCGAAGAGCCGATAACTCCGGAAGATCTGGACGGTTACCGAGCTCTTGTAGATATGGCGCCATCAATGTTGATTGCAGCAGGCGAGAACGAATTCTCAAGGCACGGCTTTTGGCCATGGGTTCAGCGTCGAGCAGTTGACATCTTACAGCCAGATCTGGCCGCAGGGGGGGGGTTTACAGGACTGAAAGAAATACAAACCCTTGCACTTGCTGCTGGCCTCTCGATTAACCCACATGTGTGGGGAACCGCAATCGGACTGGTCGCTGCTCTTCACTTCATTGCTTCTATCCCACCCGTTCCGATTTCTCGCGGCGGCCACGAGCCGATGCTGGAGTTCGATCAATCTTCCCACGCATTTCGACGGGAACTCATTGCCGAAGAAGTCAAGCTCGTGGATGGCCGAGTGCCTGTTCCAAATGCTCCAGGGCTCGGCATCACCGTGAATCGTGAAATGCTTGTGCGCTACGATCAGCGAAACAAGCATTAATAATAGGAGACAAAAATGAGAACCGTCCTTTTTCCAGGCGACCGCAAAATCGAGATTGTCGAGACCACGAAGCCGAAGCCCGGTTTCGGGCAGGTTTTGATAGAGATGAAGGCGGCCGGTCTATGCGGTAGCGACTTACATCAGCAGTATCGCGTTCCGGCGAGTCAGCGAAAGGGTATTGTGGTTGGCCATCGAACAGACCCTTGCACGATCCCCGGGCATGAGCCCGCTGGTGTCGTTGCTAGTTTGGGCGAAGGCGTTTCAAATTTATCGATAGGCGACCGAGTTGCTGTTGCTCACGTCACTGGATGCGGGCACTGCCAAGCCTGCCGGCGCGGACGAGATATAGATTGCAAAAATAAAGTATTCTACGGCTTAGATCGAGATGGCGCGCTTTCCGACTTCATGGTTGCTGAAGCAAAGGATTGCGTAAAGTTGCCTGATCAGATCTCGTTCGTGGAGGGAGCCATTTGGGCATGTGGTGCTGGTACGGCTTATGCTGCTCTGGAACGAGGTGGTCTGGTTGCAGGTCAAACCGTAGCAGTAGTTGGATTGGGGCCTGTTGGCGCCGCAGCGTGCTTCTTTGCTCAGAAAGCAGGTGCTCGTGTCATTGGAATTGATCCAATAGAAGCGAGACGGGAACATGCAAAGTCCTTAGGTGCAGATCACACATTCGATGCGATGAAGCACCCTGACGAGCTTACTCGTGCTCTTACAAGAGGTGAAGGAGCAGATCTCGTAATCGAGGCATCAGGTGTTTCACCTGGACGAGCTTCAACCGTATCACTTGCTCGTGTGGGTGGAACAATCGTTTTTGTCGGGCTTAATGATGCACTTGTTGAGTTCGACATCGATCAAGTCATTCAAAAGCAGCTGAACCTCAAAGGTTGCTGGGTTTTTGGGACGCCAGACTTACAAGAAATGATAAATCATGCAGTCGACACCGGCATATCGGTCGAGGAAATGGTGACGTATCGGTACAGCCTCGAAGACGCGGAGACGGCAATAACCAACTTCGACAAAGGGTCACTTGGCAAAACTGTGTTCGTGTGGCCGTGAAGTGGAGTTGTGAGCAATGAGAATTGTTGTAACAGACTGCGATCATGATAATATGCTGCCTGAGCAATCTGTAGCTCTCCAGTATGGCGTTGATCTAATAGTATCGCAATGCCGAACTGAAGAAGACGTAATTGCCGCTGCGGTAGGTGCCGCTGGATTGGTAGTTCAATACGCACCGATCACGCGATCGGTTTTGAGCGCTTTGCCTGATCTGCGAGCCGTTGGAAGATACGGTGTCGGGGTAGACACAATCGACATCAAAGCAGCGACGGACAGCAAGGTGGCGGTCTGCAACGTTCCTGACTATGGGACAGAGGATGTCAGCGATCACGCCGTTGCGCTAGCGCTGTCGGTGTCTCGTGCGACAGCGAGACTTGACCGGCAGATGCGAAATGGTGGCTATGATTATTCAGTCGCCCGTCCGCTGTATAGGACGAAAAATCAGGTCTTCGGAGTGCTTGGAATGGGCCGTATTGGTCTGGCGACAGCGCGTAAAGCTTCTGGCATCGGATTTGATGTTATTGGCTTCGACACACAAGTTCAGCCGGGCGAGACGAGAGAAGGGATCTTAGCGGTTGGTCTGGCTGAGGTTTTGTCTCGAGCAGATATTATCTCAATTCATATGCCGCTGACTAGTGACACTCGACACTTCCTGTCTCACGAGACGCTCGGTCAGATGAAGAGTGGATCGATAATTATAAATACGTCACGCGGCGGCATCATTGATACAAACGCTTTGAGTGAGGCGATAAGTTCCGGCAAAATCGGAGGTGCTGGACTTGATGTGTTTGAAGAGGAGCCGGTTCCTCGGACTAGCCCCTTATTTAAACTCGAAAATGTGGTCCTTACACCTCATATCGCTTGGTACAGTGAAGAGTCGTTTGGGGAATTAAAGACCCGTGCGATCGAAAACGTTGTTGCGGCTTTGAGCGGAAAAATGCCTCGAAACATTCTTAATCCGGAGGTGCTATCATGACTAATCCGACTTCAATGCGGGCTGCGGTTGTAACTGCGCCGGAGACAATCCATATTCAAACGGTCCCGATGCCCGATGTGCCTTCAGGTTGGTCACTGATTAAGTGTGATTATACGGGCTTGTGCGGTACCGATTTCTCGATCTTGCATGGATCACACCCGCGCGCAAAGTTTCCGTTGATAATGGGACATGAAATCAGCGGGACTGTTGTAAAGTCGACTTTGGATGGCCCTGCTCTCGGAACGAGAGTAACTTGTGAGCCTCTCATCAGTTGTGGAGAGTGCGGGCCATGCAAACGCGGTGATGGACACGTATGCCGCAATCTGCGCCTGTTCGGAATTGATAAGCCAGGATCGATGTCGGAATACGTTGCATTGCCAAATGACAGGCTAATCGCAATTCCGGAAGGGGTATCTCTAGCTTTGGCTGCTTTGACGGAACCACTAGCTGTTGCGGTACACGCAGTGGAGATGTCACCGCTAGCAGCCGGAGATGCGGTCGCGATTTTCGGCGCCGGTCCAATCGGTATGCTGACAGCTTTGGTAGCCCGAAATTCGGGAGCGTCAAGAGTTGTGATCGTTGAGCCGAGCGTTGAACGAGCACGAGTTGCGGAGTCATTGGGTTTTGAGACGATCTCGTCAAACGCCAACGTGACAGAGGCATTGTCCGCAAGGACAAACGGCGAGGGGTTTGATGTTGTTTTCGATGCCGCGGCACATCCAAGCGTCGCTGAGCTTCTTGCTTCTTCTGTTAGGCCAAAAGGCGCGATAATACTCGTGGGCATATACAAGAAGCCGGCGTTGGTTGATCTTCAAGCTCTCTGTTTCAAAGAAGTTAGCATGACAGGTGTTCGTGTTTACACTCGTCGCGATGTTGAGAGGGCGGTTGATTTAATTGCAAATGACTCGCTGAATTTATCGAGCTTCCCGATCGATATTTATCCACTCGAAGAGACAGCGTTAGCCTTCGAGAAGGCTCAAGCAGCTAGTGGCGTACTGAAAGTGTTGGTCAAGGCTGGAGAAGTGCTTTGATCAGCGAAGTATCGCATTTTGATCTGAGTGGAAAGACCGCCGTCGTCACTGGAGCTTCACGCGGTATAGGCGCGGGAATAGCAGCAGCACTCATTCGGGCTGGGGCAGATGTCATCACTATTCAGCGGAGCCGACCAGGAGAGCAGCTAGTTTCTCTAGCCGATAGATTTGGAAAAAAGCTTCACCATGTGACCGCTGATTTTCAGAGCGAGGTGTCTATCGCGCTAGCGCTCAAGATATCGCAGGAGCTAGCCAATGTCGACATTTTGATTAATAACGCCGGTACTCAAATTCGGCACGACTCTGTCGACTTCCCCCTTCAAGATTTTGATGCAGTGTTGGCGATTAACACCAGGGCGGTTTTTCAGTTGTCTACCGAGCTTGCGAAGGGGATGATTGAGAGAGGGTGCGGAAAGATCGTCAATCTCTCGTCACTTTTGGCATTTCAAGGAGGATTTAGAGTCCCTGCTTACGCAGCGTCGAAAGGTGCTGTTGACCAGCTTACAAAGGCATTTTCAAATGAGTGGGCATCGTTGGGTATAAATGTGAACGCAATCGCGCCTGGTTACTTTGAGACAGAGATGAATACGGCCCTTCTGGGAGATGAAGCCCGCTTGGCTCAATTGTCTGCGCGAATTCCTGCAAAGCGCTGGGGACGCCCTGAAGATATTGGCGGAGCGGCCGTTTTTTTGTGCTCAGCGGCGGCGGATTACATCCATGGAATAACGCTTCCTGTGGACGGCGGATGGCTAGGAAGATGATTTACATGGAAGGAAGAACAGCGCGTCCAAGAGTAGTTTGCATTGGTGAGACTATGGGACTATTCCATGCCAAAGCTGTGGGAATGCTTAGCTACACTCGCGATCTCTCTCTTGCGATCGGTGGCGCAGAGAGCAATGTTGCGATTGGCTTGAGCAGACTCGGGATTCAATCTGCCTGGGTTGGTCGGCTTGGTGCTGACAGTATCGGCGATGTGATCGTGCACGATCTCAGAGCGGAAGATGTCCAGGTCCACGCAGTGAGAGATCCTGAAAGCTTTACGGGCCTTATGGTCAAGGAGCGGCGGACGTCACAGTTTCAGAACGTCTGGTACGCCAGAAAAGGAAGCGCTGGATCACGTTTAAAATGTGAGGATATCCCTCGAGAACTTATTGCTCAATGCAGTATTCTCCATGTGTCCGGGATTACAGCTGCTTTATCAGATAATGCTTTAGAGGCTCTGAAATACGCTATTTCAATTGCGCGTCAGTCGCGAACTTTAGTGTCGTTCGATATTAATTACCGTCGTGCTCTTTGGTCACAAGATACTGCTGGTAAGGTATTGCTGCCGCTGGTCGCTTCTTCGGATATCGTGTTTGCCGGAGAAGATGAAGCAGAGATGCTTGTCGGGCCAGGTGACGCCGCCACTCAAGCTCAGCTTATATCCAAGCTTGGGCCTACCCAAGTCCTCATCAAGCGGGGTGCGAAAGGCTGCGAGGCGTTTGTTGATGGAAAACGCCTCGCTCGGTCTGCTGTAAGTGTTCCCGTTGTTGACACGGTTGGTGCCGGTGATGCATTCGCTTGCGGTTATCTGGCCGAGATGCTGGAGCGAAAAGACTTGGAAGAGCGTTTGGATACCGCGGTTAAATGCGGTGCGTTCGCTTGTCTGTCTGCCGGAGACTGGGAGGGGCTTCCAAGGAGACGAGAGCTAGCCGCACTCAATGCTGGGGAGGCCGTTTCACGATGACAGTTGAAGGTTTCAAGATATCAAAAGAACGTTTGCCTTTCGATAGCTATAATATCTCCTATGGCAACGTCATCTGCAGCTTTGCGGTACAAGGCGCCACGTTGGTGGACTGGAAATTCGATGAATGTGCCTACGTGGACGGCTACAAAGATAAGCCTGAGCTCGCTGAGGAAGATGGCGTTAGAGGAGCCATACTCTCTCCATTCGCTGGACGTGTAAGAGACGCACGTTATATCTTCGACGGTATCAAATATGATTTGTTGCCTAATCAGGCGGATAGATCAATATTTCACGGCTTTGCTCGTTCTGCTATATTTGAGCTATCAAAAATCGATTTTGAAAGAGATAAGGTATCCGTACAATTCAAGAGTCTTCAGCCGTTGGGCCTGGAAGGGTTTCCATTCCCACATGATACACTTGTGACCTATTGTTTGAAGGAAACCGGCCTAGATTTAAAGATAGAGATCATGAATGTCGGTCTGGCAGATATGCCCGTTTCACTAGGTTGGCATCCCTATTTTTGCTTCCCGGACTTGTCTGATATCAGTGAGGTTGAACTTCATATACCGAGCACTTCTACGCTGTGCCTCGACGAAATGCTATTGCCAGTCCATGATGCCCTTGATCGCTCCGTAAAAGGAACGTCGATCGATTTCAGTACATCACGGCTGATCGCGGGAAATCTGCTCGATACGTGCTACACGGCTGTGCGGGCTAGCGACAACGGTTTAGTGCAATCAACGTTGCGCTCTCCAACAGGAAGGAAAATTGTGTTTTGGCAAAGGGGAGGGGCCGTTTATGTATATACAGGCGATAGATTAAAACGAAATCCGCGAAAGAGTGTAGCTGTCGAAGCTCTTTCACACCCTCCCGATGCATTCAACAACCCCGCTTTGTCTGACTCCATTTCGCTTTCTCCGGGAGCTTCCAGAGTTTTCGAATGTGGGTTCAATATATTCAATTCGTAGTCCGATGTTTGAAAATGTCCAGGCAACGGGATACGATCAAAACTTGCTTTGACAGAACAGAGTTTGTCGTGCGGTCTGTGGGCAAAGGCTTTTTTGGATCGTATCAAACCGAAGGTGTTGGTAATTTCTGCTGAGCCATCGCTTGCGATACGATGGTCGACAGTATCTGGTCCCTCCCAGGGCGGTTCTGCGTAGATATCGACACGTTCTTTTCTCTCGCCGTTTAGCTTGTAACTGTTCGCGCACTCCGTTAGCTAGAGGTTGAAGCCGAGCTGTAGCCCATCCTGCGAAGCCGACGGTTCATGGCTGGCCGTAAGCGACGACAACGTCACACCCAAGAGCCGCACGGATCGCTTGAACGGATAAACCGTCGCCAGCAAACCCGACGCCGCATCAAGAATATCGTTGCAGTTGGCAAACGGCAGGGCGTTGGTCCTGCTGTACGCATCCGAGTTGGGCCGCATTGTGCGGTGAGTGAGAGTGTGGATGCTCTGTCTATATAGACGGCAATATAGACGGTGCTTCACACATGGACTTGACGAATGATCTCACCGGGCCTTTCAGCCGGAGTATCCATACGCCGAGGACCGCGGAATTTACTCGCGCGCGTGGGCCGTTGCTGAGGTAAGATGCGGCTTTGGGTCAGGCAGCCTGCTGAGAGGCCGGGTTCTCCGCTTCGCGCAGCCTTTTCCACTCCCATGGGAGCAGTTCGTGCAGGCGGGAGACGGGAAGATCGGCGATGCGGGCAAAGACATCGGCAAGCCACGCCTTTGGGTCGACATCGTTGAGGCGGCATGTGGTGATGACGGTCAACATGACGGCGGCACGATCGGCCCCACGCTGGGACCCGGCGAAGGTCCAGTTTTTTCTTCCTAAGGCCACACCGCGCAACGCTCTTTCCGCCGCATTGTTCGTAAGACAGACCCTTCCGTCTTCGAGGAAGAGGGCAAAACCATCGTAAGCGGTTAGCCGACCACGCTCGACTGGAAGTTCCACGGCATCAGAGCGTCGATATCCTGCGCGGGCCATCCGTTGGCCATGCGAACTAAGGTCTGTGTCAGCCAGGCGAGCGGATCGACGTTGTTCATTTTAGCTGTCTGCAAGAGCGTGGCGATCGTGGCCCATGTGTTGCCACCGCCTTCGCTTCCGGCAAACAGACTATTCTTCCGTGTGATCGTTTGGGGACGGATTGCGCGCTCGACGATATTGGAGTCAATCTCGATGCGGCCGTCACCGAGAAAGCGTTCCAGAGATTGTCGGCGGGTCATTGCATAGCGGATCGCTTCCGCGGTCTTGGACTTGCCAGAGACCTTCGCCAGCTCCTTTTCCCAGTTGTCAAAAAGGTTGGCGACAATGGCCGCAGACCGCTCTTGTCGTGCGGCAGCACGGACGTTGGCATCCTTTCCCCGGATCTCGTCCTCGATCTTCCACAACTCGCTCATCGCCTTCACCGAGGCTGTCGCGGCCTGATTGATACCACCGGGCGTTGTCACGTTGTTCGTGGCTTAACGGTTGACGGATAACCGGACGTGATGAGCACGCCGACCATCAGCT
>NZ_QLNF01000078.1:0-922 GCF_003261015.1 Agrobacterium sp. MS2 | reverse complement strand
CTCTGGATTCAACTTCGAAATTGTAGACGCGAGCGGTGCGATTTCCGCGGACAATTTCAGCAACCGTCAGCGAGCCGTTGTCGTTGGCCGCTTTGAGCATTTCACCACCGTTGGCGATCGCGGTTTTTACCATTGAAGCAGACGTCGAGACAGAATCACCCTGCTTCAGGGCACCAGCCTTCACCCATTCCCCAAACGGCGTCTTGCCGCTGGATGGGAACAAACGGGCCGGCGCAACCGTGGCCGCCGCAGCATCGCCGTCCAGCGCAGCGACCAGCGTCTCGACCTTACCGTCCCAGCCCTGCGTGTGGAACGGATGCTCCGGCGTCGTTTCGATGACCTCGCGATTACCCGCTGCGTCTTCCAGTATCAGCGAAAGCGTTCCCGGCGCCTGACGGTTAAAGGTCGAAACAACCTTGCGGTAAACCTCCCCACCTGTCTTTTCATCGACCGATGCTACCAGATCGCCAACCCGAACGGCCTCTATCGGCTTGTAGCCTTCCTTGGTCAGAACCTTCGTTCCTTCAACGAACGAGTTCATGAAGCGTAGATTTGCCGGTGTGCCGCTGCTCGTTATGAACATGCTTGCGGCATCCTGGAGCTTGCAGCTCTTGGGAGCCTTCTTCGCCTTAACCTTTGCACCGCACTCCAGCGCCCATAATCCTGCCTCCACCGTATACATGGCGACATTCTCGACGGTGAAACCATCCTGTTGCGCGGTGTTAATCGCATCCAGCACCCCGGCGATACCGAAGAAGATGCAGCTCACACGGTTGCCGACCAGCGCCATCGACGTCATCGACCGAGTTGCGATGCTCGCGGTCGCACCATACTCGGCCGAGGCACTCATTCCACTTGGATCCGTCCAATTGGCGGGCGAGTTCCAGACATAGCGATAGACGTTAAGGTCACCGGCTTCGAA
>NZ_QLNF01000077.1:0-238 GCF_003261015.1 Agrobacterium sp. MS2 | reverse complement strand
GTCTATTCCTGAGATCCAAATTACATTCAGACCCCGCAAGCTTCGCCGCCCACGTTTCTCTTTCTTCTCATATTCAATTGTCAAAAAACTGACCACCAAAAGCAGTCAAAAAATCAAATCCCCGAAACCATCAGGCCTCGAAACCAAACAAGCAACCAGCTCATTCCTTGATTTATTTAGAACGAAAGACTTCGTCGCCAGCAGCGCCGCCGCCCTCGTTCAGTGAGCGGACTTATAA
>NZ_QLNF01000076.1:0-3860 GCF_003261015.1 Agrobacterium sp. MS2 | reverse complement strand
AGTGAGATCGAACGCGCCATCAAATTCTCTGGACATTCCCTTCGCGCGGGCTTGGCCTCCTCCGCTGAAGTCGACGAGCGTTACGTGCAGAAACAGCTCGGTCATGCTTCAGCGGAGATGACACGCAGATATCAGCGCCGACGGGATCGGTTCCGCGTGAATCTGACTAAGGCATCAGGGCTTTAGTTGGCCCCTCCCCTACTCCGCAGTGAAATCGTAAGAGGAGATTTCATTGAAATCGGAAGCTAAAAGCCACAACGACGGCGAAAAGAAACGCACATACCAAGAAATTGGCGCGCGAGCTCACTGGCCAATTCGCAGGTTCGGGTGTCAAATTGAACGTCCATGTTTGGTTCTGGGACGATTATGTCACGTGACTTAACGCGCTCCCTGACCTGCAGCACTGGTACTATGATCGCGTGATTGAAGTGCGCACCCCAACTGAGCAGGACCAGTTGATCCTCAGTGTGATAGCAACTGCTTTTCATAGACCAGCGTTCGAAGATGCGCTGCACAGTGAAAACTTCGATGATTTTCTGCAGGCTTTGAAGGATACACAACGTGCATTGCGGACGGGAGAGCTTATCGACCGAAAGAGTGGACACGTTATTCAGAAGGCGGTTGGTGGGTGGCGAGAACTATCCAACGCCGCTTGGCAGAGCGAACTTCAAAAGGTAGACCTCTATTTGAAGGATCTGAAAACACTGCTAACCGACGGGTTCAGAGACGCTGCGATCATCCAACATACGCATCATCTCCAGATTCTAGATCCAGCGCTGGAGCTGGGGCTCCAAGATGTCCGGCAGAAATGCATCAGCACGTTGAATCCAGTGTTACAGGACGCCGGCCAAACGCCAATTTGAAATTGTGTATCGCCTCTGGCAATACCTCGCAAAGTCGGGCTGGAAGGTAAGGTACGAGATCGGAGCCCGAGCAACATCCGAGCAAGTGCCAAGGGAGCAAGCAATGAAGATTTCTCGACGCCTTTTCCTCGTTCCGTTGGCAAATGATCGCCACGGCAAGTCAACAATTCTTAGAACCCTCGTTTCCCAAGGCACCGGACAGAAAATCGGGCTTCATAAAAAAGGCGTTCGTGCGCTTGTCAGCCCTTGGGGCCGACCAATCGACGCTTTCGTCTTTGGAAGATCGTTTCAGGAAAAGGAGAAGGCCAAATATGGTTCGGTCCTCGCCGCGTTGGACGCAAATGATCCCATGTGGCGAACGCGAGAACTCGTCATCATGCCGAGCCATGTTGCCGCGCAGGACCACAGTGATATTGAACAAATGATCGACGCTGCCCATTCCGCCGGGTTCGACGCGATCGCGGCATCCGTGATCATGTCTTGGGAAAAAACAAAAGAATGGGAGCGTGGCGACAACCGCGGTGATTTTCCGGTCATTTGGAGTTTTGGGTGGGATGAACGCTGGACGCTTCCCAACCCGTGGACCGATACGTTCGAAGGTCAGCTCGAGGCATTAGGGCATGATTTATGGTCGTGGGCAGCCAAAGCTATAGCTTCGTAGCCTAGAAAATTCTGAGCGGGAGGAGGCCCTTGAAGTCTGCCCTCCATAGCGTTTTTAACGTGACCAGCAGATCCTTACAGCTCGGCCTATCAACGGATGATAGCGCTGGCCTCCGGCGGCCGCCGGCGCGCGGTGCATGGGCGTCCGAGGAGCGAGCTTGGCACTTATCTGGACTCTGTCTGGGATTCCCGTCTCTCGCCACCAGCGCAAAGTTGCAGCTATGTCCTTCTGCCTTGTAGCGCAGTCCTACATCGGCCGGCGTCGCTCTCTCATCCGTTCACGCTGCATCAGGATTAACTCACCTAAAGTCGCCATGCTCATATCGAGTTTCTAATCAGCCTTATCTTTTCAGATGTGGGTGCGGAGCCCAACGACTAGCGCGCTCTTCCGTTTCCCTGAAACCATATTTCTCCAATGGCTCCAGAGGCGAAAACAAAGCGCATCATCATGTTTTCATTGTATAAAAATGCCATTTGTACCGCTGACAATTTTGTGCCTGAAAATGATCGAATGCTACGCAACCCTACGCCGGCGACAAGAGACCTTTTCAAGCCGATTGTTGTCGCAGGGTATCCTGCGTCCTGAGCAGCGCCATCAGCATCGGGCCAAGCGAAAACTCGCCTTTCTCAGTTCGTCTCGTTAAGTCTCGCAGGTAGCCGCCCGGCGAGTTGATGTGCCCAGCTCGCTCGAGGACACATGCCATGGCCACAGCGGCATTCTCCGGCCCCATGGTCTCGCAAGCGTCCTGGTAGGCTGACGGACTGACGCCAAGCATGGTTCGGACGACCACCGCCGCGGCCATCAGCTCACGCCAACGGGAGATTGTCCCTCCAACCGCGTAGTCAGCAATCTGCGGACACGCTCTCAAGACCATTCCCAACGGGAAAGCCTTTATAGACTCGGTACCACGGTTCGGCTTAAGCACTGTCGTTTCGCCCTGCTCTTTTTCGGAGCGAGGTTCAAGTTCATTAAAGGATTCGGTATTTGAATTCTGTATGTGCTGACGGATTTCGCTATCATTGGCGTCGGATTTTTGAGAAATTATCTGATTTTCCAGCATGTTGACAGCTTCCTCGTTGAGGAGGGAGAGTTCGTCGAGGCACGCCTCCAACGCTGCAGTTGTCTTCGCGAGTTTCAGGCGTGCGGTAGCCCCCACAAGTGCGTTCTCTACTGCCTGCCAGTTTCCGGAGGCGCCCTCTTCCACAGCAGCCGTGATAAGTTTACGTACGTTGCGCCGCGCGATCGTAATGCGCTCCTTCGTAATACGGAGGTGGCGGCTCTCTTCCGCGACTCGATGCGCCATTAGAGCGAGCTCCTCAGCGCGTGCAAGGAGCGGCGCAAGGCTGAAGCCGTACGCCGTTTCGATCTCACCATCGCTCCCTTTACGGGCGTAGCGTTTGCCATTTGGACTATCGTTACGATGAATAAGCCCTGCGTCCACCAGGAGCGCCAGGTTTTCCCGTAGGGTCGTTCCCGCGATTCCGTTGGAGCGAATGGCTAGCTGCGCGTTCGACGGAAACACGACAAGATTGCGGTCTTCGCTGAGTTCTTGTTCTGGATAGAAGCTCAGCAGCGCGTTAAGCACGGCAAGCGCACGATCGCGCAGGCCAAGCAAGGCTCTCGCCTCGCAGGCGCTACGATAGACCTTCCACTTATCGACGGTCTTCCCTGCCCTGATATTTGCCGTGGCGAGTTGACCTTTGACCAAGGCAAGCGTCATCGGCCGCCGCCCAAACGGCGTCGTCACATTTCCTGTTTGCATTTTCCTCTCACCTTTCGAAAGGCAAAGGAAATCCGCTCACCAAACTGGCGCCAAAGACTCTTGACTGCGATTCATGGAAATGCGATTCTCAGGCTGCTTAGACATGAGGAAGGCTTCCACGACGGCGACGTTTGGGGGCCTTTTTCTTTTGCCGCTACTTTTCCTCTGCTCTGCTTGATTTCAGGAACTCTTGATGCAAGCGGTCTAGGTTATCGGCAATGAACCGCCCAAACCTGCCGGCGTCGTTTGCTTTGAGCGCGATAAAATAACTCTTCGCGCTTCCTTTGAATTCCGCACGCACGCTTGAGTCCTCAGCTTGCCATTCGGTAGCCTTGGTGGGACGTTTCGCGGGTTTCGAGGCACTCTTGATCTCGGCCAAAAGTCGCTCGAACCGGGCGTCGGATTCCAGCGACGAGATCGCCCCGTTTTTAATGATCGCTCGTGCAAATTCGAGCGTCGAAGGCTTTTCGATCAATTGAGCAAATTCGGTCCAGCGATTGCGGCCGACGGACTTTGCCGCACCAATCGCATTTGCGATGTCTGCTGGAACGCGACTTGCTACCGACAGCATTCG
>NZ_QLNF01000008.1:78358-177157 GCF_003261015.1 Agrobacterium sp. MS2 | reverse complement strand
AAACGGCTGGCGGCCAAAACCATGAATTGCACTATGGGGCAACAGGGGAAACGTCCCGAAGACGACATGAAGTGCGCGTTCCGGTCTGCCGGCAACAGCCGCGACCAGCTCGATCGCAAAGGCTGAATGGCCTCTATTTCAGATCCGCGGCAAGCCGTCTGCCGTCCTCCCGGCGACTTTCGCTTCGTCGCCGGTGTAACGCGCCTTCGATCGCATCCAGACCGGTTCCCATTCGCGCCTTCGCAACAAGAGGCAGGCCTGTCCTGCCGCTCACTTCGGCGCAATTTGGTAGCGCGTTCCCGTCAGGACAGGCTGGATCACCGCGTCGATTGCTGCGGACGTTCATGCCGGCCCGTTTCCAACTTCTTGACGATTGGAATTATCAGTTATGATAATTGAAAGTCCCAGCCGAAGAGATCCAGGGGCCTCCAATGCAAGGCTGAGATGCAAAATCCAGACGGCCGTTTTGTCACCGCCCCCGTCAGACCGGGTCGAACATGCCCGTAAACTCCGGATCGCTAAAATAGGCAAGTTTCTCTGCAAAAATTGGCCGTTGTCCGGCAAGGAACAGCAATTGTCCTTTTGCCGGCAGATTACGCACCTCATCAGGGGTGAGTAGCAGCCGGCCGGTATGTTGTTGGCTGTAGGAGATCCCAGTCTTATCGGAATCGATCGCTCCCGCCATCGTCTGGAATAAGACCGTTTCCTGCCCGAGCAAATCAGAGATGAGGCGGGCGCTGTCATGACCGTTGACGACGTAACCAAAACCCATTTGCTCAAGGAAATGACCGCCACCCATGCCGATCACAAAGGTGACGTTGAACAGGATGAACATAAATCCAAGAAGCCGTTTCCAGATCCGGAACGGCATGGTGATTAAAGCCAGAAATGCCCAAAGCGGATCACGCGCGACGGCTCGCATCATGTTCTTGAACGCGTCCCAAGAAAGCCGCAACCGGTTCATGGAGCACCCTGCCCGCTGTCGCCACCCTCTCCCTTGTCCGTCAGTCCTTGTCCGATGAGATCGTCAAACAGCGCCTTGTCATTATCGCGTGTCAGAAAGCCCGGCAGTTCGCGGCGCAGCCATTCACCGAGCTGTTTGCTGAACTCCTGATCACTCGAGGAATCCAGGTGATGCAGAACGAGCGAGCCGATCAGGACCTTGCGGCGCATATCGTTGTTGCGCTCGGTTTTCGAGAGCCGGGCCTTCAGCGCAGACCGTTGCGCCTCCAGTTCAGCCAGGCGCTGTTTTATGGTTTTCCTTGCCACGATTATTCCTTTCGATTGCGGTCGCACCGGAACGGCCCCTGTTAGCCACGGCTTCGCTCCTGGAAGACAGACCAGTTTCTACGGGGAGATCGGCATAGCGACTGAAAGAGGAGGTTGGACCCTATGGTTCATGATGCCGACGTCACCAGCGCAGATGAGATTTTCGCCCAAGAGCGAACAGAATGATTTTGAAAATCTGTCCATCCCTCCTGGCGTCAGACGCCGACCGCGCCACCAGATCAGCAAATTTTTTCTGAATAATTCCGGCGATGCGGACACGCTCGCGTTGCTTACGTTCCGGCAAAAACTCAAAGCTGGTCTTCATGTCTGCTCCGCTGATCCACGGTGTCCCGTATGGGCGAAACCAGAGCTCGCCCGAACTCCGGTTTTGATAGCCGCCAGGCAAATGCCTGCCTTCCCCGACTATGCGCCTTCGGTCCTGGCCAGCCATCTCTGATTGATGCCAATGGTATTGGAATACCGGCCGTCCTCAATAGCGAACATTGAAGGGTTCATTATCTCAGGTTGAATTTTGCTGACCACTTTTAGCAGTCGAAATGCCCGTTCGATGTTGCTAGCGTCGCCACCGGTAAACAGACAAGGGCAAGGTCGGCAACCCCCGCGATCCGGAGGTTCGGATAGGACCTCTCGCGAACGCTGCGCAATGGGAGAGGATTCAGGCCTATATCCGACTCGGCATCGACGAAGGGGCGACCCTGCTGACGGGCGGCACCGGGCGGCCGGCTGGAATGGAAAAGGGCTGGTTCGCCCGTCCGACAATCTTTGCCGGGGTCAGGAACGACATGCGCATCGCCCGCGAGGAGATCTTCGGCCCGGTCCTCTGCCTTATTGCCTATGACAACGAAGACGAGGCAATCGAGATCGCTAATGACAGCGATTATGGACTTCAGGCATATGTGCTCGGATCCGACCTCAGGCGTGCCGAAAAAATTGCCGAAAGGTTGGTGGCAGGCCGCGTCGTCATCAATGGCGCTCCTCATGATCCCCGCGCGCCCTTTGGCGGTTTCAAACAGTCTGGCATTGGCAGGGAAATCGGTGCCTTCGGCCTCGATGGCATGCTCGAACCGCGCGCCATTCTCACTCCGTGACACCAATTTTCGCCAGGCACGTGACGGCGCGCTCCGGTCTGCTGCACCCCGCGGCGTCAGCCGTGTCGGAACCGGCGTTCTGTGACGCAACACCAGGTCGAACCTAGCAGCCGGGACACGAGCAACATCCACCAGTCTCGGGTGGGAAATAATCGCAAAACTTATCATATGGAGAGAAATATGACCTACATACTTCATCCGGCGGAAACCGCACGCGGCACCGCGATGGTGCTTGGGTCTGCCATGGCCGCCGTACTGATGGCCTTTTCCCCGGCCCTTGCAGCGGAAACTGCCAAACCAGCACACTCGCTGACAGCCCGGGAAGACGATAGCATTCACCCGTTCCACGTGCATATCGACCAATCACAGATTGACGACCTCAAGGCGAGAATCAGAAATGCACGCTGGCCGGACAGGGAGACTGTGGGGGATATCTCCCAGGGCATCCAGCTCTCGCGGGTTCAGGACCTCGTTCGATACTGGGGCAGCGGCTATGACTGGCGAAACGCCGAAAACGAGCTCAACGCATTGCCTCAGTTTATCACCAGTATCGACGGTGTCGACATCCACTTTATTCATGTGCGCTCACGCCACCCCAATGCCCTGCCTGTCATCCTTACCCATGGGTGGCCGGGTTCAATCTTCGAGTTCACAAAGGTTATCGGCCCGCTGACGGATCCGACCGCCTATGGGGGCAAAGCCGAAGACGCATTCGATGTGATCATTCCGTCGATACCCGGTTATGGTTTTTCAGGTCACCCAACAGATCTCGGCTGGGGACCGGATCGTGTTGCACGCGCTTGGGACGTTCTTGTGAAGCGTTTGGGCTACACACGTTATGTCTCCCAAGGTGGCGACCATGGCTCGGTCATTTCCGATGCTCTCGCACGCCAAGCTCCAAAGGGTCTGCTTGGCATCCACCTCAATATGCCGGCCACAGTTCCCGGAACGCTGATGAGGGGTATCAGCAGCGGTGACGCTGCGCCGGCAGATCTCTCGCCTCCCGAACGAGATGCCTACAACGCTCTGCAGACGTTTTTCGGCAGAAACGCTGCTTACGGCGCGATGATGGTCACGCGACCGCAGACGATCGGATATTCTCTCTCGGACTCTCCCATTGGTCTCGCATCGTTCATCTATGAGAAGTTCGCGCAGTGGAGCGACAGCAATGGTGAACCCGAAAGTGTTCTTTCAAGGGACGAGATGCTCAACGATATCACCTTATACTGGTTGACCAACAGCGGCGCCTCTGGCGCACGCTTCTATTGGGAAAACAACAACAACAACTTCAGCGCGGACGCTCAGAAGACCCGCGACATTAAGATCCCCGTCGGTATCACGGTGTTTCCCAAGGAGATCTACCAGGCGCCCGAGAGCTGGAGCAGGCAGGCCTATCCGTCACTCGCCTATTATCATCAGGTGGATCACGGCGGGCATTTTGCAGCCTGGGAGCAGCCCGATATTTTCTCCCGTGAGCTGCGGGAAGCTTTCCGAAAACTGCGCTGAATCCCGTCAGACAAGCGCGGGATCAGCCCGCGCTTCACCACCTATTGCGTCTGGTCTTTCTATAACGCAAAGAAGCCGCCCCCGATTTGGGGCGGCTTTATACCAAGCCGAGCCATTTCAGGCGGCAGCAGCAATCCGTTCCTTCATCCACTGATCCAGCGACAGTCGCAGGGTTAAACGTTCGACCTCATCGGTTGAGGCAATTCCAATCAGGTATCTTGCGGCATCGACGGCCATGGCGCAGCCGATCGGAAGACGATTATCTTCGCAAAACTCATTTAAAACCTTGCGGATCTCCAGGAGCGATACGACTTCGTTGGACATCACGGTTCTCCATACTTGATAGCGACGTTGTGCCAATCGATGGGCAAGTCTTGTGTCTGGAGTTTTTCGTCAAAAGCCGGGAATGGTACCCGGATGTAGTTTCACCGGTTTGCGATACAATGAGCGACTGTCAACGGTGGCGATCGAAGCACGCGGCTGGCACTTTGGTGCTGGGACTTGACTGCTTCAGCCCGGCGTCGCCCTCAATATCCCGCCCTGTTCTGCACGAGAGCGGAAGCTCAAGCTGGATATCCTCCATCTCCGGCAGGCTCGCGATCCCGTCACGAAGGACAGGAGTTTCATCAGCTGGTCTGAACGGCATCGAAATCTCCATCTCCGCAGAAACCGGCCGCCGCCCGCTTTCGCCGGCAGCGGCGCCTTACGCGATCAGCCTTTCACAAAAGCCAGCAGATCGGGATTGATAACGTCTGCATGGGTGGTGAGCATACCATGCGGGTAACCTTTATACACCTTCAGCGTCCCGTTCTTCAGAAGCTTGACCGACAATTCGGCGGAGGCCGCAATCGGCACGACCTGATCGTCATCGCCGTGAAGGACGAGCGTGGGCACCGAGATTGCCTTCAGGTCTTCCGTCTGATCGGTTTCCGAGAAAGCCTTCACGCCATCATAATGAGCCTTGGCGCTGCCCATCATACCCTGACGCCACCAGTTCTGGATAACACCGGGATAGACCTTCGCGTCCGGACGATTGAAACCGTAGAAGGGGCCAGTCGGGACATCAAGGAAGAATTGGGCGCGATTATCGGCGACGCCCTTGCGGAAACTGTCGAAGACTTCGATCGGCAGGCCGCCGGGATTGGACGGCGTCTTCAGCATCAGCGGCGGAACGGCGGAGACAAGCACGGCCTTAGCGACGCGGCCCTGCGGCTCGCCGAATTTTGCGACATAGCGCGCAACCTCGCCACCGCCTGTCGAGTGCCCAATATGAACCGCATTTCTGAGATCGAGATGTTCGACGACGGCAAAGGCATCGGCGGCGTAATGATCCATATCGTGCCCGTCGCTCACCTGCTGCGACCGGCCGTGGCCGCGGCGGTCATGCGCCACGACGCGATAACCGTTCTCTACGAAGAACAGCATCTGCGCGTCCCAGTCGTCGGATGACAACGGCCAGCCATGATGGAAGACGATCGGCTGGGCATCCTTCGGGCCCCAGTCCTTGAAAAAGATATCGACACCGTCCTTGGTCTTTACGAATGATTCCGTCATTGGAAATGCTCCTTCGGTGGGAGATGGGGTGGAGTTTGAAAAAGCTGTCGATGGCATGGCCATCGCCGTGGAAAGTGCCGCGCCCGCCAGCAGAAGGTGCCGTCTGGAAAGCGCGAGCTCGATGGGATTGCCGGCCATTTCCTGTCCTGCGTTCAGCGCGCACGGCGCGTGGTTTCAAACAGGAACCATGTGCGCCGCTCGGTCTCGTCGATCCAGTTCTCGATGAGACTGGTGGTCGCGTGGTCGTTGAGGTCGGAGGTAAGGCTGTGCGTTTGCCGCAGGATGGCGGTCAGCTGTTTGTTATCCTCGCGCAGTTCGGCAAGCATATCCTCAGGCGTGACGAAGTCGGCGTCATTATCGAGGAGGCGCTGAAGGCGGGCGATATGTCCGATGGAGCGGATGGTGGTACCGCCGATCTTGCGCGCCCTTTCGGCGATGTCGTCGGTCATGGCAAAGATCTGGGCGCCCTGTTCGTCCAGCAGCGTGTGATAGTCGCGGAAATGCGGACCGGAAACATGCCAGTGGAAGTTCTTGGTCTTGACGTAGAGCGTAAAGACATCCGCCAGCAGGGCGGTCAACGCCGCGGCAATGTCGCGGCTTGCCTCCGCTCCGAGATCGGTCGGGGTTGCAAGTGGAAGCTTGCGGTTTCTGGAAGCTGTTGTCGTGTCCATGATCGTTCTCCTTTGGCAATTGACCGCCCGTTGTTGAGCGTCCCTGTTGCGGCTTTCTGATCGGCCTCGAGAATAGGGAGAAGAACGGGTGAGGAGAAATCCGCTGCTGGTACAGTCTACCCGATACCTAAGTGTAGTTTCGGCTAGCGCCGGCCCGGGATAACGTTTGCCCGTCGCCCCGCCCCTCGGCGATTGGCTCACAGAAGCCAGAAGCTCCGGCGTCCCCTCCCCGGAGCCGCGGATCTCCCTCCCGATCCGCAAAAGGCCGCCCCCGCCGCAGGAGGCGGCCTTTTTCATTTCGCCCTCTGGTGACCAGGCAACCTATGCATGAGTATGATGTTTAAGCGTGCGTACGTGGGCTAGCGTCGTGGCGCACGACAATCCCCAGGCTGCAAAATCGAAGGACATCCCACATGACAGAAGAACGCCCGGAAGGTATTGAAAAATATGATCATCCCGCCGGCGGTTGGGATGCGTTGAAAGCCGTCGCGAAAACCCTCGCCCACCAGCAGATCGTCGCCCAGGGCACCATGACGCTGCTCAAGGCAAATCAACCCGAGGGTTTCGACTGTCCCGGCTGCGCCTGGCCCGATCCCAAACACACCTCATCGTTTGAATTTTGCGAAAACGGCGCCAAGGCGATCACATGGGAATCGACCGCCAAACGATCCGGACCTGAATTTTTCGCACAGCACACGGTCTCCGAATTGTGGCAGTGGACCGACCACAAGCTCGAGGATGCCGGAAGGCTGACCCTTCCCCTGCATTACAATGCCGAGAGTGATCGCTATGAGCCGATCGCCTGGGACGATGCGTTCCGCCTGATCGCGCAGGAGCTCAACAAGCTTGGCGACCCAGACATGGCGGAATTTTACACGTCAGGCCGGGCGTCCAACGAGGCTGCTTTTCTCTATCAGCTTTTCGTGCGCGCCTTCGGGACGAATAATTTTCCCGATTGTTCCAACATGTGCCATGAGGCAACCAGCGTCGGCCTTCCGAAATCCATCGGCGTCGGCAAAGGCACAGTGACGCTGGAGGACTTCGATCATGCGGATGCGATCTTCAGCTTCGGCCATAATCCGGGCACCAATCATCCCCGCATGATGACGACGCTGCATAATGCCGCAAAACGCGGCGTGCCGATCGTCGTTTTTAATCCGCTGAAGGAACGGGCTCTGGAGCGTTTCGCCGCGCCGCAGGACCCGATCGAAATGGCGACGCTCTCTTCCACTCCGATCGCTTCCGCCTATTATCAGCTGCGCACCGGCGGCGATCTCGCCGCCCTGAAGGGCATCATGAAGGCGGTGTTTCAAATGGATGCGGAAAGCCTCGATGCAGGCGGAGCCGGCGCACTGGACCGGGCCTTCATCGAGCAACATACCTCAGGCCTCGACGTGCTGCGCAGCGATATTGATGCCACCTCATGGGATACGATCTGCTCGGTCAGCGGGCTGACGAGAGAGGCGCTAGAGAGCGTTGCCCGGGTTTATGTCAACGCCTCCAATGTCATTATCTGTTACGGCATGGGTATAACACAGCACGCCAAGGGTACGAGCAATGTCCAGCAGATTGCCAATCTATTGCTGCTGCGCGGCAATATGGGGCGCCAGGGTGCGGGGATAGCGCCCATTCGCGGCCATTCCAATGTTCAGGGTGATCGCACTGTCGGCATCACCGAAATCCCGAACAAGGCGCTGCTGGATGGAATGGAACGCGCCTTCGGTTTTCGCCCCTCCGCCGAAAAAGGCCACAATGCCATAGAAGCCGTCGAGGCAATCATCGCCGGAAAATCCCGGGCGCTCATCTGCCTTGGCGGAAACCTCGCCGTCGCTATGTCGGATACCGCCGCGACCTTCGAAGGTATGCGCAAACTCGATCTCGCTGTCCACATTGCAACGAAGCTCAATCGCTCGCATCTTCTGACGGCACGGACATCGCTGATTTTGCCCTGTTTCGGGCGAACCGATCTGGATACACAGGCCTCCGGCCCGCAGGCGGTGACCGTCGAGGATTCAATGTCGATGGTGCATGCCTCACGCGGTTTCCTCAAACCGCCAGGCGAACTTGTGCGGTCGGAGCCCGCCATCATCGCCGGCATCGCCAAGGCAACCATCGGAAACCGTCACGGCATTGACTGGGACTGGCTGATTGCCGATTACGATCGCATCCGCGACAAGATCGAAGAGGTCTTCCCTGACTTCAGGGATTTCAATAGCCGGGTCCGCGTGAAGGGCGGCTTCCGCCTTGATGTCGCAGCCTCCTTCCGCCGCTGGAACACAGAGAGCGGCAAGGCCAATTTCCTTGTCGCCACCGGGATCGAGGAAGATCCGCTGATCTCCAATCCGGACGCCCTCGTGCTGACGACCATCCGCAGCCACGACCAGTACAACACAACGATCTACGGCATGGATGACCGTTATCGCGGCGTCTTCGGCCGCAGGGACGTCATCTTCATGAATCGGCAGGACCTCGCCGAACGGGGCCTGAAGGATGGCGACCGCATCGATATTCACGGTATCGCCAAAGACAGTGAGGGGCGCCACCTCGTTCAGGGTTTCACGGCTGTTGAGTACGATATCCCGAAGGGCTCGGCAGCGGGTTATTATCCCGAGATGAATGCGGTGGTCGCGCTAGGCCGCTATGATCGCCTTTCGGGAACGCCTTCCTATAAAGGCGTACCGATTACGGTGAGTGCAGCAGCTGTCTGACGAGCAAAGGGCCGGCGCGTTGCAGAGGCCATGGGTGCCTGTGGACGACAGGTCCTGGATGCATATTTTTGCATATGGCCCCGCACCCATTTCCCGCTATCCTGATGTTAAGACGGCGGTGGCAACCAAGACCTATGTATAGGTCAGGTTGTGCTAAAAAAACCGTATTGTCGGCAAAAATCGCATCGGGGGAACAATGTCGATTGCGTCAATGATGTTTCGCGCGAGAGAGCCGGAGGATGGAGCCCACCATCTGCTTTTTGGAGTTGTGGCGCTGGTGCTGGCGGCCGGAGTATTTTACGTCGACACCTATACCGACATCGAAGGCGCGATCGCCGTTCTTTATGTGATCACGGTTCTTCTGGCCGCGCAGGCAGTGAGCTGGTCAGGACTCATCGCGATCTCCTGCACCTGCGCCATTCTATCGCTGCTGTCCTATGCGGCGACCCATGCGCAGGACGCCGACTTCCAGTCTGCCCTTCGATTGGTGGTCGCCCTTGCGGCACTGGCCGTTACCACCATGCTGCTGCTGAAAACCGAAACCGCGCGGCTGGCGATGCTGTCCGTCAACGCGGCGCTCAAAGAAAGCGAGGAGCGCTATCGCTCCATTTTCGACCGCACGCGCGTGGCGCTCTGGGAGCGGGACTATTCGAAGCTTCACGCCCTGTTGATGGGCCTCAAGCAACAGGGCGTCACCGATATGCGCGCCCACGCACGCGCCAATCCGGGTTTTACGCAGCAATGCATCGACCTCATTACGGTCGTTGCGTCGAATGAGGCCGGAAAGGAAATGCTCGGTTACGACTCCTCTCTGCGCGGAACCCTTCAGCGGTCGATCGTTTCGTCTTCCGGAAAATTCGTCGATGTCCTGCAGGCGATCATCGATAACCGGCGTGTTTTTGAAGACAAGGTGGTGGTGCGCACGGAAAGCGGTGAAGACAAGCTGGTGCTTCTTTCCATCAGCTTTCCGGCCGAGGCGGCAGCCTTCAATCGCGTGGTGGTGAGCATGGTGGATATCACCCAGCGCGAAATGGCGCTGAAGGCGCTGGCCGAAGCACAGGCAGAGCTGACGAAGGCTTCAAAGGCCGCGGCGGTGGGCGCCATGTCAGCATCGCTCTCCCACGAATTGAACCAGCCGCTTGGGGCCATCATCGTCAATGCACAGACATTGCTGCGGTGGCTCGACCGCGATCCGCCGGATCTCGCCGCGGCCCGCCGTTCGTCCGAACGCATGATCCGTGACGGCCAGCGCGCCAGCGACATCATCCAGAACACACGCAGTCAGCTCGCCCATACCAGCGGCAAGACGGAAACCTTCGATCTCGACGAGTTCATTGACGAAACGCTCAGCCTTCTCGAACACGAGCTCGCGCGCAGTGGCACCATCGTCCACGTGGATAAACAGGCCACTCCGCCAATAACGGCCGTCAGGATCGAATTGCAGCAGGTCCTCATCAACCTTCTCACAAATGCCATTCAGGCGATGGACGAGGCAGGCAGCATCAATCGAACCATCACGGTCCGGAAAAAACGCGAAGACGGTCACAATATCCATATTGCCGTTCACGACAATGGACCGGGTTTCCCCGCGCAGATGAAGGAAAAGCTGTTTTCACCATTCTACACGACAAAGGAGACAGGGATGGGCATGGGGCTATCGATCTGCCGCACCACTCTGGAAGCGCGCGGCGGCAGGCTGACCGGTGATAATCACCCCCTCGGCGGGGCGGTCTTTACCATTTCCATGCCGATCAGCCAGGAGATGGACCATGCCTGACCCACGCAAGCAGGCGAAGGAGCCACCCCAACCCGTCGTTTTCATCGTCGACGACGACGTGTCGATGCGTGAGGCGCTGACCGATCTGTTTCGCTCCATGAAGTTTGATGCCGAAGCTTTCGACAGCGCCACCGCCTTCCTCGAAAAAGCCAATCTGAACCGGCCGGGTTGCCTGCTGCTCGATGTGCGGCTTCCGGGCATCAGCGGCCTCGACTTCCAGATGCAGCTGGAACGCGTCGGCAACAGGATGCCGATCATTTTCATGACCGGCTTCGGCGATATCCCGATGAGCGTGCGGGCGATGAAAGCAGGCGCCGTGGATTTCCTGACAAAGCCCTTCAAGGAACAGGACATCCTGGACGCCGTCGCGGCAGCGATGGAACGGGATGCATCACGACGCCGCGAAAGCGCCCAGAACGAGGCCGTCTCCTCTCTTGCCGAACAACTGACGCCGAGGGAACGCGAGGTCATGAGCGCCGTCGTTCGCGGTCTGATGAACAAGCAGATCGCCTATGAGCTAGGCATCAGCGAGGTCACGGTAAAACTGCACCGCGGCAATGTGATGCGCAAGATGGAAGCGAGATCGGTCGCCGATCTCGTTCGCAAGGCGGAACTGATCGGCGAGAAGATGCGCCCACCTGTATCTTAGTATGGTATCTTTGAGGGCGGCATGGGCGCATAGAGGAAGAAAGAAAAACAGAAAAGGTCGCTTTCATTGCCCCCCGTTCCCGTCATTGCCGTCGTTGACGACGACCCTGCCATCCGTGAAGCCATGGACGATCTCATCATGTCCTTCGGTTACCAATGCCGCCTGTTTGCTTCTGCCGAACAGTTTCTGGACGCGCAGCAGCAGGCGGACATAGACTGCATCGTTGTGGATGTGAAGATGCCCGGCCTCTCCGGCATCGAATTGCAGAGTGAGTTGAACCGGCGCGGCGAGCATGCGCCGATGATTTTCGTGACCTCCTATGAGGATGACCGCACCCGCAACGCCGCCCTGAGCGGCGGCGCCCTCGCCTTTCTGCGCAAGCCGGTCAATATCGGCAAACTGATGGGATGCCTGGAATCGGTTCTCGGACCGCAGCCCTGACCTTCGGTTGACGCTCTCCCTTCGAACCCTGTTTTTTATGCCCCGGCCCCGTGGCACGCATTGCCGTTGACGGAATTCCTCCCGGCGTTTGCCATTCCGCCACGACCTTCCGCCATACCAACTAGACCTCTGTATAGGTGCCCGCAGCGCTGACCCGCCGTAGCCTTGTCCCAGTCAAACGCCTCCCTCCCGGACGGTCCTGACGACACGATCATCCATTTTGAGGAGCAGGGCATGACCTCCATCAGTCAGAAGACAGACGAGCGCAAACCTCGACATCTCAAGCTCGCAACGGTGCTGGCATTGGGCGCGACCGCAGTGCTCGCCGGCAACGCTCTCCTGATCAGGAATACCGAGCCGGCGCTTGCCGTCTCTGAAAACGTTGCATCGGCCAGCGCCTTCCGCATCCTCACGCCGCAGGCGATCGACAGGCTGGCCGGACTTTCGGGTCCTGTTGCTCCAGGGGAGGATGCGGCAACAGGCGTGTCAGCTCCGGCAAATGACGAAACGTCCTGCATCGCCATCCGCGCCGCCCGAAAAACGGACCGGTACGAGGCGCTCGAGCCAAAAGCCTTCTGTCAACTGCAGCACCGTCTCTTCAATGCCGAGCTGATTGATCGCATCGCCGCGCTCCAGCTCGCATCACAACCCGACGATACCGATACCTCGTCGCAACTCGCCATGAACAAGGAGTTCTGAAATGGAAGCTTTGACCAGACGCGCAGTCCTCGCAATCGGCGCCGTCGGCGGCACCGCGCTCGCTGCCAGCACCGCCGGGGCAGCATCTTTCGGCAATCCCGATCAGCCTGCGGAGGGAGCAATCAACGCCAATGCCGCGGGGCTCAGCGATCCCGGCCCGAAGAACCCTGTTATCAACGACCAGTTCCCCTCCTTCCAGAGTCCGCCCGCGACGGATGTCGGCGACATGCAGCTCTTCTGGGGTTCGTTCAACAATGCCGCCAAGCGTATCCAGAACGGAGGCTGGGCACGTCAGGTGACCAAATCCGATTTCGCGATTTCGGATGCCGTGTCCGGGGTCAACATGCGACTGGGACCGGGCGGCATTCGCGAGATGCACTGGCACCGCGCTGCAGAATGGGCGATCATGACCAATGGACGCTGCCGTATCACCGTGCTCGATACCGAAGGCCGTGCTTATGTCCAGGACGTCGAGGCCGGCGATCTCTGGTATTTTCCGGCCGGTTATCCCCATTCGCTGCAGGGACTTGGTCCCGACGGGTGCGAATTCGTCATTGTGTTCGACGAAGGCGACCAGTCCGAATATGGCACCCTGCTACTGACGGACTGGCTGGCGCATACCTCACCTGAACTGCTGGCGAAGAATTTCGGCGTCGAGCAGGATGTGTTCCGCAATATTCCACTGCAGAACCTCTGGATTTTTCAGGGCAAGGAGCCTGGACCTCTCTCCAGGGATCAGGAAGCCGTTGCCGGTGCAGGACTTCCCCCTTACCCCTTTACTTACAAGCTCACGGCCTCCAAACCGCTGAAGGAGAACGCTGCTGGCGTCATTCGCCTTGCCGACAGCAGCGCCTTTACCGTGTCCAAAACCATCGCCGCCGCCATCGAAACAATCAAGCCCGGCGGGGTGCGCGAAATGCACTGGCACCCCAACGCGGACGAATGGCAATACTGGATCAAGGGTGAAGGCCGGATGACCGTGTTCGACGCCGGTCCGCGCAGCCAGACCGCCGATTTCCGCGCCGGCGACATTGGCTACGTGAAACGGAGCCAGGGCCACATCATCGAGAATACCGGCAAGACCGACCTGCAGTTCGTCGCGGTCTTCAAGACGGCAGAGTATCAGGAAGTCAGCCTCTCTTCCTGGCTGACGCATACCCCGCCGGCGCTCGTTGCCCAGCACCTGAACGTCAGCATCGAGGATGTCGCCAGGTTTCCCGCAAACCAGCCGGCAATCATGCCAGGCTGAAGATCCTCTCCTTCCGCAGGGGCCGGCGTCTCGGCATATCCGATCCGCCGGCTTTCTCCCGTCGAGATGAACGAACGATCGCCAGATCGATATCAAAAGGCAGGTACGGCCATGAAACCCCTGAAAATCCGCATCGCTGGCGGCTCGCTTGCCGGGCTTTTCACCGCGATACTGCTTCAGCAGGACGGACACGATGTGAAGGTGTACGAACGCTCGTCATCCGGGCTTGCCGGGCGCGGCGCGGGACTGGTGCCTCAACAGGACCTGTTCGACGTTCTGAGGGAAATCGGCTGCGAAGACGTTGCCCAGATCGGTGTAGTTGCGAAGGAGCGCATCTACCTCGATGCCGGCGGACGCATTGCCCAGCGCCAGCAAACACCGCAGACGCAGGTCTCATGGGACTACCTCTTTGAGAGCGTATCCTCACGCCTCCTCTCCGATACCTATCGTCTCGGCCATCACGTCAACACTGTTCGCGAAGACCCGCAGGGAGTGACGCTCTCCTTTGCCGATGGCATGGAGGAACGTGCTGACCTCGTTATCGGCGCGGATGGTTTGGGTTCGGCCATCCGCAGCGCCGTCAACCGCCATTCGGCAAACGCCTATGCGGGCTACGTCGCCTGGCGCGGGCTGATCCCCGAAACAAGACTGCCTGCCGACGCCGCCCTGCTGCTGGACCGTTTCGCCTTCTACATCACGTCCGGAATTCATGTTCTGGGTTATCTCGTGCCGGGATCGCGCGGCGAGACCCGGCCGGGACAGCGTCGCTACAACTGGGTCTGGTATCGTCCAACGCCTGTAGAAGATCTTGCCCGAACCTTCACGGGCCGGGACGGCAGGCATTTCGAGCATTCACTCCCCCGCGGCGAGCTTTCCGACAGCCGGAGGGCGCAACTGCGCGAAGAGGCTTTTTCCCTTCTGCCGCCGCAAATGGCGCTTGCCGTGGACGTAGAGGAGACGCCATCGATCCAGGGGATTTTTGATTACCAGGCGGAACACATGGTCTCCCGGCGTATCGCTCTGGTCGGAGATGCTGCCTTTGTCGTCCGTCCCCACACGGCAATGGGTGTTTCAAAGGCGGCAGGCGATGCAATGGCGCTGCGCGACGCCCTGCGGCAAACGGACGATCTTCCTGCCGCCCTTGCGCGGTATCAGAAAACCCGCCTGCCGGTGGGCAAGGCAATCGCCGCCTATGGACGCCGACTTGGCGAAACCGCGATGTGAATACGGGTGAAAAATCGGCCACGCTCCCGCCTTGCGCCCCTGCGTGTTTGCGTTACGCTTGCAACCGGGAATTTCTCAATGGAGGGAATAAGGCATGTGCAATAGCTGCGTGATCGAGAACATCAAACAGAACATGCTGTCACGGCGTCTGCTGTTCAAGGGTGCCGTGGCGGGTGTAACGGCGATGGCGGCGGGAAGCCTCGCGGCCCCGGTTCTGGCGCAATCGCCCAGACAGGTCGTCGATCTCACCCATACCTACGATTCCACGTTTCCGACGTTCGATGGAAAACCCGGCATTGAGATGGAGTGGGCAGCAGATATCGCCAAAAGCGGCTATCAACTCCATAAGCTGACCATCTTCGAACACACCGGAACGCATATCGATGCGCCTTTCCACTTTAGCGCAGACGGCGCCAGCGTCGATCAACTCGAGCCGCAAAAGCTCGTCGCCCCTCTGGTCATCATCGACATTACGGATCGCGCGAGGGAGGACGCCAATTCCACGGTCGAGGCAGGCGACATCGAACGCTGGATATCGGAAAATGGCGACATTCCGGCAGGCGCAATCGTGGCTTTGCGCTCCGGCTGGGCAACGAAGGTGAAAAGCCCGGCCTTCCGTAATGACGATGCCGGAAAATTTGCCTTCCCTGGCTTCGGCAAGTCGGCCACCGACCTCCTGCTCACGCTGGATACAGTCGCCATCGGCGTCGACACACTCTCGCTGGATCCGGGCAATTCTGCAGACTTCGCTGTCCATAATTCCTGGCTACCCGCTGGGCGCTACGGGATCGAGGGACTGAACAATCTGGAAGCACTCCCGGCCAAGGGGGCGACCATCGTCGTCGGCGCGCCTGCCCACCGAGGCGGAACAGGCGGACCAGCCCGTATTTTGGCTCTGGTCTGACGCCGGTAGAGTTTGCCGCAAACCCGAAATCCGAGACGGATACCATCCGCTTGCCATCGCAGGTACAAAAGGGATTCTAAAATGAAAGGCCTTCGGAAGACCCTCGTTTTGCTCCTTTCGCCATGCCTGTTGAGCAGGGTTCAAGCTCTTGCCGCCGACAGCGTGGTCGTTCCCGGCTACGCCCCGGAAACGGAGGCGGAATATCTCTACCGTTCCCATAAAACCACCTCCACCGACATGTCGTTGTGGTTCGACAGGCCGGCAGCGATCATGCGCGGAGATTTTCGGCAGCGCATGACGGTTCTGTCGCGGGATGCGGAGGGTATGCGCGTGCGCTGGTCCCTCAGCGCAGATTTGCCTCAGGACGCCGAAGGCGCTGCAGACACTTACGCAATGAACGCTCTCTATCGGAACACTCTGTCGGCCTATGGCGTCCGGCACGTGGAATATGAAGCGGGACTTAACGGCTTTCCTGGCAAACTCGTCGGATTGGATGCGATCCTCGGCAACCTGCACAGCACCTCGGTTGTCGGACCGGATGGCAGCGTTGCGAACCAGACAGCGGGTTTGCGCGATATTGTCGAGGGCATCAAAAGCAATCCAATCCTGGTTATTCATAATCTCGCACCGGAGGCAGAGCTTCTTTCCACAGTACAGGAGCAGGATAGTTCCACATACGAGATCGGCCAGTCAGGTACGGCGTCGGTGGTGGAATATGCACGGGGAACGCCCATTCCCGTCGCCATCGAATGGACGCTCGAGACCGCAGATATCTCCGGACAAACAGCCACCTTCAGCCTCCAAAAAACCTACGACCGCGTTGCGCTCCAGCAATCACAGGCTTCTGCGGTGGAAGGAGTGATCTCAAGCTTCGGTGAAAAGGCCAAACAGCTTGGCGACGAGCAACTGGCGGCCGCCAGAAACGCAAGCAAAAACGTGCAGATGACTGTCGTCATGTCACTGCGCGATGGATCGACCCTCGAAGCGACGGAAACCGTTTTGGCGGAAAGCGGCGGCATTAAAATCAGGACCCAAACCCATGTATGGCGTGAGGACCTGCCACGAAATCTGCCAGACCTGCCGGACTGGAACAGTCACACCGTATCTGCAGCCTCCATTGATCCGTTGCCGGAACGTGGCGCCAATGCTGCGGCCCTCACGTCAGGCCTTACCGCGCCAACGGCACTTGAAGAAGGCCAGGCGGCCTATGACAGCGGCAATTATGGCGCCGCCCTGCGCTCGTGGAAACCGCTCGCCGATGGGGGAAGCGCGGCCGCGCAATATAAGGTTGCCGTTCTTTACCAGGCGGGTCTGGGCGTCGACTGATACGGCACTCGCCGCCGCATACATCCGCAAAGCGGCGGATCAGGGCTGGGCGGAAGCGCAAAGCAGCCTTAGCGATCTCTATGCGGTCGGCCAGGATGTTCCGCAGGACCTGGAACTCGCCGTGTCCTGGGGCCGCAAAGCAGCAGAACAAGGGCTGGCTGTCGCCCAGTACAATCTGGGGTACAGCTACGAAAGCGGCCAGGGTGTCGCTCAGGATTATGCAGAGGCGTTGATCTGGTATCGCCGTGCCGCCGATCAGGGTTTCGCAACCGCTCAGTACGCTGTCGGCCTGCTCTACGATCAGGGTCTCGGCGTTACCCGCGACTATGGTGAAGCAGTCAGCTGGTATAAAAAAGCCGCCGATCAGGGGCTTGCCGTCGCCCAGGGCAATCTAGGGAACATGTATGCAATGGGACATGGCGTTGCGCAGGATCGGGCCGAGGCCATCACATGGTTCCGCAAGGCCGCTGATCAGGGACTTGCGACTGCGCAGGAATCGCTAAAAAGGCTGGAGCAACCCTAGCTGTGGCCGGGTCGCCTTCTGACCGGGGGACGATGATGCCCCGGTCCTCAGCCAGATACTTTCCGTAGCGATTTTTCAATCTGCCCGCCGCAATAAGCGTCGCCATAGTCGTCAAAGGCGCGGCGGCTCAGGGCGGCCAGCGGGGCCGTCTCTTTCATTCGGCTGGAATAGGCCCAGATGACGGGCGACGTATCCTCGATTATGCGCCTGATGACTGGAAAGCGGTCTGCAACTGTCGTCCAGAGAATGGCCGTGACGACATCTGCGACGCCGGGTATCTCCGTTCCCAGCATGAACCCCGAATCGCCGGTCAGACCGTGTCTCGCCCCCGTGTCCTCGAAAATACGGATCCACTCCTGCAACCGGGGAACGAACGCCTCCCATTTTTCAGGGGTCCACATCTCGCGCCCACCGTCGAGCGTCAGTTCATCGATCACATCGTTGGCATCGTTTACGATCTTGGCAGTGAGCGCGCGGCCCTCGGCGCCCGGCGGCAGAAGCTGCAACCGCTCGCCGAGATAAAGGGCGATTGCGGGCATCTGCGAGAGAGCGAAATTGCGCTCTCGATCGATCAGCACCGGCGGTCCCATGAACGCTATGGGCTGCTTGCCGGCATCACGGCCCATGATCTCCTCGATTGCACCGGCATCGTGTTCGTCCCAGGTACACCCGCCATGCGCTAAAAGACCGCGAATGAACTGGCCTCGGAACGGGACCGGCCAGTAATAGAGTTCGAAGTTGCTCATTGCGGGCTCCTCATTGCGGTGCGCGGCGCGGGCGGCAGGTACGGAATTGGCCTCCCGGTTTTGACATCACCGGTGTGAAACGCGGATCGCACCCGCGTCACCGAGGCTGCGCTGGACAGCTGCAATCCGGCTGGATGCAATATCGGCGGACACCTCGATCTCGCCCTCATGCGGCGCATCGCTGCGAGGCAGGTCACCACGTGAAGATTGGGTGCCGGTCGTATTCTGCTCTGATGTGGACTGGATGAAGATATCCGGACGGGAGATCCCGTGCTGCTGGACCAGATGCTCGACGGCGATATCGGCTGCCTCGCGTGTTTCGAAAATGGCGCGAATGGTGACGGTGGCATCGTCGGCCATGGCTGTTCTCCCTTCAGGCTTAACTCAAACACCCAAACGCCCGGAGAGGCTGGTGGTTTCCAGGCTCCGTCAGTTTTTGCTCGGAGATACGCGTCCGTAGCGGAAAAGTAGTGCGCGGATCGACGATGCGGCACGGCAACGCCGAAGCATCACTTGCTCCGGCGTTGCTTTTGTCATGCGACCAAGCCCTTGGTAAGTTCCAGGGCCTGCCGCTCGAACAACCGGCGATAAATGCCGTCATTGAGCCGGATCAGCGCCTGATGGTCGCCCTCTTCAACGATCCTGCCCTTGTCGAATACGAGCAGACGGTCCAGAGCCCTGACGGTCGAAAGCCGGTGGGCGATGACCAGCGTGGTGCGCCCTTCCATCAGGCGTTCCATAGCCCGCTGGATCTGCACCTCGCTTTCGCTGTCGAGGCTTGAGGTTGCCTCATCAAGGATCAGCACCGGCGCATCCGCCAGAAAGGCGCGGGCGATCGCGACCCGCTGGCGCTCCCCGCCCGACAGCTTGACGCCACGTTCGCCCACCATGGTCTCATAGCCCTTGGGCAGCGACATGATGAAGTCATGGGCGCTGGCCTGTTTCGCCGCCTGCTCGATTTCGCGCCGCGACGCGTCCGGCCGGCCATAGGCGATGTTTTCCGCCAGTGTGCGGTGAAACAGGATCGGCTCCTGCTGCACGATGGCAATCTGCCCTCGCAGGCTCGCCTGGGTGACATCGGCAATGTTCTGCCCATCGATGCGGATTGCACCGGACCTGATATCGTAGAGGCGCTGGATGAGCTTGACGAAGGTCGTCTTGCCAGAGCCGGAGTGGCCGACCAGTCCCACACGCTCACCGGGCTTTATGGTGACTGAGAAGTCATCATAAAGCGGCGTGGCGTGCGCGCCATACTGGAAGGTGACGTGATCGAAAACGATCTCGCCTTTTCCAATATGAATCGGTTTCGCATCCGGCTGGTCCTCGACGCCAAGCGGCATCTTGGAAAGCAGCACCAGCTCTTCCATATCGTTGACGGCGCGCTGCAGGTTGCGGATATCCTGCCCCACGTCCCGCAGATATCCCTGCAGCACGAAGAACATGGCCAGCACGAAGGTGATGTCGCCCGGCGTCGCCAGTCCCTGTCGCCACATGATGAGGCCGGTGCCGAGAATGCCGGCCTGCATGGAAACCATCATGAAGCTCTGGATCGTGCCGTTTATCGTGCCGCGTTTCCATGTCCTGCGCGTGCGGGTATCCCACTTCACCAGCACCTGGCCGAGCCGCGTTTCTTCACGCGTTTCCGCGCCAAAGGCCTTCACGACCGAATTGCAGCTGATGGCATCCGCCAGCGCGCCGCCAAGCCTCGTATCCCAGGCATTGGCAAGCCGTGCGGCCGGAGAAACATATCCCATGGAAAGCCCCACCGTCACACCGACATAAATCAGCGAGCCGAGACCGACGATGAGGCCCATGACGGGCCAGTAACTGCCGAGCACGAAGGTGGCGCCCACCAGCATGACGAGCGATGGCAGAAGCGCGATGAGCAGGAGGTCATTGAGCGAATCGAGCGCCCACATTCCGCGCGTGATCTTGCGCACCGTGGAGCCGGCAAAGCTGTTCGCGTGCCAGTCCGTGGAGAAACGCTGCACCTTGTGGAAACCGTTATTGGTAACATCCGCCATGGTTTTCAACGTCAACCGGATGATGCCGTTGAAGATGAACCAGCGCAGCGCGACGCTGGTCAGCCCCAGCGCCACCACGATGACGAAGGCGCGCAGCGCCTGATCCGCCGCATCGCCGCCGGCGATGGCATCGACGATCCGCCCGGAGAAGACCGGCACCATGACTTCGGCCAATGTGCTGGCGATGACCAGAACGATGATGAAACCCACCAGCGCCGGCCGGTGGCTCCAGTGGTGAAAGACAAAGCCGAGCACATGGCGATAGGCATCGGCGCGGAAATCGAGCTTCTTGCGAGACATTTTTACCAGCACGGCGCCATTCTGCTCGGCGACCGGTCCTTGAAATGGAAGTTGGAAGGCACAGCCCGGGCCGGAGACAAAATGATCCCGTCAGATCAATCGGACTGTGAAGGAAAACAAAACCGCATGTCGGGCGCGCAAAAGGCGGGCCGCGAATGGATATGACCTAGTGTCTGGTCATTCCCTGCGGGAGGGTTTCGATGAATGCTGGTATCATGCAACGCCTCCCTTGGTTCGATCTGACGCGGTAAAGAAATTTCTAGCTGAACCTGGTAGACTTGCCAAGCCGGTTTTTGCAACCTTGTGGCAAGTGATGCGAAAACGCCACATTGGCGCTTGGCGACTATAGCCGTGGCCGATGCGGCCCGGCCACGGCCTTATGATGCCAAAAGCCCCGCCGCGCCCCTCTGGGGACGCAGCGGAAATCGGAAGATCGGTCTATCGAGCCCGATCAATCCATCTGGACATTTGCCGCCTTGACGACGGGTTCCCACTTGGCGATTTCAGCCGAGACATGGGTTTTCAGCTCCTCTGGCGTGGAGGCGACGATTTTGGCGCTGAAATCCGCCATGCGGGCGGAAACGGCCGGATCGGCAAGCGCTTTCTTGGCGGCGGCATTCAGCTTGTCGACCACCTCGGCCGGCGTTCCGGCCGGTGCAAAGAGCGCGTTCCAGGTATAGGTCTCATAACCCGGTACGGTTTCGGCGATCGTCGGCAAATCCGGGAAGGATGAAGCGCGCTCGCTGGTGGTGACGCCAAGTGCCCGCAAGGTGCCGGATTTCATGTGGCCCGACGAAGACGGCAGATTGTCGAACATGATGGAAATCTGGTTGCCGAGAAGATCGTTGAGCGCCGGGCCGGAACCCTTGTAAGGCACGTGCTGCATGCTGACGCCAGCCATGCTCTTGAAAAGCTCGCCGGAAAGATGAAGCGGTGTGCCGTTGCCGGAAGACGCATAGGCGTGTTTGTCCGGCTCGGCTTTCAGCAGCGCAATCAATTCCTCGACGCTGTTGACGTTGAGCTTCGGGTTAACGACCAGCACGTTCGGCACCACCACCAGCAATGAAACCGGAGCAAAGTCCTTTTCGGGATCATAGGGCTTGGTCTTGAGGATGAGCGGGTTGAGAGCATGGGTCGCCACCGTGCCCATCAGGAAAGTATAGCCGTCCGGTTCCGCGCGGGCAACGCGGTCGGCGCCGAGATTTCCGCCTGCGCCGGCGACATTTTCAACAACGATCTGCTGGCCGAGTTCGTCGCCCATCTTCTGAGCGATGACGCGGGCGACCACATCGGTGGAGCCGCCGGCCGCAAAGGGAACCACCAGCGTTATCGTCCGATCCGGAAAGCCCTGCGCGCTCGCCGTCATTCCCAACATGCCGAAAGAAACTGCCGCCGCGGCAAGTTTCAACACCATGCGCCGTTTCGAAAACCGGTAATTCATGAACCCTCCTGTAACATGGCCTCCCCGCCATGGCGGCATAGTAGCTCAAATGCTCCTGAGGGCAAGCCGTCGGGAAACATGGCCCGGCGGCGAAACGCGGCTAGGCTTTCATGCGCTCCTCCACGACGCGCCAGTTGACCAGCTTGTCGAGCACGGCGCGGATGTGTTCAGCCTTGCGGTTTTCATAATCGACGTAATAGGCATGTTCCCAGATATCGATGCCGAGATAAGCCGGCCGGCCGACGGCGACAGGGTTGTTGCCATCCTCATAGCCGATCAGCGCAAGCCCGCTGTCGTCACGCGTCAGCCACACCCAGCCGGTGCCGAATACGGTGTCCGAGACATCGACGGCGCGTTTGACGAAGCCGTCATAACCGCCAAAGGCCTTGTCGATTGAGGCGGCGAGATCGCCCTGCGGCCGGTTGGGGCCGCCCGGAACGAACTGATCCCAATATGCAACGTGGTTCCAGGCCTGGGCCGCATTGTTGAAGATCTTGACGTCCGCAGCTTCCTTCGACCGGGCGGATTCGACGACGATGCGATCGAGCTCCATATCGGCATAACGGGTGCCGGCGGCCAGCGTATTGAGCTTGTCGTAATAGGCCTTGTGATGCTTGCCATAATGCAGCCCCACCGTCTTTGCCGAAATCACCGGCGCAAGATCCGCCTCGGCGAACGGAAGTGCCGGCTGGCTGAGGGGAAGCGCCGCCCGCGCCACGTGCGGCCGGGGAAAGATGGCTGCGGCAGCGGTTGCCGCGCCGGCGGCGAGAATCGTGCGTCTGGTAATCTCCATGATGGTCCTCCTTATCAGTGACGATTAAGGCAAACCCTGAAGGACGCCGGAAGTTGCCTGGATTTCCCCGAATTGTCCGGGCGGATATCCCCGGTCAGAAACCCCGGGGCCATTTCGCAAAGAAGGAAAAGCAAAAAGGCCCTCCGGATGGAGGGCCTCGTCTGCTCAGTAGCGGTAATAATCGCGACGGTCTCGCCAGTCACGATACTCCCGCCGGTCACGCCACTCGTGCCATTCGCGCCGTGCCTGACGTTCGCGCCATTCGCGGCGACCCTCCCAGCGATCGCGCCGGTCCCAGCCACGCTCGTAGCGCGGTCCGTTCGGGCGGCAATAGCCGCGGGGTGTCAGATGAAAGCCGCGGCCGCAGGCATAGTCCACATTCTGAATGTGGGATGCCGAAGGTGCGGATGGTTGACCGACGGGCATGGCGTTCGCGCCAGTGCCCAACAGGGCGCCGAGAATTACTCCAGCGGTTAAAATCATCTTACGCATCGCATCTCCCTCCTTATGGGATAGAGCGATTTAGCGCCTCGCCGGGTGAACTGTGGCTGAATGAATCTGGGTGTTTTCGTGGCAATTCGGCGGCAGCACCGACTGATGAATTCCCGGAAAAACCGCCCTATCCCGACTTGCCGAATTCCTTTCTCAGCTTGTCCTTTGCCTCCTCCAGAACCTCCTTACGCTCCTTCGGAAGTTTGCCACCTGCCCGATTGATATAGAAAACCAGCATCGACATCGCAGAGCGGAACGGGTTGGCCTTGCGCCGTGTCGAGTGTTCCGCCGAGGCTTTCAGCGACCGGGCAATGCCGGTGGGATCCTTTTTCGTGAAAACATCCTTCTCGAGATCAAGCGCATCGCTTTCGCTGGTTACCTTCTGCGACCACTTCTTTTTCTTCTTGCCCTTTTTCATCGGTCTTCTCCCGACCCGGCGTCATTTTCGCTTCGGATCATGCGTGTGGTGGCTGTCGCGCTCGCCGCCACCGCCGGAGACCTTGCTTTGGGAGCGCCTGTCGCTGTCTGCCGGCGGCTTCTTGATGTCCAGCGGCGCCTTGGCGTTTTCATGGGACGCGCCGGGGCCGCCCTGGCGGATGCTTGCCGGTGTCTTTGTCGAGGTCGACATCGTTTCCTCCTGTCCTATTGGTCGTCCTTGGTCTTCATCGCGTCGGAGACGCGTTTTTTCCTTGGATCGCGCAGATTTTCGCCCACGGCGTCCCTGTCACGTTCTGGATCGTCCTTGGGCTTCACGTAGCCGCGCGGCCTGTTTTCTTCCGGCCCCTCCCAGCGCGGCGATTGGTCGGTGGTGCCAGGCGCACCGTCGCTTGGCGAATTATTGCCCATTTTTGCCTCCTGCGTCGTTTCGGTGGTCCCGAACCACTCAGCCCGGGTAATGTTCCCGGCCCGGCGACCAGGGCGAATTTTTCGAAACCATTCCGCCGGGTCGAAGTTAGGCGGTTTTGACACAAACTGGTGGAGCACGATGATGACGGACAAACCCCATGAGCCCGATCGCATCTCCCGGATCGTGTATGAGCAGCAGCAGGACTTCCTGAGGCGGTCGTCGCTGCAGTTCCTTGAATGCGCAATCCATCTCTGTGCGACGAACATGAGCATTTCCGAGCTTGCCGGGCGGCTGGAAAAGCAGGCGCAAATTTTGCGGGAATTCGGTTAGCGGCGGCGGAAACCCGCCGGAAGCCGCCTGGTTCTTGGGACACATCAATGCCAAGGTTTTTCTTCAGCATCGTCAGTGGCCAGCATATTCTCGATGATGACGAGGGGAGTGATCTCGCCTCGCTCGATCAGGCCATAGAGGAAGCCCACAAGGACGCCCGCGAACTGATGAGCGAGGCGATCCTTCAGGGACGCGACATCTCGGAAGGATGCGTCGTGATCCGCGATTCGGCCCGCGAGCTCTTAAAAGTGGTTCCCTTCGCCGATGCCCTCGACAGGAAGCCCTGAGGGGATGGGAATCTCTGCCCGCCATTGCGCCATCAGGCTTTCATATTCCTTTTCGGGGACACCATAGGTCACCCCCGCTGTCTCCTCGAGCACCTTGCGATCGATGATTCGCACATTGCCGCGTGTTGCCCGAATGGCCCGCATGCCCTCGAGGATATGCAGCTCATTGGTGATTCCCGGCCGTCGCACCCCCAATACACTAGACATGAACTCATGCGTAATGGGCAGATCATCGGTGTCCAGCCGGTCGTGGCACATCAGCAGCCAGCGGGACAGCCTTTCACGCAGGGCATATTGTCCGTTTGCGAGGACAAGCTGACCCACCTGAAGCAGACAGATATTGATATATCCCAGCAACAGGTCGCGAAGGCGTGCGTCCCGTTCCATCTCGCGCCTGAGATCGGCTGCAGCGATGACGAATCCCTCGCCCGCGACGCCCATCGTCGTCTCGTCGGGCGTTGTCCGCGCGCCCAGCAGAACAGGCCATCCGGTCATGCCCTCACGGCCGACAAGCATGTTCTCCATGCTTTTGCCGCCTTCCGTCCGGGCCACGGACGAAGCAATACCGCTCTCAATGAAACACACTCGCGAGATGGGCGTGTTGGCGCCGACCAGTTGATAGCCCACGGGCAGATTGATCATCTCCATCCGGGCGACCAGCCGCGAAAACCCCTCTTCACCCAACGCCCTCAGCAATCGGTTGCGCGCAAAAATACTCGATCCAGGCATAACCGTTACCCGCTTCCCCCTCGCTCGACGACACCAAACGCGCGGCAACTTAGCAGCTTGAAATTGCAAGGAAATGCCATGTACGTTTCCGTACCCTTGGGCACCATCGCGGCCTTGCGATCGAACCGGGCAAAACCAGAATCCCATCAATGCAGGCGACCTCACGGTTCGCTTATGGGTAAGTTATCAGCGCTTTGAGAAAACTCTCGGGACGATCCCTGGTATCGTTCAGCGCCCGGTCCAGATCATTCAGAGTATACCGGTGAGTATATAATGTCGACGGATCGAGCTCGCCCGCGGCAACCGCTGCCGCCGCCTTCCTCATTCCGCTGATATAGATGGCCGGATCTCTTTCATGCGCATTGATGACATCAAGCCCGCGCCAGTTCCACAATTGCATATTGATCTGGCGCGGCCCGTCCTGGTGATAGCCGGCGATGATCAACCGGCCGCGTTCGGCCGTCAGTTCGCCTGCGAGATCAAGCGGCCACTGTTTGCCCACCGCTTCGATGACACGATCGCAGAAGCGCCCGTCAGTCAACTGCCTGACACATTCAATGATCCGCCAGTGATCATCCATCTCGACAAGCTCAGTCGCGCCCATCCGTTGCGCTATTTCAAGCGAAAAAGGCCGCCGCGATATGGCAATGACCCGTGCCCCGCGGCGGGCGGCAAGCTGCGTCAACAACGCGCCGATGAAGCCGATACCGATGATGGCGACCGTCTGCCCTGCCTCAATCCCGCTGCGTTCGAAGATGTTCATGGCGCAGCCGAGGGGCTCGCCAGGAAATGGATGACCATCCAGCTCGAACGGCAGGCGCACCACGAGGCCGGCATCGGCAATATCATGGCTGGACTCGACATAGAGTTCCGGCAATTGTCGGTTTATGACGTGGCCAAGCTTGAAGAGCGTTTCGACCTCGTGATCTTCATGGGCGTATTTTACCATCTGCGGCATCCGCTGCTGGCGCTCGATCTCATCCACGAACATGTCGCAGCCGACCTGATGCTCTTCCAGTCGCTCCAGCGGGGTGACGGGAGAATACCCGACCTCGAAGAAGATTACCCGTTTTCCGAATGGGCCATGTTCGAGGATCCCGCTTATCCCAAACTGTTTTTCGTGGAGGAACGGTATGCGGCCGATCCAACGAACTGGTTCATACCCAACAGGGCCGCGGTGGAGGCAATGCTTCGCAGCGCCGGCTTCATCATAGAGCGACATCCGGAACGGGAGGTTTATCTATGCCGGCGCGGGGCACGCCACTATGCGGCAGATCCGCCGCCGGGAGAATAGCCCCGTGCCGACCGCAGCCCGCAAGAACCGCCCCCCACCGGCCTTTCAGCCCGATCATGCCGATGCGCCTTCACTCGCTGCGTTGCACAGGCAGGCCGAAGGCTGCGAACGTTGCGATCTTTACAAGAATGCCACCCAGCTGGTTTTTGGCGAGGGCAGAAACGATGCGAGCGTCGTGCTTGTCGGCGAACAGCCCGGCAATGACGAAGACCTGAAGGGCCATCCATTTGTCGGCCCCGCCGGCCGGCTGCTCGACGCGTGCCTGCAGGAAGCAGACGTCGATCGCTCGCCATGTTATGTCACCAATGCCGTCAAGCATTTCAAGTTTGAACAAAGGGGCAAACGGCGGCTCCATGCGCGCCCCAACAGCGGGGAAGTGCAGCGCTGCGCGTGGTGGCTGGGAGCGGAACTGCGGTTACTCAAACCAGAGCTGATCGTCGCCATGGGCGCGACGGCTTTTTATTCGCTCACCGGCCGTACCAGCGGAGTGACCGCGCAGCGGGGGCATCTCTCCACCACCCCTGGCGGAACACGCCTTCTCGTGACCATTCACCCTTCCTACCTGCTGCGCCTTCGCGACCGCGACGAGGCGCGACTACAACGGCAGGCCTTCGTCGCCGATCTGCGCAAGATAACGAAATTTCTGGCGGCGGCAGAATAAGCGGTCTGCTGGCAGCAATCATTTCCAGCCGCGGGAACAAGCTTCTTCAAGCGTGGTTAGGCACTGCCGAAAGGGAGGATTGATGGCGATGAAGAAGAAAATCGAATGTGAGATCATGGCACATGAAAATGGCTGGGCCGTTCTGGTCGGCAGCGTCATGGAGGCTGTTTATCCAAGCCGTTATCTCGCGGTAACATCGGCGAAGGCGCGGCACATGGACTTCATCCTTGTGGACGAAGCCATGCCACTGCGTCACTCGACGACGGACGTCATGGCGACCGACCGGGCGGTATCGCGCCGAAACGGTGAAGCGTTCCGGCTGACAGTCGCCGCGCCTTACCAAGTGGACATTCCCTTGAAACGCAGGCGCGGGGAAATAAACACGCCGGTCTCGATTGAAGGCCGGGACCTGGTCACTGGAAAATTTTAAGGGATACGGTATGGATGCCGTCCGAAAAAGATGCCGGACGGCATCGCTCCATCTATCCGCCAGGCGCCGGTTCAGCTGGCCAGCAGCCAGACGAGAAAGCCGCCGATAAGGATGAAGACCAGGATGACGCCAAGCAATCGCGCCAGCCCCTCATTGGTATTGGTGTCTGCGCCGACAATCGTCCAATAGATCGATTTTTCGTCTGTCCGTTCGCTCATCTGCCTCTCCTCGCGGGATACTTGTCAGGATACGCGGCCAGGATGCGTACCGACAAGGAAAGATAATGCAATCACGATAGCCAGTGCGAAGATAACCAAAGCATAAATCATCATCCTCTTCCATGTTCGCTTCCGTCCGCGAAAGGCACCGTCATCGACGCCGACGGGCGAATATTTGGAATCGAACTCCTCGCTGACAGGGCGATTGAGGTCCTCTTCCGGTTTTATGCGGTCGCGTGGCTCGGCCATCTTGTCCTCGTGCTTTCTGTTCCGGGTCTTAACGGCGGGGCGCGGCCGCCAAACTCCCTTTGCCGCCAGCTTTCGCCCCCCGAAAGAGCGGCAGCTGAGTATTTTCGATACCCGACGATGGGCCAAGCGGAATACCGGCCTCCAGGCATGCTGCAATCAAATGCTCTCTTGCAACCGCCGAAGAGCCGTTTCTCAACATGGCCAGGCGGCAACTCCTCAAAGCCCGAGCGTAATGGACGCCTGCCTTTTCAGGCCATTCCTCCTCCAGCAAACGAACCGCCTCATCCACGCCAGAAACGTTGAAGCAGCGGCCGCCCAGGAAAATTTCAAGCGGATATGCGCCGAGCAGCGGAATTGTCGTCATCTTTTTCTCCATCGCCGTGGCATTTGCCACGCGGTCGTGGACTATGCAGGGTTCGGGCGCGGAAACAGCCCGCGCCGTCACTTACGGGTCGACTTTCGCATCCGAAATGCGGAAGACGGACCAAGCGCTATTTCCGTCAGGCGGCTTTCTGGCTTTTCGGGTTGGCAACCGTCGCGGCGAGTTTCGTCAGTTTTTTATCGGTTGCGCCTTCTTCGTCGAGGTTTGCCTGAAGCAGCGGAACGCCTTCATCGATGCCCAGCTGGCCCGCCCACGCCACCAGAGTGCCATAACGGGCAATCTCGTAATGTTCGACGGCCTGCGCGGAGGCAATCAGGCCCGCATCGAGCGCCGGCGAATCCTTGAAGGATTCGATGATTTCCTCGGCTTCCGCAATAATGCCCTGAATGGCCTCGCAGGTCTTGCCGCGCGCATTCTTGCCGATGATTTCGAACACGCGCTCCAGACGCTCGATCTGGCCTTGCGTCTCATCCCGGTGCTGCAGGAAACCCTGTTTCGCCTCTTCGAGCTGCGCGCCGCGCGCCATTTTCGGCAAGGCCTTGAGTATCTGTTTTTCCGCATAATAGATGTCCTTCAGGCCATCCAGAAACAGATCATCGAGCGTTTTTTGACTAGCCATTTACGTCTCCTTGAGTGAACGACGCCCCGAACCCCGCGTGCCCGTAATTGTTCCGCTCTGGCAAAAAAGACCTGAAAAAAGCGCATCCGGACGTGCCGCGTTCATCGCCGGTGCATGTTCAGAACCACACAGTAGTGCTTTCTCGCATATATTTGATGAAATCGGATGAACCGACTACGGTTAGTTAGACATTATAGTATTGAATGGACATACGCATTGCCGGTGGCATGCGAGGAGCAAGGCATGCAGACTATCAAGCGTCTCCCTATACTGGTCATCGGCGCGGCCGACACAGTCACACCGGAAATAGCAAGAGCCTGGTCCCGAGCGCAGGTTGGCCTGATAGGTCCCTATACAGCCGACGTTATGGAAAATGACGATACGCTGCTGTTTTCCGCCGCCATCATCGATGTCCGCTACGAGGCCGAGATCATGCTTCGTCTGACCGATCAGCTTGAAGAGAAGGCCGTTCCCTACCTGTTTTTCGTGCCCCGACCGGTCTTCGAGAGCGAACCGGGACCTTTTGTGCTCTCCGCACGTTCAGAGGACATAGACAACATTGTCTCCGCCTTGATGGCGCAGGGAGGGGGCATAAGACACTAGCGAGGCAAAGTGTTATGCTGGAGCGGAGCAACGGACGAGAAGAAACGGGTTTCCTCCTTTCCCTTCTTGATGCGGAAATCCGGAGCGAAGTGCTGAAGGCGTCGACATCGTTGACACTTTCGCTTGGCGACAAACTTTTCTCAGCCGGTCAGCGCATCGATCGCGTGCTTTTTCTCGCCTCGGGCATAGCATCGATCGTTGTAGTTTCCAGATCAGGACGGAAAACCGAGAGCGGCATCGTCGGACATGAAGGTTTCATACCCACCGGCGCACTCGCCGGCGCGGAGGAGAACTTAACCGAGATCGTCGTTCAGGCGCCGGGCAAGGCGGTGGCTATGGACATGGAGGTTTTCCGCAGCCTGATGGCGAAACATCAAATATTCTCGGACATCGTGATCTGCGCCTCGCACGTCGCGAGGACGCAGGTGGAATGCACGGCCGCCGCCAACGCCACCGGCACGGTCAGCCAGCGCCTGGCGCGTTGGCTCCTGATGTGTCACGACCGCGTGCGTGGCGACCAGCTACAGTTGACCCACGATTTCCTGTCGATGATGCTGGCGGTGAGGCGCCCGAGCGTGACGGACGCCCTGCACGTCCTCGAAAGCGAACGCCTGATCCGCGCCGAGAGAGCGAAAATCACCATAAGGGACCGGCAAGCGCTGGAAACATATGCGCAGGAATATTACGGGCTGGCAGAGGAGGAAAGTGCGCGGGTATTCGCGCGCTTTCATGCGCAGATACCCGAAGTGGCCGGAAGACATAATCTCGCATTATAGGCAGATCGGCGCCTTCGGTACGGTCACGACCATTTACCTCCACTCTTTTCCGTATAAGATAGACAGGTGATCCCTTTTTCGGCCTCGCAAACGCAGCCGCCAAGGAGGTGAAATTGTCCGCCTATCGCGCCTATCAGAGTTCGGGTATCTTCCTGAATGACGATATCAATACGGTCAAGTCGGCTTATGACAGCGTCCTGGCCGGAGAGCACGATCCCAGCCTTTGCTTGGAGGACGTCGCCCGTTACGTCCTCAAAATGTATAATCGGGGCCTTGTCGATCCCGGCAAGCTCCATGAAATGTCGGCGCTTTATTTCAGAATGAGGCGCGCCGGCCAACGCCGGGCGTAGGCCCTTGGGTCGTCGATGCGGCGGGGCTAAGGCGGCCGTGCGGGCGGAACTTTCGGCGGACCGGATTGTTAGCTGACGGTAGCTGACCCACAAATCATTCGGACATTCCCATGAATTCTGAAGAGGGCCTCTTTCCCCGGTGGTGTCATCTTTGCATCGACATGCAGCGCATGTTTGCGGAAGAGACGCCATGGCACGTGGACTGGATGCCGCGCATCATCGACAATGTCGGGCGGGTGGTTGAGAACTCGCCGCACACGACCATTTTCACCCGCTTCATCCCACCGCCGGATGCCGACGCCGCCTCTGGGCGGTGGGGGCGTTATTATGAGAAATGGTGGATGATGACCGGCGAGTACCTTCGCCCCGAAATGACCGATATCGTCCGCGAGTTCGCGGGCTACGTTCCACCTGCGGAAGAATTCCTGAAAACCACCTATTCCCCCTGGACGGATGGTCGCCTGCACCGAAAACTCGTAGGCCAAGGGGTCGGCACGCTTGTCATTTCCGGTGGGGAAACGGATGTCTGCGTACTCGCAACCGTGCTGGGGGCGGTGGATCTGGGGTATCGCATCTTCCTTCTTGAGGACGCCGTCTGCAGCGCACGCGATGCAACGCATGATGCCTCGCTGACGGTATTGAGGGGCCGTTTCGCGGCACAATTGACCCTCGTCAGCACGCAGGACTGGCTTCAGGCCAAAGAGGAATTCCTGCGCAGCGATTAACCCCGAAAACGCCGCGTGGAAAATTAGCGACCGCGACGAAACGGACGGGAACAATCGCTCGGAAGCAGGGTTCGACTCGTTCGATCGAAACGATCAGCACCAGATGCGAACGAGGTTCAAAATGACCAGAAAAACGCTCCCCATTCCGAAAGACAACCAAACGGACAAGGGCCCGGGCGACAATGAGCGCCTCAATGCGGAGGAAGCCTCTTCTGCGAAGGAGAAGAACGCCTCCACCCGCACGGGACGACAGGCCAACATAAAAATCAACACCACCCATCAGGGACATCAGCAGGATCGATAGCGTTCTGCGGCGCCAAGGCAGAATTGCGGATCGGCCGTCCTTCTGAGCGCCGCCGCCTGCCCCCGTGACACGGCACACCCACTAGAGCGGCGAGAGGCTTTGCAAACAATAGAAGCCCCGCGTCTCCTCACGATGACAGATCGACGAAATGCGGAGGCATTCATGCAGATTCTTGCCGTCACGGCCGAGATGTTCCCTTTCATCAAAACCGGCGGGCTGGCCGATACGACGGGAGCATTGCCGGACGCGCTTGCCAAACTGGGTGCGGAGGTGCGCACGCTGCTGCCGCTCTATCGCAAACTGCGTCCCCTCATCCGCGGGCACCAGCCCTGCTTCTCCGGGAGCGTGCTGGGACAGGATGTTACGGTATATTCGCTCGTTGCCGACCAGAAGAATTTGCTGCTGCTCGATGCGCCCGACCTCTTTGACCGGGATGGGCATCCTTACGGCGAAAAGGACCACCCGTTTCCGGACAACGACCTCCGGTTCGCCGTCCTGTCCAAGACCGCGGCGGACATTGCCCTTGGATCAATGCCGGGTTGGAGGCCGGATATCGTCCACGTTCACGACTGGCACGCCGCCTTGACCTGTGTCTATCTCGCCAACGCGGCGCCGGGCGAGGTGCCGACCGTCCTGACCATTCACAACCTCTCATTTCAGGGTCAATATCCTTTTTCGCGCGCGAAGGTTCTGGGGCTTCCGGACGAGCTCTGCACGGTGGAATGCCTCGAATATTACGGCGACATCTCTTTTCTGAAGGGCGGCCTGACGACCGCATCGGCCGTCACCACGGTCAGTCCAACCTATGCGCGCGAAATCCTGACACCGGAAGCCGGTATGGGCATGCATGGCGTGTTCGGCACGCGAAGCGAAAGTGTGCGCGGCATCGTCAACGGCGTCGATCAGGATGTCTGGAATCCCGCGACCGATCCCTTCATTCTCGCGAATTTCATGTCGGCGACCGTGGCAAGGCGGAGCCTGAACAAATATGCGCTGCTTGAGGCTCTGGGCCTTGCCCACACACAGGGCCCGGTATTTGGTGTGGTAAGCCGCCTCACCTGGCAAAAGGGCGTTGATCTTTTGCTCGATGTTGTTCCCCTCATCATCGCGCGGAAAGGCAGGCTGATCGTTCACGGAGAAGGAGACGGGCAACTGGAAGATGGCCTGCGTGACCTGTCGAAAAGATATCCGGAAATGGTCTGTGCCCATATCGGGTATGACGAACGTCTGGCCCACATGATCCATGCGGGGTCGGATTTCATCATCCAGCCTTCGCGCTTCGAACCATGCGGCCTGACCCAGCTTTACGCATTGCGATATGGCGCCTTACCCATCGTCAGCCGCACCGGAGGTTTGGCCGAGACGATCATCGACGCCAACGACGCCGCCATAGATGCGGGGGTTGCTACCGGCTTTCAGTTCGAACCGGCAAATATCGACGACCTGCGGGCGGCGCTGGAGCGCGCCATCGCTGCGTTCAACAACAGGGAACTCCTCAAGCGCCTCCAGGCCCAGGCCATGCGTGCCAACTTTTCTTGGGAAAAGAGTGCGGCGCAATATCTGGCGCTTTTTGAAGGGCTCGTCAGCAAAGAGCCGCAGGAGTCGCTTTCGTTTCCCGACATATTGCCGGACGCATTTGCGAGAATGCGTATCGAGCGGCGGCAGGCCAGACAATAAGGCAAACGCCGACTTTACCGCGCATCAGAGGAGCCGGTCCTGTTTCCAGCGGACATAGGGAGCGAGCGACTGGCCAGGAAACCGGTTTTCGATCTCCGTGGCTGTCAAATCCACCAGTGCTTCCACTTCCTCAAGCCCCTCCTTCTCGCTCTTTGCTTCGAGTTCGCGCATCTTGTGGAATAATTCGTCGTCCGTTGCCACGCGGAGAAAGTCGGCAAGGTCGGTTTCCTGTGTCATGTCACCGTCTCTTTCTGTCTTCAGGTCAGCGATCGGGCGGCAAGCTGATGCCCGCCGAGCCGTCGTTTTGGCTGTTCAACGGCGAACGACGGCCAAACCCGTTTGTTCCTTTCATCAGCATATTCCCGGTGCGGAGGCAGGAACCGACCGACGGCGATCCGGTTAGGACCAAACGAGGCTGACTGGAGGTTCCGTGAATGTTCAACGCAATGAAATACCGCAAATGGGGCGTGCAATTCGATGCTGCAGGAGATGCGCGCTTTCGCATCTGGGCGCCCGGTTCTGATGCGCCGAGGCTCGTTATAAACGGCGCGGAATACGAAATGCGGTCTGAGGGGAACGGCTGGTACGAAGCCGTTGCAGCGGATGTGAGTGGCGGCGCCACCTATCACTTTGTTCTGCCGGACGGGCGTGAAATCCCCGATCCGGCCTCACATTGGCAGGAAGGCGGCCTGAACGGCCCGTCAACCATCATCGATCACGACTTTGCGTGGCAGCATGAGAACTGGACCGGCAGGCCGTGGCACGAGGCTGTGATCTACGAGGTTCACATCGGCACGTTCACGGAAGAAGGGACGTTCCGGGCAGCCGAAAAGAAGCTGGAACGACTGGCTGAACTCGGTATCACCGTTATTGAGGTGATGCCGCTCGCGAGTTTTCAGGGAAATCGCGGCTGGGGCTACGACGGCGTTCTGCAATTTGCGCCGCAGCGGGATTATGGATCGCCGGACGACCTCAAAGCCTTCATAGACACGGCACATAGCCTGGGGATGATGGTTTTGCTGGATGTGGTCTACAATCATTTCGGGCCGGAGGGGAACTTCCTTCAAACTTATGCGCCGGACTTTTTTCAGAAAAACGAAACACCCTGGGGCCCTGCTCCCGATTTCAACAGCGTGGATGTGCGATCATATTTCCTGCAAAACGCCCTTTACTGGCTTCAGACCTACCGTTTTGACGGGTTGCGGATCGATGCCGCCGACCATCTGGCCGGCGGCGGCGGCGAGGTGGATTTCCTGACAGAGCTTGCCCAGACGATCAGGCACAAGGTGACCGGCAGGCACGTGTATCTTGTCATAGAGGATGCAAGAAACACGGCAAAGCCGATGACGCCCGAAGAAGATGCTCCGCCGCTGGTAGACGCCCAGTGGAACGACGACTTTCATCACGTCGTCCACGTCATGACGACCGGCGAAGATGGCGGTCTTTATCAGGATTTCGTTTCGAACCCGGAGAGCCTGCTTCGTCGGTCGCTTGCGACCGGCTTCGTTTATCAGGGCGATCCGCGCCCTTCCCGGGACTTTGCGGGGAGCGGCGAACGCAGCGATCATCTATCCCCGCAAACCTTCGTGAATTTCCTTCACAATCACGATCAGGCCGGAAACCGGCTTTGCGGCGAAAGACTGCGTGCCCTGCTCGAACCAGTTCTTTTCAATATACTAGAGTGCATTCTCCTGCTCTCCCCCCAAACGCCGCTGATGTTCATGGGCGACGACCACGCATCGACGCAGCCCTTCTACTTCTTTTCCAACCACCCGCAACACGATCGGGAAGCCGCGATAAAAGGGCGGTTGCGGCAGGCTGAAATGTTTCAGGGAGCTCTTCCCGAAAACGCGCGCGATCTTGTCCAGGACCCCAATGACGTGCGCACGCGGCTCCTCTCTACCTTGAACTGGCGTCAGGCAGATGAGGAAGATGGGAGACGGGCAAGCGAGATCCTTGCGGGATTGCTTGCAAAGCGCCGGCAGTATGTCTGGACCCTGCTCGCTTCGGAATTCGGAGGCGGGACGGCACTCGGTTCGCCTGCGCGAACGCTTGCCATAGACTGGGTGTTTGCGGCCGGCCGGTTGCAGCTCAGGGCAAATTTATCCGATGCTCAGGCGGATCTGCCACCGGTGGAAGGGGAAATCTTCCACCGGCTTGGCGACATCGACGGGCAAAAGGGGAAATCCTGCAGCTACAGTGTGCTGTTTGCAGTGGCCCGCTGATGTCAGGCGAGATTGCGCCGCAGGGATTCGCGGGCGCGGTTGACGCGGCTCTTGATGGTGCCCACCCTGCAGCCGCAGATGGAGGCTGCATCGGCGTAGCTCGTTCCTCCGGCAACGAGCAGCAGCGCCTTCTTTTGATCCCCATCCAGATCGCGGATTGCGCGCATGACTTCATCGTGCTCCATCCGCCATTCCTGACTGGCGGGGACCGACATCGTTTGCTCTATTCCCGCCGGCAGCCCGACGCATTCGCGCCTTGCAACCTTGTATCGGGTACAGAAGGTGTTCCGCAAAATAGTGAACAGCCACGATTTCAGGGCTGTTCCGGGGGTGAAGCGGTGCAGGGAACGAAGCCCCCGCATCATGGTTTCCTGAACGAGATCGTTGACATCCTCGTCATTTCTGACGAAACGACGCGCAAACGCCGTCAGCGCTGGCGCGAGATCGGCAATTCCGATACGCAAGGTCTCAAGTTGCGCTTCGCTTAGTGCGGGGCCGGACTCTTCATTTATAGCGTGTTTGGCCATGGTCCTTCCTTTCACATAGAAGGGAAATGGCCCATCTACCGCTTGGTTGCCGTACGCCAACGTACAATGCGTATTTTTTCGGCGGTGCCAGAGGTCCTAGTGACCCGAAAGGGACGCGGTCTTCTCAGACGTCTCCGGCGACGAGCGGGAAAGACGCAGCAGACGAAAATACCCGGTTGGGGGAATCGTCCTGTTTTCCGCCAGATGGAAAGACGGGTTGCTGCGCAACCAGTCCTCAATCCCGTCCAGACGAAATGCCGAACTGAGCCCGATGTTATGGGCCACCGGCGAGACCATCTGTTCTATGCGGCGAACTGCGCCGCTGCTGTCGGTGATCTTGCTGACGATGACGATCTCGCCACGCGGCTTCAGCACTCGGGCGCATTCGGAAAGCAGCCGGCCGGTATCGGGAATAAGCGTGATGACGAAGGGCAGCGAAATCACGTCGAAGGACGCATCCGGAAACGTGGTTTCGCAGGCATCCATCACATGCAGTGCCTTCACATGCGGCAGTGAACCGCCTGCCACCTTTGTTTTGGCCTTCCGGAGCATGTCCGCTGAAATGTCGATCCCGGTCACGTTGCTGGCCGGAGGATAAAGCGGAAGGACCAGCCCCGTGCCGACGCCGATTTCGAGAATGTCGCGACCGGCACCACCCACACATCTGGCCAACTCCATCTGCGCCCGCTTGAGAAAGAAGCCGTAGACACGGTCATAAACCGGGGCCCAGAACCGATATGCCTTTTGCTGCTGTGCCCGGTTCGGGATGCTCGATACCGTTTCGTCGCTCACTCGCCTCTCCCTCAGCGTGAAATGAACTTGTTGAAGCGGCTCTCGCCGCCCGACGTTCTGTCCTGATAAAGGAATGCCAGCTTCCTGTCCTCGAAGATTTCAAAAAACTCGTCCCATGATATGGCCTTCAGCGCATCCTCCGGCTCACCGAAATCGATCCTGAGGATCCCTCCATCGCCCGAGACGTCCACTTTGGCAGGGTGGCCATCGCGCTGCTCCGCCCATTTCCGTATCGTGTCATGATCGGTGGTTGTTGCCGATTCCGTCATCGTTGTTCTCCTTGTCTTCGTCGCGTCCATACCGGGAGCGCCTTTCGCGTTCGGCATTTTCTGTCGCCTTTTCACGGTCTTTGCGTCTTTCATCGCTTTCAGTCGAGCGTGCGTCATCGGTGCCGGGTTCGGGCCTGACATCGTCCTGTGATCGGGTCATCGCGGAAGCCCCTTTTTTTTTAAAACATCCTGCAGCGCAGACCCTGCGGTCCGCTCTCTCCTCCTAACCCCGGGGGCAAAAAGCGGTTCCGTACTGATGGTTCGAGGGAACAGCATTGGCGTAAAAAGGTTAGGGACAGACAGGAGGATGCCATGACGAAGAAAGACAAGCTCGAGCAGATTCACAAGGACAGCGCGCCCCAGTTTGCTCCCGGCAAAAAGACCTCGACCAATAACGGCGTTGCGAGCGCGAAGCCGAGGGTCATCACCGGCTCGGACGACGCAACCGCCAACAAGCTACCACCAGGCACAAAAAAGCCGGAAAAAGACTGGGACATCAATTACGACGAGCGGGAAAGCAACGAGGGCGACTTTCGCGGCTAGAGGCGCGGCGCCCTTGCCGCGCCGAGTGTTCGCGAAGCGGCTACCGAGCCAGGTCCTCGACAACCAGTTCGATGGATTGCGGCTCGGCGCCCTCCTTCGTCTGCACGCTTAGAACACTTCCGGTGTTCAGCACGCCTTCGAGGAGCGTCCGACCGTCGATGATGATTTTGACCACCTTGGGGGTTGCGGCCTCTATGTTCAGGCTGTTGCAGGTCTCGTGATCAGTTTCCGGGTCCACGTGCCGACCTCCATTGGGATTGAACGTGCCGGCCTAACTACGGTCGGCTCCTGTTGTTCCCGAACGGCGGCCATGACTGGCGATATGATCGCGCGGGAACCACAAACGGCATGCGAAGTTCGATAGCGGCGGATCAGCCGTGCGGCCGGAACCCGGCGCAATCATAAAAGTATGCTCTGACGATGGACCTTTCCGATGATGGTTCGCGAGACTCCCGGTTTTCATCTGTCGGTTCAGGCAGGCCGGCTGTTGATATGGTGTCTCGCAGCGATGGCCTGCCTGGGGGGCTGGCTTCTGACCACGCCGAAGCCGGTCTTCGGACCGAACGACATCGGATCATCGCCCGGCGATCCGCAGCAGGGAAAACTGGTATTTCTGGCTGCAAGCTGCGGGTCCTGCCATGCCACGCCGGGACAGCCGGACTCGCTCGTGCTCGGAGGCGGATTGGCGCTTTCCTCCTCCTTCGGCGTTTTCCGTCCGCCGAATATATCCCCCGACATTGCCGATGGGATCGGCTCCTGGACCGTTGAAGATTTCGCAAATGCGCTGGTCGCCGGCATATCGCCTGGCGGCCGCCATTATTATCCGGCCTTTCCCTATACGAGCTATACGGGAATGAAGATCGAGGACATAAAAAACCTTTACGCCTATCTGCGGACCCTGCCGCCTGTTTCCGGCAAAGCGCCGCCGCATGATCTGTGGCCACCCTTCAGGTTGCGCCGTGCCGTTGGCGTCTGGAAGCTTTTGTTCTTTGAAGAGGTCGGCAAACCGCAGGCGATCACCGGCGATCCCGCTCTTGATCGCGGCTCCTATCTGACGGAGACGCTTGCCCACTGTGCCGAATGCCATTCCAGCCGTAATATCTTCGCCGCCATCCGCCCGGAAACCCGTTTCGCTGGTGGTCCCGACGCGGAAGGCACGGGCTTTGTGCCAAACATCACGCCGGCACGTCTCAGCAGGTGGACGCAGACCGACATCTCTACCATGCTCGCAACAGGCCAGAAGCCACAGGACGGACATGTCGGGTCCGCAATGGTGGACGTGGTCGCCAATCTTTCGCAGTTGCCACAGGAAGATCGCGACGCGATTGCCCGCTACATCAAGGCCCTGCCGGCAAGGCAAACCCCGCATCCGTGACCCGTCAGTGAGCATAAAGATAGGCCGCGACATGGCGCGCTTCGGCCTCGGTGATACCGGTTTCGGGCATGGCGCTCTGCCGCGAAAAATGCGTCGGCGAGACAATCCAGCGAATCAGGTTGTCCGGTGTGTTGTTGAGGCCGTCACCGATATAGACCCGCTGGCGAAGTGAACGTAGTTCGCCCCCCACCTTCCCGTCCGCACCGGCAACGCCGGGGATCGCGTGGCAGCCCGTGCAGCCGTAGCGCCGGAAAATCCCGCGCGCCAGGCGCGCATCACCGCCAGTCATTGCCGTGGCAACGGCGCCGCGCTGTGACACGTTCTTGACGATTGCGACCGCAATGCCCGTGGCAAGCGCCGCCGAAAGCACCGCAACGAGTATAAGGCCGGTTCTAGAGAAGGGACGCGCCATATCGGTCCTCCCTGCCCGACCGGGAAATCCACATCGCCAGCATCGCGAGCGCCGCCCCGGCATAGATGACACCGCCAGGCACCCACATCAGGAGACCGGCAAGCTGCTGGTCCTCGAAGGGCGTCAGGCCCCATGCCGGCGCGTCTCGGGTCTGGGCCACGTAAATCACCTGTGGCGCTAGCGCGATCAGGGCGCCGAGAATGCTGGTATGCATCATCGTGACAAACAGGTGCCAGGCCGCAAGCCCCCGGTCCGCGCGCCAGAAAACTGCCCACCAGAACAGGATCGCGGTCAGAAAGAAAAAGAGATGCTGTATCCGGTGCAGTGGCATGTCGCTCACCGTCGCATCGAACAGCGCAGGCGCATGCCAGCCCCAGATGGCAAGCCCGTGCAGTGATGTTGCCACAGCCCCGCCGGCAAGAACATTCCAGCTGGCCCGCACGCGCCTGTCGGTCATCACCGCAGCCAGACGACGACGAACCATGCGCGGCATGCTCCAGAGAAAGATACCGACGGGGCGCGCCAGCACGATCAGCGGCGCGGCAACCCCCATTACCATCTCGTGCTCTATCATGTGGAACGTAAACAGGTGCTCGCCCATGGAATGGATCGGAGAGACAAGTGCAGCAACCAGAACAAGCCAGCCGCCGGAAAAGGCGAAGGCGGACCTCGCCATCCACCGGCGGGTGCCCGACCGTCTCCACAGCCGAAAAAAACCGATACTGAAAAGGCCGGCTGCGACGAGCAGCGGTCCGATGATCCAGCCATCGAAAGTCCATATCATCGCCGTCGGATGCGCCTCCCCCTCATGGGCCGAGAGCGGCCCGGCGCTGACCAGCAACAGGAAGATCAGTGTCAGCGCGCGCATGGGTTCAGCAGCAATGTCGCTGCCCCCTGAAGAAGGAGTGCGAAGGAAAAAACCAGCGCGACGAGGACGCCCAACGAACGAGGTCCATCTTGCCGGCAAGGCTGGGCACCCAGAAGGAATGAATCACATCCGGGCTTTCGAGCAATACCCGGACATTCCGCCCGACCAGGATGTGCATTTCGTTGGCGGTCTGAAAACCGCCATCCGGTGTCGCATCTTCGTATATGAACTGCCACCACCATTGCTGGGCGCGAACACGTATCGTCAAGTCTGCCTCGCCGGTGAAGTTTATGGCCCGCGTTGCAAGAAAGCTCGCAAGCGTCAGGCCGGCGACAATGAAAACCGTCATCATCACCGCGCCCGTGACGAAAAGCTGCAATCGCTTGCCGCTTGCCGTCTCGTCCTGCGCCACCCGCCGGCTTCTGACGAGAGACAGGATCAGGATCGCGATCACTGCCAGCCACACGACGAGGCTCACCGCCACGATGAAGAGGATCAGATTCTTCAACATCGACGCTGACGGCCCCGCAGCGTTCAGCACCGACTGAACGTCGCCGCACCCCGAAAGCAGGGTAAGGACAGCAAGGAGAGCGGCGACGATCTTCAAGGCACCGGCTCCTCCGGTCTTTTCCACGCTGACCCTTCGTTGAAGAGGATGGCAGCAGGCGCCCGGTTCTCAGCCGGACGGGTCTGACGGTCGTCATTACGGGCCGGGGCCGCCACCGATGGCGAATAGGCCCCGATGGTTCTCACATATCCCGCAAGCTGCCAGATCTCTTCAGTCGTCATCCTGGCGCGGAAAGGCGGCATGCCGTGCGGCCGGCCATCCCTGATCGACGCCGCGACAGAGACCATGGATGGTCCATAAATCCATTGACCGTCGAGAAACGATGGACCTTTGCCGCCTTCGCCTTCACCGTGGCAAGCCGGGCATCCGAACCATGAATAGAGGCGTTTTCCCTGGGAAAGATCATAAGCACCGTTTTCGAACGGCCTGCCGAGAGCAAAATAAACTTCCGGCGGCGCGCCGGCCACAGGAACGGGCATGAAGCGCAATCGCTCAAGCGCTGCCGTTACGGGAGGGTCGCTGCGGAATGTTCGCGGTTCACGCCAGTAACCCATGATCGCCGCTGCCCCGATTAAAGAACCGCATAGAGCGGACCATAGAAGTGTCGCTGAACGATTGGCCTTTTCCCTCCTCCGCATCCCGCACCTCGAGCATCCTCAGTTGGAAGGAACCGTGGTTGACGGCGTCAATCGGACGGGCAGCAGCTTGTATGATGGCGTCTTCGCTTTCGGACTATGATGGCTCAGCGGAAACAACGGGTTGGTTTCCGGAAAATAGCCAGCACAACAGCCATGGGGAATATCATAGGCAACGATCCTGAACCCGCGGACCGCCCTTGGCGTCTGCGGCTCGATTGCCGTAACGATATCGACGATATCGCCGTCGGCAAACCCAAGCAGGGCGATGTCATCGACATTCATGAACAGAACCTGCCGCGTTCCTTCCACGCCGCGAAAACGGTCACTATAGCCGTAGACGGTCGTGTTGAACTGGTCGTTGGATCGCAACGTCGACAGGTGCAGGACGTCCGGACCCGACGCCTCAGGCGGGAATTCGGGGAACAGGCGGCCGGGGGTCAGGAAATTCGCCTTGCCGCTTGAGGTTACCCATTTTCGCTCCCTTGCGGGCAATGGGCGCGGGATGCCCCCGGGTTTGAAAAGCCGTTCGTTGAAGTTCCTGAAGGTTTCCGGATAGGTTTGCTCTATGGCGTCGCGAATGCGCGAATAATCGTGAACCCATTGCTGCCAAGGAACGTTGCCGCGCGTCAACGTCGCCACGGCCATGCCCGCAATGATCGCCGGTTCCGAGAGCAACTCCCGGCTGGCCGGCTTTGCCCTGCCACGCGAACCATGGAAATGCGCAACGGAACTTTCCATGGAGACGGCCTGGGGCCCTGTCGCCTGTTCATCGATTTCGATGCGTCCGAGACAGGGAAGCAGAAAGGCGATCTCGCCGTGGATGACGTGGCTGCGATTGAGTTTCGTTGCGATCTGGACCGTCAGCCGCAGCTTGCGCCACGCGGCTTCCATCGCCTCGGTTTCCGGCGCTGCCCGCAAAAAATTGCCGCCGAGGCTGATGAAAGCCTTTGTTTCCCCGGCGAGAATGGATTTGCAGCTGTCGACCGTCGAGTGGCCTTCCCACGCGGGCGGCTGGAACTGGTATAGGTCGGCGAGCTTGTCCAGCGGCACGAGGCCGGGTTTTTCCGTAATGCCGACTGTACGCTGGCCCTGCACATTCGAATGGCCCCTGACGGCACAGATATTTGCACCCGGCTTGCCGATATTGCCGCGCAGCAGCGCGAGGTTGGCAACCATGTGAACGTTCTCCACGCCCATCACATGCTGGGTGAGGCCCATGCCATAGACCATCATCACCGCGTCGGAATCCGCATATATGGCGGCGGCTTCCATCATCTCCTCGCGGGTCAGGCCTGAAACGCGCTCCAGCTCCTCCCATTCATGGCGGCGGGCTGCAGCGGCGAAATCGTCAAAACCCGCCGTGTGCTCGGCAAGAAAATCATGATCGAGCACATGCTTCTTGTCAGCCGCGGCAATGGCAGCGGCAAATGCGACCGCCGCCGCATTGGCCGGATCGCGCGGCTGCCCATCCGAGCCGGAAACCTTGCTTGCGGCACTCGCATGCAGCACGTCGTCTGCCTCGACAAGCGCCTTGCAGATACCGAAAAGGGCAGCGATATCGCCGCCATTCTTCACCTGGTAATACTTCGTCGAGATCGGCGTCGCGGGGGTCGCCAGCATCTGGCCGGGCGACTGCGGGTTGACGAAGCGCTCCAGCCCCGCCTCCCGCAGCATGTTGAATGTCAGTATCTTCACGCCGCGGTCGACCGCATCCTGCAGATCGTGCAGCAGTCGCGGCGAGGATGTTCCGACATTCTGCGCCATATAGAAAATGCAGTCGCAATTCTGGAAATCCGAAAGGATCGCCGTTCCCACGGAAGCGCCGATGCTTTCGGGCAGGCCGACGGACGAGCTTTCATGGCACATGTTGGATGAGTCCGGCAGATTGTTACTGCCATAGATGCGGGCAAAGAGCTGGTACATGTAAGATGCTTCCAGCGAGGCGCGGCCTGAGGTGTAAAACTCCGCCTGCTGCGGCGCGATAGCGCGCAGCTCCCGGCCGATCTCCTCGAATGCGGCCTGCCAGCTGACCGGCAGATATCTGTCCGTGGCCGCGTCCCAACGCATCGGCTGCGTCAGCCTGCCCTGCTCTTCCAGATCGTAGTCGCGCCAGCCCTCCAGTTCGGCAAGGGTGTGTCTGGCGAAAAACGCACTGTCGGCGCGTCGGTTCGTTATTTCCCACGCGGTGGCTTTCGCGCCATTTTCGCAAAATTCCAGGGGATGGATCTTGGCCGGTTTCGCCCAGGCGCAGCTGACGCACATGTACCCCTGCGGCTTGTTCTGGTGTTTCAGCAATGTCGGACCGGACAGGGGAACATGTTCCCTCAACAGCACCTCTCCCACCGACTTGGCCGATCCCCAGCCGCCGGCCGGACCGGGCTTAAACCCGATATCGGGAGCTGCCTTGCGTCGTGATGTCATGAGCGATGAACTCCCGAATTGCTGAGTAACCGAACCTCTGAAAGCGCGGCGGGTTTCCATTCTCTAGAAAAAATTCCGCCCTGCCTTGCCGCCGGGAGCGAGAAGGTCCCGGTGCCGCGGGGAACTTTCGCGCGGACGCCCGGTTAGGCACCCGCTCGACAAAGGGCGCTTCTGACAACCCAGCAGACAATGAAGGTGAGCGACATGAAGGCACTGACCTGGCACGGCAAACACGACATTCGCTGCGAAAGCGTTCCCGATCCGAAAATCGAGCATGGCCGCGATGCGATCATCAGGGTCACGGCCTGCGCGATCTGCGGCTCAGACCTCCACCTCTATAATGGCATCATGCCGGACATGCACAGCGGCGACATCATGGGCCACGAAACCATGGGCGAGGTGGTTGAGGTCGGTAAGGACAATACCGCGCTCAAGGTCGGAGACCGCGTGGTCGTCCCCTTCACCATCGCCTGCGGCGAGTGCTTCTTCTGCAAGCGTGGCTATTATTCCGGCTGCGAACGCAGCAATCCCGATCCGCACAAGGTGCGGAAGATGTGGGGCAATTCGCCCGCCGGCCTGTTCGGTTACACCCATCTTCTCGGTGGCTTCAGCGGCGGCCAGGCGGAATATATGCGAGTGCCTTACGCCGATGTCGGGCCGATAAAGGTTCCGGACGGTCTGACCGACGAGCAGGTCCTCTTCCTGTCCGATATCTTTCCGACCGGCTATATGGCCGCGGACTTCTGCAACATCCAGCCGGGCGATACGATTGCCATCTGGGGCTGCGGTCCGGTGGGTCAGATGGCGATCCGTTCCGCCTTTCTCCTCGGTGCGGAACGGGTCATCGCCATCGACGCCGTGCAGGAGAGGCTCGATCTCGCGGCGAAAGCCGGCGCGATGACGCTCAATTACCTCGACGAGGACATTTACGACCGCATCATGGAACTGACCCATGGTCGCGGCGCGGATGCCTGTATCGATGCGGTAGGAACGGAGCCCGATCCCGCGGCAGGATGGGATTCGAGGATCGACCGCATCAAGGTCGCCACCTTCATGGGGACCGACCGGCCGCATGTACTTCGTCAGGCAATCTATTGCTGCCGCAATTCCGGTACGGTCTCGCTGGTCGGCGTCTATGGCGGTCTTCTTGACAAAATTCCCATGGGTTCCGCCATCAATCGCGGCCTGACGTTCAAGATGGCGCAGACGCCCGTTCAGGCCTACCTACCCAACCTCATGGGCCGCATCGAAAGAGGCGAAATCGACCCGTCCTTCGTCATTACCCATCGCGCCACCCTCGATGAAGGACCCGACCTCTACAACACCTTCAGCCACCGCGACGATGGCTGCATCAAAGTCGTCCTGAAGCCGTAGGAGGTGATCATGAGCAGGGAAGAATCCACCAAGGGCCTTGCAGTCGTCACCGGCGCTTCGTCCGGCATCGGTTATGAGCTCGCCCGGTGCGCCGCGCAGGATGGTTACGACCTCATCATCGTGGCCGATGAAAATGACATCGATGCCGCGGCCACCCGGCTGCGCGCGGCCGGCACGCAGGTAGAGGCGGTGCGGGCCGATCTTTCGACACAGGCGGGCGTGGAGGAGCTTCTCACCCGCATCACCGCCTCGTCGCGGCCCGTCGATCTTCTGTTCGCCAACGCAGGACAGGGCCTGGGCGATGGCTTTCTCGATCAGAGAATGGAGGACATCCAGCGGGTCATCGCCACCAATATCAGCGGCACGATTGCGCTGGTTCATGCCCTTGCAGGCGGAATGCGCCAGCGTGGCAATGGACGTATCCTGTTTACGGGTTCCATCGCCGGTTTCATGCCGGGCACGTTTCAGGCGGTCTATAACGCTACCAAAGCGTTCATCAATTCCTTTTCCTTCGCGCTGCGCGAAGAGCTTGATGGCACGGGTGTCACGGTAACCTGCCTGATGCCGGGCGCGACGGACACGGAGTTCTTCGAGCGTGCGGACATGCTCGACACCCCCGTTGGCAGACAGAAGAAGGATGATCCCGGTTTCGTGGCCAAGGCCGGCTATGAGGCGATGATGAATGGTGAGGGCGATGTCGTGTCCGGCTGGAAAAACAAGCTGATGTCGGCGATGGCCAATGTAACGCCGGCGGAAACGCTCGCCAGACAACACCGCAAGATGGCAGAGCCGGATGGGAAATAGCCTCGCAGCACTTCCGGCGCCACGAAGCCACATCCGGCACGGCCGGACTCCACCTCAATCATCCGTGCCGCGCTTGTGGTGCGGGCTTTCCTCAACGACCCAGCCTGTGGCGAACATGCCGCCGATCGTCAGCAGTGATGCAAGGACAAGGACGATGGTCAATCCGTTGTCGCGGACAAGCTTCATAATCAGACCTCGCTCTGGACAAGACCTCCGGGTGAGAAGTGCCGCCAAATGTGGCGGCACTTTCGTCTGCCGGTGCTGCGGCGCACTGGCCGCGGGCGCGGCGCTCCCTCAAACGATGAGGGCACGCCGCCGGTTGCGTTATCCGTTAGCGACAGGGACTGATGCCTTCCCAAGCTTGACCGACGGTTCGCGCGCCCAAACGCGCAACTTGCCGAGTTCGGAAACAAAGGCTGCCAACCCGTCTTCTCCCGGCAGAGGCAAGACGCCTTCATCCATGGCATCGGCAATTCCGGCCTTTTCCAGCAATGGCAGGGCCGACTGGTCATAACCGATAAACTTGCAGTGCTGGAACGCATCCGCGACAAAATCCCGGGCCGTTGCTTCCTTGACGAGATCGTCGATGGCCTCTGCCGATGTCAACAAGGCCACCGCATCAAAGAGAACCGAAGGACCGCCATCGATCATGTAATGCGCTTTAATGAGAGTGCCGTCCGAAGCCACGGCGCCCCCGACTTTAGGCGCGATCAACTCGAAGACGGCCTTCTCGGCCGTAACAGCCTCGGTCAGCCCCTGCAGCAATTTTGCGTCGACGCCATCCGTAATGAGAATGCCGAGCTTGCGCCCTTCGAAACGTTGCGGCCCTCGATTGACGATGCTGAGGGCGGGTGAAGGCTCCAGGTCCTGTCGGGTCGGCACTGCCGCCTCCGCCGGTTTAGGCATCGACTGGAAACCAAGCTTCTGGGCAACTGTCGACGCAAGCGTTTCATCGATGTTGAGGAGGTGTGACACCATCCGTTCACGTATGGCGACCGTCTCCACCCTGCTCAGCTCGAAAGTGAGGGCGGAGGCGATATGGCGCTGTTCGGGAGGAGTCTGGCTGAGATAGAATTGCCTCGCCTGACTATAGTGATCTGCGAAGCTCTCCGGCCGCAATCTCGCCTTGGCGCCCTGCTCTTCGCCTGCAAAATGTGTAAAGCCGCGCGCTGGCGATTCTCGCGGGCCTTCGCCAAAGGAGTTGGGCTGATAATTGGCGCGCCCCGTTGGATTGCGCATCGCCATGTGGCCGTCCTGCTGGAAATGCGCGAAGGGACATTTGGGCGCATTGATGGGCAGGTGCGTGAAGTTCGGCCCGCCGAGACGCTTCAATTGTGTATCGAGATAGGAGAAATTTCTTCCCTGCAGCAGCGGGTCGTTACTGAAATCGATCCCCGGCGGCACGTTCTGCGTCATGAACGCCACCTGTTCGGTTTCGGCAAAGAAGTTGTCCGGCATGCGGTCGAGAACCAGCCTGCCGACCGGCTGCGGCGGCAATATCTCCTCGGGAATGATTTTGGTGGGATCGAGGACATCGAAATCGAAGCTGTCGGCGAAATCCTGGTCGAAAAGCTGGACCTGCAACTCCCATTCCGGAAAATTGCCGGACTGGATGGCCGCCCAGAGATCGCGACGGTGGAAATCGGGATCGGCACCATTGATCTTCACCGCCTCGTTCCACGCCACGGATTGGAGACCCAGCTTCGGCTTCCAGTGAAACTTCACGAAAGTCGACTGGTTTTTCGCGTTGATGAAACGGAAGGTGTGCACGCCGAACCCTTCCATGAACCGGAACGACCGCGGAATGGTGCGGTCGGACATGATCCACATGACCATGTTCATGCTTTCGGGCGTGAGGCTGATGAAATCCCAGAACGTATCATGAGCCGTTTGCGCCTGCGGAAAGTCGCGGTCTGGCTCCTGTTTTGCGGCATGGATGAGGTCGGGAAATTTGATGGCGTCCTGGATGAAGAATACCGGGATATTGTTGCCGACGAGATCCCAGTTGCCTTCCTGCGTATAAAGCTTGACGGCGAAGCCGCGCACGTCGCGCGCAAGATCGAAAGAGCCCTTATTGCCGGCCACGGTCGAAAAACGCACGAAAGCCGGGGTTTTTTCGCCCGCACGCTGGAAGAGATCCGCTTTCGTGTAGGCGGCTAGGGAATCGTAGGTCTCGAAATAGCCATGGGCCCCATAACCGCGGGCATGAACGACACGTTCTGGAATTCGCTCATGATCGAAATGAAAGAGCTTTTCCCTGAAATGGAAATCGTCCATGACAAGCGGGCCACGAGGACCGACGCGAAGCGTATTCTGGTCGTCGGCGACTGGCCCGCCCTGCGCTGTCGTCAAGACGGGTGCGTCGCCTTCGGCGGTCTGGTGCAACTCGCCGCCCTCGCCGCGGGAAAGTTTCTGGTCGTGGATCGTAACAACGTCGCTTTTTCCCGCCGATGCGGTGGTGTCCGGTTTTTTGGCCATGGTAACTCCTGAAAGCTTTTCGCAAGGGCGTGGCAGGACGCCACGCCCGGTGGGCGGTGAGGAATGCTCCTGTCAAAGCGCCGAGCGGCGATATCGGTTCCGCTCCTGCTCAACATCTTCAGCGGCGTAGGGCCTCGACGTTTCGTCAAAACGCGTCCAGCCCTCCTGACCATAGGCCGAACGCCGTTCGAAGGGATCGACCCAGTTCGAGCGTCGGAGGATAGCCTCCGCCTCAGGCACAAAATCGTCTTCAACCCGCGCAGTGACGAGAGTTCCGCCTCTGCGCACGCCCTCCGCATAGACATTGGCGTCCTCTTCCGAAACGCCTGAGCGGGTCATGGCTCCGATCAATCCGCCAGTGGCTCCTCCGGCAACAGCACCGCCTGCCGCACCGACGGCGGTGGCGGCCAGCCAGCCAGCGGCGACGACGGGTCCGACACCGGGTATAGCCATCATGCCGAGGCCCGTCAGCAGGCCGCCGGCGCCGCCGACAATGGCCCCGATGCCGGCACCGGTGCCGGCACCTTCAGCGGCTTTGCTGTCCTCGCCGTGGCGTCTGTCGGCGTTACTGGCCACAATGCTGATGTCGCTTGAGGGGATGCCCGCGCGCTCGAGTTCGCTGACGGCGTTACTTGCATCATCATAATCATCAAAAAGTGCAGTTACGGTTCTCATCATGTTTCTCCCAAAAGTCCGTGCGCTTAAGTCCTGCCCTCACCTGGCGACGACGTTGCCCTGGTAATCGAGTGCTATGGCCACGGTTTTTCCGTCTTTCATTCCCGATGCCATCCACACGCCCTTGTCATTCTTGGTGAGGCCTGTGATCCCGGTGTAACCGGACTCCTCCATCCGCTTCTTCGCCTGCACCTCCGTAAAGCTGTTGGCGCCTTCCACCGGAGCCGTCGGATTTTTCGTATCCGGCGTCACAACCGCCGGCGTATCACCACCGGGATTTGCTGTCGGAGCCTGCTGGGCAAAGGCCGAAACAGCCCCGGCTCCAACAAACAACGCCATGAAAAAAGTCTTCTTCATTTGGGTCTTCCTCCCTTTTCACCATCAGCCATACTTCCCGTCGGAGACGGTGCCTTTCCGGCCCGGGAAAGGCACCTTCCGAACAAAGCGGGAGGCGGAGAGTTCCAAAAAATAATGAGGGGGTGCCGCTTGAACCGTCGCCTCCGCGCGGCGACCGAGGCGGTGCCTGTTCACCAGCCGGAACAAAATCCGCGCTACTGATCGCTGCCGGGATACGGGGAATTCCTGAGAAGAGCCGCCAGGTGCGCGGTATTGCGCACCAGCATGCTGACCATGGTTTTGACGGCATCGGGCGTCTTGTCCAGATCCACGAAATTCGTCGACCCCATCGCTTCCCCGACCCAATAGGCAACAGCATTGGCAGGGATGGTGAAGCCGACGTCATTCAGCGCCTGAAAGAGCTCCGCCGAGACATGATGGGCGCCGTCTTCATTTCCGACAACCGCGACAGCCGCAACCGGCCATAAGAAACCATCCGACCCTCATCATCGGTTTCCTCCAGGAATGCATCCATGCGCTCCAGCGCTCTCTTGCAAACGCTCGAAGGTTGGCCAAGCCAGATCGGTGTTCCCATGAGCAGGATATCGGCCTTCAGTATTTTTTCCCGAATGGCCGGCCAGGCATCGCCTTCGCCCTCGTCTGAACTGACGCCCGGCTTGATATCGTGATCGGCGAGCCTGATCGTCTCGGCCTTGATATCCTGGCGGGCGAATTCCCGTAATATGAGGTCCAGCAGCTTCTCGGTGGAGGATGGTTCAGACGTGGCCGACGGTTTGAGCGTCGCGTTCAGAGCAAGAACGGTGAGTGACATGGTAACTCCTTCTGCCATACGGTCTTTCCAGGGTTTGGAAAGTGTTGTGAACAATGATCGGCCATCGGTCAGGAGGCCGGTGACTAACGCCGGGAAAGCAGACGATCCATGGCGTGATGGGGCGGCGGCTTGTTGCTTTCCCGCCCGTTTTCTTTTTCGAGACGGGTCCGGATCTCCTCGATCTCGTCCTCCGTCAGATGCTCGATGCCGATGAAGTCGGCGCGCGCCTGCTCTACGGCCCGCAGCAACTCGTCCAGTTTCGCCTCCATCGCGGCGGAATCCCTGTTCTGGGAATTCTGTACGAGAAAAATCATCAGGAAGGTGACGATCGTTGTGCCGGTGTTGATGACGAGTTGCCAGACCTCCGAAAAATCAAACAGGGGTCCGCTGATGCCCCAGATGAGGACGGTGGCGAGCGCTACGACAAAGGCGCTGGGCGAACCTGAGAAAGATGCGATACGGCTCGCAAAGCGAGTGAAGATCTTGTTCATGACACGCTGAACCCTGCGGCTCTACACGAAAGCAAAGCCCGCTAAGGACCGTGGCTTTCCAGTGAAGCTAACAATCGAGGGCAGCGATTGTTCCGTCATGCAGAAACGCACACGGAAAGGAATTCTGTGCCGCGCTTTATCTTCGCCCAATGTTTCAAGCCCGGGTGCGATGTTCGCGTTTTGCCGGAACCCGATCTGCCTTCGCACATTTACAGGTGCAGACCAAAAACAGTGGGAGGATCCAATGGATTGGAATCGTGTTGAAGGTAACTGGAAGCAGATGAAGGGCAAGGTCAAGGAGCAGTGGGGCAAACTCACCGACGATGACCTTGACGTCATCAACGGCAAGCGCGAACAGCTGGAAGGCAAGATTCAGGAGCGCTATGGTTACGAGAAGGACCGCACCCGAAAAGACATTGACGACTGGTATGGTCGCCAGACCTGGTAACGGAAACCCCGCTTCGGCGGGGTTTTTCTTTATGCTCCGTCGCGAATAAGCGCGATATGAGCGCGCGGCTCCGAGGCGTCGCGGGCGGACTGTCACGAAAGCGTTATGGAAAGACATTAGAACCGCCGCCGGCTGGTCCAAAAATGCACGGCTGTGCAACGACTGGCCTGCGCCTACCAGCCCCTCGGGCAGCGCTCGACAGTTCCACTCGCGCCGACAATATCGGAGACATAGATGAAACGCCGCACCTTTATGATGTCCGCCGCAGGCGCCGCCGCCGGTCTCGCCCTTGCACCGCGCATGAGCTTCGCCGCTGCAGGCACGATCGACTGGTACACCAGTTCGGATACAAACATCCTCGATTTCTGGTCCAACACGATCAAGCCCGCCTTTGAAGCCGCCAATCCTGGCCTGAAGCTCAATCTGGTCGACGCCGGCGACGGCGCCGGTATTATCGCCATCGGCGAGCGCGCCGTTGCCGCGAAGCAGACCGGTACCGATCCGCAGGCCGATTATTTCGAAACGGCCGATCCACTGCTGCCTGCCGGCGCCATCGAAGCCGGTATCTATGTGAACATGGCGAAGGCCGGGCTTTCCAACTATTCGCGTGTCAACCCGCTCGCTATCCAGAGCGAGTACAGCCTGCCCTATCGCGGCAGCCAGGTCCTGCTCGCCTATGACACGAGCAAGCTGAAGCCGGCGGATGCGCCGAAGACATGGGATCAGCTCGTCAGCTGGATCAAGGCCAATCCGGGTCAATTCGTTTACAACCGCCCCGACAAGGGCGGTTCGGGCGGCAATTTTGTTCGTCGCGCCATCCATCAGGCGAACGGCCTTGATCCCAAGGCATTCACTGTCGACAATTACACGCCGGAAGCAGGCGACAAGGCGCTCGGCAAGGCATGGGAACTGCTCAAGGACATCGCACCGTCGCTTTACGACAAGGGCGCCTACTCGTCCGGCAACACCCAGTCGTTGCAGCTTCTTTCCCAAGGCGTCGTCACCATGACCCCGGTCTGGTCCGACCAGGTGCTTCAGGCCATCGACCAGGGCGTTCTGCCGAAGGAAACCGGTCTGGTGCAGCTTCAGGATCTCGCGCTGTGCGGCAATTTTTCGCGTGCCGTCGTACTGGCGAACGGCGCCAATCGCGATGCGGCCCTGAAGCTCGCGAATTTCGTGCTGTCGGAAGAAATCCAGGGGGCAATCCTCACCGAACTTGGCGGCTTCCCCGGCGTTTCCTGGGACTTTGTGCCGGCAGAACTGCGCAAGCGTTTCGCCGACATCATCCCCCAGACTATTCCAACCTTCCCAGCCGGTAAATGGGAAACCGCCATTAATGATGGCTGGTATCGCAACGTCGCTCCCAACGTTGACCGCAAGTCGTGACCGAAGTCGCAGAAGGAGTGGCTCGCCCGCTCATGGACAATACGTCAGGCAGGAGGCCAAGCGGCCTCCTGCTCGTTGCCATACCCGTATTCCTGATGATCTGGCTCGTTATATGGCCAGCGATCAACGCCATCGGCCGCACTGTCTGGCGCATCGACGCGAATGGTGAAACGCGTTTCGACCTTTCCAGCTACGACTTTTTCTTCTCGGACCGCTACAGTCTCGACAATCTTGCCGTGACGTTGTGGACGACGATGGTCTGCGCGATCCTCCTGCTGGTCATCTGCCTGCCGATCGCGCTTTACCTGCGCTTTTCGCAGGGCCGCCTCTCGGCCTACGTGCAGGCGCTGGCCATATTCCCGATGTTCGTGCCCTCCATCATCCTCGCCTTCGCCTTCATCCGCGTTCTCGGTCCGAACGGCATGGTTGACATATTGCTCAACGCCGTCGACCTGCCGAAAATCCGCACGCCCTATCTCACGCCCTGGGGACCCGTCATCGGTCTTGTCTGGGACAATATTCCGCTGACCGTGCTTATCCTGCTCGCGGGGCTTGGAAGCGTTGCCAACCAGTCGGTAGAGGCGGCGCGGGATGTCGGCGCAAACGCGCTGCAGGTTTTCTGTCACATCATCCTGCCACGCATTACCAATTCCATTCTCGTGGCGCTTTCCTTTTCGGTGCTCGGCATTTTTTCCTCCTTCACCCTTCCATATCTTCTCGGACCGGCCTCTCCCGAAATGCTTGGCCCTTTCATGCAGCGCACGCTGCGCGAAGTGCAGGATCCCATCGGCGCCATGACACAGGCCGTCATCGCTTTCGGTTTCTGCATTGCTTTCGGCCTGTTTTATGTGCGTTCGGTCGCGCGCAACCAGGGGAAATGACATGACGACGATGACGCGGGCTCGGGCCCGCATGGACTGGCCCGGCATTTTTTTTGCTACGCTTCTCACCATCGCCATCGTCGGGCCGCTGCTTGTTGTGGGCACATGGGCATTCACCGAGGTCTGGCGTTTCCCCAATGTCATCCCACAACAGTTCGGTTTCCGGTTCTGGGGCCAGACACTGGGCCGCGCTGACGTGTGGAACGCTTTGATGCTGAGCCTGCGGCTGACGACGGTTGTGACGCTGCTTTCGGCGGTGATCTGCCTTCCTGCTGCATACGCCTTCGCGCGTATGAGCTTTCCCGGCCGTAACCTCCTGTTCTTCTCCTTCCTCGCCGGCCACGCCTTCCCGAAATTCGGCCTTCTGGTGGCAATTGCCGCCATTTTCCTGCAGCTCAACCTCATCGGTACCTTCTGGGGCGTCGTTCTCATCCAGCTGGTCGGCACGCTGATGTTCATGATCTGGATTCCCGTGGCGGCCTTCCAGGCCGTCGATCGGCGCATGGAAGAAGCCGCCCGGGATGTCGGCGCCAGCCCGCTCAGGGTCTTCTGGTCAATTACCCTGCCACAGGCGGGACCGACTATTGCCGCCGCCGTTATGCTGAGCTTCGTTGGTACTTTTTATGAGACCGAAGGTGCATGGCTGATCGGGGCGCCCGGCATTCGTACGATGCCGGTTTTGATGATCAGCTACATCAACAATCAGATGGTCATCCAGTATGGTGCAGTTCTGTCCGTCCTGCTCTGGGTGCCGTCCTTCATTGCCCTCATGTTCGCCCGCCGCGTCATCGGAGGCGGCGCATTTGCCCGCGGTTTCGGCGGTTAGGAAATCTACATGTCCGTACTCCACATTCGCCAGGTCACGAAAAGCTTTTCCGGTGGTACCAAGGCAGTCGACAGTTTCTCGCTCGATGTCGCTGATGGCGAACTCGTCTGCCTTCTCGGCCCCTCCGGTTCGGGGAAATCGACATTGCTGCGCATGGTTGGCGGGTTCGAGCAACCGACAGGCGGGCAAATCACCATAGATGGCGAAGACGTCACCCGCCTGCCTCCGGAGCGGCGACCGACCGGCATGGTATTCCAGAGTCACGCGCTCTGGAGCCACATGAATGTGTTCAAAAACCTTGCTTTCGGCCTCAAACTGCGCCGCATGCCGGCTGCCGTGATCAGGGAGAAAGTGGAGGCCGTGCTCGAACTCGTCGGTCTCTCCGGTTATGGCGAGCGAGCCACGAGCCAGCTTTCGGGCGGCCAGCAGCAGCGTGTGGCGCTTGCCCGCTCGCTGGTTCTGGAGCCGAAAATCCTGCTTCTTGACGAGCCCTTCGCTAGTCTCGACCAGCATCTGCGCGAAAGGCTGCGGGAAGAGGTTCGGGATATCCAGCAGCGTCTCGGCATCACCACGCTGTTCGTCACTCACGGTCAGGACGAGGCGCTTTCCATGGCAGACCGCATCGTCGTGATGGCGAATGGCAAGACCGAACAGATCGACCGGCCGAATGTGATCTACCGGGAGCCGCAGACCCCTTTCGTCGCCGGCTTCATCGGCACCATGAACCTGATTGAGGGCACGGTTTCAAATGGGAACTTCATGCGCGCTGGTTTCACCTTTCCGCTTCCCATCTCTGATGGCCCGGCCATTCTCGCCATTCGCCCGGAAGCCATCGATCTGGCGACCTCCGAAACACCGGAGGGGAGTGTGCACCGGGTGACGGATTATGGCACCCATGGCCTTGTCGACCTTGATCTGACCGATGGTACCAGGATCAAATCCATGGTCTCCCATCCGGATATGTTCCGGGCGGGACAGGGGGTACGGATTTCGCCCCGTTCCATCACGGCCTATCGCGACAACCGCCCGATCTACCGGAGCTGACATGACCCATCCGATACTCATCGACCGCAACGGCCACAAAACCTGGCTCAAATGGCACCGCGGCCGCCGCCGTGCTTCCGATCCGGTCTTTACGGGGGAGCGTATCATCGAAGCGATGCGGCTCGGTGCAAGCATCGAAGTCGATCTCGTCATTCATGGCGATCACGGTTGCGCCGTTTTGCATGACCGGACGCTGGAGCGGGAAACCACTGGCACCGGCCGGGTACGCGATACATCCGCCGCAACCCTGCGACAGCTTCACCTGCGCGATAATGACGGCCAGCCAATCGCTTCGAAAGTGATGCTGCTCGAAGACCTTTGCGCCCTGCTTGCGGACGACACCGTTCATCCCGACGCCCTGCTACAGCTCGATTTCAAGGAAAACCGGCAGGCGCTTGCCCCACAGGTGGTCGCCGGCTTCGGGATAAGCGTTTCACCCATCGCAAAGTCGGTGATCCTGTCAGGCGGCGATTTCGACGCTATTACCGCGCTGGCTGGCTCGGCCCCCGGCCTTCGCACTGGCTATGACCCCTGCCATCGCGGCACCCTTGCAGAGTTGAAGGCAAGCGGAAACTATCTGGGCTTCATCGAAGACGCACTTGCCACAGCACCCGATGCGGACATGATCTACCTCGCGTACGAGATCGTGCTTGCAGCTGCGGATGCTGGTGTCGATATCATCGCCCCGATCCATGCCGCGGGCCGCCGTGTGGATGCTTGGACGATCAACAGCGTCACGCCGCAATCCATCGAGCAAGTGACGCGCCTTTTAGGGCTCAAGGTGGACCAGATCACCACCGATGATCCAGAAGGGCTGGCGGAGGTTTTCAGCAAATGACAGTCAATTACAGCGCCATCCTCGAGCACATGGTCGCCACCGCCCGCGAAGCCGGCGCATTGACGCTCGACCATTTCCGGCGCTTTCGCGACATCGAGATCGGCGTCAAGGGGCCGGGAGACTTCGTTTCCGACGCCGATAGGGATTCAGAGACGCTGATCCGAAAGCGTCTGCTCGGCCGATATCCCTGGGGACTGACCGGCGAGGAATTTGCGCCTGTGGAAGGAGCCGATCAGGATCATCGCTGGCTGGTCGATCCAATCGACGGCACCACCAATTTCCTCTTCGGCCAACATTACACGATCACCATCGCGCTCAGGCGCGGCGACGAGACCATATGCGGACTGGTCTACAATCCCGTCTCCGGCGAGATGTTTACGACGATCAAGGGGGAAGGCGCCTATCTCAACGACGAGCGCCTGCAGGTCAATGCCAGCACCGATGTTGCCTTGATGTGCGTCGGCACCGGCCTGCCGACGCCCAATCTCCAGCTTTATCAAGGCGCCTATCAGCGCCTCGACGCAATCCGCGCCCCTATCGGCGCGGTCCGTGTGGTCGGTAGCGCCGCCAATTCATGCGCTTACGTGGCCTGCGGCCGGCTGACCGGTTATTATGAGGAAACCGGTTTCGTCGACACCGCAGCCGGCATCCTGCTGGTGCAGGAGGCGGGCGGAATCGTGACTGACTGGTGGGGTCGCGGTCCGGAATTCTACGAAAAGACGGGCACGCTGATCGTCGCCAATCCCGCGACCCATGCTTACCTGATGGACCACCTGCGAGGCGTTCCGCTCAAAAACCCGGCATAACGGCTTCTTCTTCGAAGCACTGATACCGCAGCACCCGCCTCAGGCCACCTGCACCAGATGGCCGGGCGATACCGTCCTGTAGTTTCGCGCAGGTGTTTCATATCCAATAGCCCGTATCGGGCTCTTCAGCTCGTCATTGGATATGCCACGCCTTATCCCCCGCCTTGCCGGATCGGGCACTGGCACAGCCGCCATCAGCTTTTTTGTGTAGGGATGCTGCGGATTGTCGAAAACAGCCGCCCGCGGGCCTATCTCGACGATCTCCCCCAGATACATCACCGCGACACGATGGCTGACACGCTCCACCACTGCCATGTCATGCGAGATGAACAGAAAGGCGAGGTTGAGGCTATGTTGCAGGTCGAGCAGCAGATTGCACACCTGCGCCTTGATCGAGACATCGAGCGCCGACACACTCTCATCGGCGACGATAACCTTCGGATCGAGGGCGAGCGCACGGGCAATGGCGATACGCTGGCGCTGGCCGCCCGAAAATTCATGGGGGTAGCGATTGGCCATGTCGGCTGAAAGGCCGACCTTTTCGAGAAGATCGGCGGTCTTTTCCTTCGCCTGTTTCGTGGTGCCCAATTTATGCTTGATGAAGGGTTCGGAAATTGCCGTACCCACCGTCATGCGCGGATTGAGCGAGGAGAACGGGTCCTGAAAGATCATCTGCACGGATTTGCGCATGTTGCGGAGCCCGACCGTATCGAGACGCATCACATCATAACCATCGAGTGACACATCGCCGGACGACGGCTCAACAAGCCGCATGATCGAGCGGCCGGTGGTGGATTTGCCGCAGCCGGATTCGCCCACAAGCGACAGCGTTTCACCCTGACAGAGATCGAAGGAGACGTTTTCAACGGCGTGAACCGCACCCGTCTGGCGCGCCAGCAGGCCGGACCGGATGGGAAAACGCGTCACAAGGTTCTTCACCGACAGGACCGGCGTCTGACCGCTCGCAACGGTCTCGGCCACCTCCTGAGGCTCAGTCGAAAGACCGGTCTTCATATCGAGCACGGGAAAACGCGTCGGCCATTGCCGGTCACGCATCGAGCCGAGCTTCGGCACCGCCGAAAGCAGCGCCCGTGTATAGGGATGCTTGCCGCGTTTGAATATCTCCTCGGTCGGCCCGGTCTCGACCTCGTCGCCGCGATACATCACGATCGTCCGGTCGGCGATTTCGGCCACGACGCCCATGTCATGCGTGATGAAGAGCACCGACATGCCCTCCTCTTCCTGCAGCAGTTTGATCAGGTCGAGGATCTGGCCCTGAATGGTCACGTCGAGCGCCGTCGTCGGCTCGTCGGCGATCAGCAGTTTCGGTCGTGAGGCGAGCGCCATGGCGATCATCACGCGCTGGCGCATGCCGCCTGAGAACTGGTGCGGATACTCGTCGAAACGGCCCGCCGCGTTGGGAATTCGGACCTTTTCCAGAAGCCGCACCGTCTCGGCCCGCGCCTCGTGTTTCGAAAGCCCCTTATGGCGAATGAGAACTTCCGAAATCTGGCGGCCGATGGTGAAGATCGGATTGAGCGACGTCATCGGCTCCTGAAAGATCATCGAGATATCGTTGCCGCGTACACCGCGCATTTCCTTTTCGGAAAGCGAAAGCAGATCGCGGCCGTTAAGCAGCACCTCGCCTTCTATCCGGCTGGAGGCCGGGGCAAGCAGGCGCATCAGCGACAGCGACGTCACGGATTTGCCGGAACCGGATTCCCCGACAATGGCGACGGTTTCACCGGGCGCGACATCAAAGGAGACATCACGCACGACACTCTTCCATGCGCCATCGACAAGGAAGGAGGTGGTGAGGTTGCGGACCGAGAGGACTGGTTTTGTCTCCATGGTCTCACCGCCCCACCGCATAGGCCTGCATCAACCGCGGTGTTGCGGCGGCCCGCAGCAGGCCGTCCGCATCGCGGCGCGCCGCGGTGAGCCGCCCGACCGACCAGGCATCGGCAACGGTAACCCGGTGGCCACGACGGCGAAGCTCGGCAAGCGTCGCCTCACCCACCGTGCCCTCCACCATGATTTCACCCGGTGAACTGGTGCGCGGATAAAACGAACCCGGAAAATGCGAGGTATGGAACAAGGGCATATCGATCGACGCCTGCAGGTTCTTGCCGTGGTGGGCATAACGCAGGAAGAAGGGCAGCTGCCACTGGTCCTGCTGGTCGCCGCCCGGCGTACCGAAGACCATGGAAGGCCGGCCCTGATGCAGCGCAAGCGAGGGCGTCAATGTGGTGCGCGGGCGTTTACCCGGTGCAAGCGAGGTCGGCAGGCCTTCCTTCAGCCAGAACATCTGGGCGCGGGAATTGAGCGCGAAACCGAGGACCGGCACGATGGGAGACGACTGCAGCCAGCCGCCCGACGGGGTGGTGGACACCATGTTGCCCCAGCGGTCGATGACATCGATATGCACGGTGTCACCGCGCTTTTCGGTCAGATGCGACATGGTCGGCTCGTAGACGGTGCCCTTGCCGCTCATTTCCGCCAGCATCGCCATTGTCGCGTCCACCTGCTTTTCGTAACCCGGCACGATGCCTGGGCGCAGCTCCAGCGAGGCCTCGCTGCCAATCAGCGCGCGACGTCCGGCATTATAGCCTTCCGACAGGAGATATTCCGTCGGAATCTGCCCGAATTCCGGATCGCCGTAATAGACGTCGCGGTCAGCAAAGGCGAGCTTCATGGCTTCGACGATGGTGTGGATGAAATCGGGACCGGACGGGTCCATGGCCGCAATGTCGAAGCCCTTCAGCAGCGCAAGCGATTGCAGCAGAACCGGACCCTGGCCCCAGGCTGGCGTCTTGGCAATCGTCCAGTCGTGGTAATCGAGCGTCTGCGGCGCTTCAACGGTAGCGCTCCACCCGGCCATATCCTGCGCCGTCAGCACACCCTTGTGCCTTGTGCCGCTGGCATCCATCACCTCTGAAGTGCTGACGTAACTGTCGATGGCTTCCGCAACGAAACCCCGGTAGAAGGCATCGCGCGCCGCCTCGATCTGGTTTTCGCGGCCAGAACGCGCTTCAGCTTCAGTGATGATCCGCTGATAGGTCGCCGCCAGAACAGGATTACGAAAATTGGCGTGAGGCTCCGGTGCGGCACCGCCCGGCAGCCATGTTTCGTAGGAAGTCGGCCATTCCTTCTCGAAGAAATGGGCTAGCCCCTTGATGGTGGCAGAGACACGCGGCAGCGTCGGATGCCCATGTTGGGCATAATAGATGGCCGGTTCCAGCACCTCACGAACGGTCATCGTGCCATAGTCGCGCAGCATCAGCATCCAGCCATCGAAGGCGCCGGGAATGACGGTGGCGAGCAGCCCATCGCCCGGGATGAGCTTCAGACCTTCCGAAGTATAATGTTCAATCGTCGCACCGCTCGGAGCCGGGCCCTGGGCACAGATGACCTCCACCTTGTCCTTCTGCTTCGAATAAAACACGGCGGGCATATCACCGCCCGGACCGCACAGATGCGGCTCGACGATCTGCAGCACGAAGCCGGTGGCGACGGCGGCGTCGAAGGCATTGCCGCCCTTCTCGAGGATTGCCATGCCAACTGCCGAGGCGATCCAGTGGGTTGAGGTGACGACGCCGAAGGTGCCGAGGATTTCAGGGCGTGTGGTGAAATCAGTCATTCCGATATTCCTTGTAAAAAATCATGCTTCGCGCGGATCGAGCGCATCGCGCAGGCCATCGCCCAGAAGATTGAAACCGATGACGACGAGGAAGATGGCAATGCCGGGCCACATCGTCATCCATGGCGCCTGGCTCAAGAAGTTCTTGGCGGTGTTCAGCATTGAACCCCAGGAAGGTGCGGGCGCCTGCTGGCCAAGGCCGAGGAAGGAAAGGCTCGCCTCCGCGATGATCGCGGTCGCCACCGTCAGCGTCGCCTGCACGATGATCGGGGCAAAGACATTCGGCAGGATGTAGCGGGTCATGATGTCGATGTGGTTGAGGCCGATAGACCTTGCACCCTCGACATAATCCTCCATCTTGACGGCCAGCACCTGCCCGCGCGTCAGCCGCACGAAGATCGGCATGGCGGAAAGGCCGATGGCGATCATCGCATTGGTAAGGCTCGGGCCGAGGAAGGCGGCAAGCGCAATCGCCATGATCAGGAACGGCATGGCCAGCAGCGCTTCGGTAATGCGGGAGATGACCATATCCACCCAGCCGCCGAAATAGCCGGAGATCAACCCGAAGGGGACGCCGATTACCACGGCGATCATGACGGAGACGACGCCGGCCATCAGCGAAGCGCGGGCGCCATAGATCATGCGCGAGAGAATATCGCGGCCGAGATCATCCGTGCCGAGCCAATGGGCCGCCGACGGCGCCTTGCGGATGGCCGACCAGCTGGTCGCGACGGGGTCGGCAATCGGCAGTATCGGCGCGGCAATCGCCAGCACGGCGAAAAACACGACGATGATCAAGCCGGCGAGCGCCGACTTGTTGCGCTTCATTTTTTTCCAGGCGCGGCTTTCCTGCTGCGTCGCCGGTATCGAAAGGTTTTGATCCAAAACGGTCATGATATCAGGGCCTTAGATTGTCGCCCTGAGGCGGGGGTTGAGCAGGACATAGGCAATGTCGGCCAGCAGGTTCATGAGGATGAAGCCGACGGCGGTGCAGAGCACGATGCCCTGCACGACGGCATAATCACGCGTGAAGACCGCATCCACGGTCATCTTGCCGAAACCGGGAATGGTGAAAATCTGCTCCGTCAGAACCGCACCGGCCAGCAGTTCGCCGAAGAGCAGCGCCAAGAGCGTGATAACGGGCAGAAGCGCGTTGCGGAAACTGTGAGACAGGATGATTTCGCGCGGGGAAAGCCCCTTGGCGCGGGCGGTGCGGATGTAATCGGAGCTGAGCACCGCCACCATCGCCGAACGTGTATGGCGCATCAGCGTCGCCGCCAGTGCATTGCCCAGCACGAAGGCGGGCATGATCATGGTTTCGATGGAGCGGACAGGGTCTACGAAGATCGATTCATAACCCGATGCCGGCAGCCAGCCGAGTTTCACCGATACCAGCAGAATGAGCATGATGCCGAGCCAGAAATTCGGGATGGACAGGCCAGAAAGCGCAACGATATTGGCCGTGTAGTCAATCCACGTATTCTTCTTGACGGCGGCCAGAATGCCGATGGGAATGCCGATGATCATGGCAAAAAACATCGCCATGACAGCCAGCTGAATGGTTACCGGCAGCTTCTGGGCAATCAGTTCCAGAACCGGCTGGTTCGTGCGCAACGAAATGCCGAAATCACCCGTCACCACGCCGCCGAGCCAGTTGAGATATTGCATCGGCACGGGGTCGTTGAGGCGATATTTTTCCCGCAGGAATTCGATCGTGGCGGGGTCGCGCTCTTCGCCAGCCATCGCGAGGATGGGATCGCCCGGCAGGAGTTTCTGCAGGGAAAAAACGAAAATGGAAATGATCAGAAGCGTCGGGATCGCGACCAGCAGTCGCTTGCCGATATAAACAGGCATGGCATTGCCCCCGTTTTGGTCCGGTCTTGGCGGCCGCACGGCAACCCGTGCGGCCTATGCGAAGGGATCAGTCCTTGGAAACGCCGAGAAGGCGGATCATGCCGTCAGGCGAAGGCGCCCAGCCCTTGACCTTTTTGGAGATGGCATAGGCATAAGGCTGGTGGCCGAGATAGATGATCGGCATGTCATCGTTGAGGATGACACTTGCGGCGTCGTATTTTTCCTTGCGGACTGCGTCGTCGGTCGAAGCGCGGGCCTCGTTCAGCAGCTTGTCCACTTCAGGATTGCAATATTTCACATCGTTGATGCCGCCCTTGCAGGTGACGAACTGGTGCAGGTTGCCATCGGGATCGATACGTCCCGACCAGTCGGAGCGGCTGAGCTGATAATTGCCGGCGGTCTGTTCGGAAAGAAGCGTCGCGAATTCCGTGGCCTTCAGGGTGACGTTGAAGCCGGCCTCCGCCACCATGGACTGGATGACCTGCATCATCTGCGTCTGCGTTGTGTTGTTGGCGTGCTGAAGCTCGACGTCCAGCGTCTCGTAACCCGCCTCCTTCATCAACTGCTTGGCCTTGTCGATATCACGCGGCGGAACCGGCAGGTTCTGGTTGAACCAGGGGCTTGTGGGCGGATATGCCTGATTGCCGGCCTTGGAGGTGCCTTCAAAAACGATCTGGCCGATCGCTTCGCGGTCGATCGCGTAGGAAAAGGCCTGACGCAGGCGCTTGTCCTTGCCGAGCGGATTATCCGCGCGCGCGCCATTGTTGATGTTGACATACATGGCCATGTAGCCCGGTCCGATGACATCGGCATAGTTCAATTTGGGATCATTCTTGACGGATTCCGCATCGGAAGCCGAGATGCGCTCGGCGATATCGAGATCGCCGGCACGAAGGTTCGCAAGCTTCACGGTCGTATCGGGGATCGGCAGATAGACGACCTTGTCGACGAGGATTTTGTCCTTGTCCCAATAGTCAGCAAATTTTTCGAGCACGATGCGATCCTGCTGGATGCGCTCGACAAATTTGAACGGTCCGGCGCAGACTGGCTTGGAACCGAAATTGGCGCCCAGTTCCTTGGCCGCTTTCGGTGCGACGATCATGCCGGCGCGGTCGGAAAGCTGTGCCAGAAGGGTAACGTCAGGCGTCTTCAAGGTGAATTTGACTTCCAGCGGTGCTGTCGCCTCAACCTTCTCGACAGAGGACAACTCGCTCTTGCGGCGGGATTCCGGCAGCGTCATGTTGCGCTCGATGGTGGCGACGACGGCCGCCGCGTCAAGCGTTTCGCCATCGTGGAACTTGACGCCATCGCGGATTTTCATGGTCAGCACCTTGCCGCCTTCGGACCAGGCCCATTCGGTGGCAAGCTGGGGCACGATCTTCATGTCCTGGGAGATATCCACCAGCTTGTCGCACATGGCGGTGTAAACGATGCGGCCGACGAAGGTGCGCGATTGCGCGGGGTCGAGCACATCGGCATCGTCATTGAGGCCGATGCGCAATACGGACGAGAGCGCCGGCGAGGCCAGAAATACGCTTGCCAACAGCGCCGCAGTCAATGTCTGGATTTTCTTCATGTTCGTTTCTCTGGTCAGGTTATTTTGACTTTTTGTCATTGGCCGCCCCGTGAGGGGCGACAGTTTTCATCTGTGGCCTCAAGAGGCCTCAGTCATCGAACTAACAGCTTCGGCCGCATCGCCCTTCCCGACGCCTTCCTCCAGAAAGCCGAGAGACGTGGCGCGGATCAGCCTTTCCTGATGCATGAGAAGATGCTGACGCATGGCTTCACCGGCTCTGGCGGGATCACGGTCGGCGATGGCATCGACAATGGCCATATGCTGGTCGAAAGACGCCCTGCCGTTTGCGCCGCTGCGCCGGGCAAGCTCCCGTATCGACTGCCAGGCATCATCCTGACGCACGCGGTTGATGACATCGAAGATGGACAGGAAAAGCTTGTTGCCAGCGCTCTGGGCAATCTGGCGATGGAGCGAGCCATCCCATAATTCCTTGGCATCGGCATCCGTGCTCTGGCCGGTTTTTTCGACAAGGGCGCGCATGCGCTCCACCTCGTCCGGCTTGGCGCGCATGGCCGCGAGCTGCGCCAGCTGCGGCTCGATGCGCAGGCGCACTTCCATGATTTCCATGAAATCCGTCCCGGCGACCAGTTCCGTGACCTGGGCGGACCAATCATCCGGTTTTTCACCCACAAAGGTTCCGGCCCCCTGCCGCCGCCATATGAGGCCTTCGGCTTCCAGAACCTCAAGGGCGCGACGAACCGCACGACGGCCGACATTGAAGGTTTCCGCGAAGGCTCGCTCCGTGGGCAGGCGACGGTCTTTCGCAAGATCCTGCGTCTGAACGTACTCCCGCAACTTCGCAACCGCGTAGTTGGAGTTGTCGTTGGGGTTCACCGTCACGTCGCACCATTTACCGAACCAATCTTACATTGGTTCATTTGGTGAGAAATTTTCGCTGTCGTCAAGCTTATTTTTAAGCGGCAATAACTGGCGCTCAAAATATAGGCATGTGGCGTTTTTAAAGGTGAACGGTGGGAGATTGGGCGCTATAGACGCACCCGGCCCTCCTGGAGATCGATGGAGAGCCTGACGCGCCCCGACAGGCGCTCGCCGGGGCCAACCGTCATCAGACCCTGCCCTTCCCGCTGCGCCTGAGGCAGGCCAAGCGCTCCGGCGGCCATGGAAACGGGCTCAAGACAGAGATAACGTTCCATGCGGTGTACGGCGAGATGGCCGAAAACCGCATCGGCTTCGAGCCGTAGTGAAAACCTGTCGAAGTCGACCTGCGCGCTCGACCAATCGGTGAAATGCAATGTGTAGCCCGTTGCAGCGGGAATGGCGGGTTTCGGGCGAGGTGCCGGCGGATGGCCGGTTGGCACGTTCTGTGCGTCCAGCGGATATTGCAGTTTGGCGTCCGTCCACGCATCGCAACCGAGCCCGGCCGCCAGATAGGGATGCCAGCCCAGCGACACCGGCGCTGGCACATTCGCGCGATTTGTTATCGACAATTCCACGGTCATGCTGTCGTCTTCCAGCAGGAAAGACTGCTCGGCGCGGAAGGAAAACGGCCACTCTCCGTCAGCCTCGTAGTCCAGTGCCAATGCGACCCGATCCGACGACAGGTCCGAAATCTCCCACGGCCGGCGGTGAGCCGGGCCATGCATGGCGTCAGGCGCAAGCGCCGGATGCGGCAGCAGGTCATGGCGGATACCCGTATGGACGAAGGACCCGCGATAGAGCCGGTTGTGATAGGGAAACAGCGGGTATGCGCCGGCCCTCGGCCAGTTGAACGGCTCGAAATCCTGCTCCGTTGTCGGCACCAGAATATCACCGTAGTCCGCGTGCCACAGATGGGTCATCCTACCACCCCAAGCAGGGCGCAGGCGGGCATAGAGCCGCCCGCAGGCAAGCGTAACCATTTCAGGCGAAGGCATAGGAGCCGTCAGGCCGTTTCGGCACCCGTCTTTGCCAATGAACATAGCCATCTTCCTGCATGGCTTTTTCATCCATCTCGACACCCCAGCCCGGGCGGTCGGGCCTCAGCTCCAGATATCCGTCCTTCGGCAGATAGGGGTCGACGACATAGCGGGTTTCGTCCTCGCGTTTTTCGAGATCGGTGCCGCCATAGACGTAGCATTGCCCTTTCGGCAGCCGGTATTCGAGAATCCGGAAATTCTGCTGGGCAGCGGAAAAATGCACGTTGACGGCGGTGGCGAGCGGTCCCATCGGGTTATGCGGCGCGATGCTGACGAAGTGGGCTTCCGCGAGCGTGGCGATGCGGCGCATCTCCGAAATGCCGCCGACGACGCAGATATCGGGCTGGATGATATCCGCACCCTTTACCTGAAGAAGACGCAGGAACTCATTGCGATTATAAAGGCTTTCACCGGTTGCCAACGTGCAGTTCAGCCCCTGTTTCAGGTCTCCCCACATCTCGATGTTTTCCGGGCGCAAAGGCTCTTCGAAGAAAAGCGGATCGTAAGGGGCAAGCGCATTGCCAAGCTGGCGGGCGGCCGCTGGCTCGAAAATCTTGGCATGGGCGTCAAAGGCGATGTCGTAGTCCGGCCGCACCGTTTCGCGAAGCGAACGGAAATACTCGGCGGAACTGCGCACCACCTCGCCCCAGCGATGGGCGTGGATATCGAGGCGCCACGGGCTGAGCTTGAAGGCCGTGAAGCCCCAATCCTCGTTGAGACGGTCGAATTCCTCCTTTGCCGCCGGCGCATCCGGAGCGGTGTAGACACCGGCATAGACCTTGATACGGTCGCGCACTTCGCCGCCCAGCAGCTTGTAGACCGGCACGCCCGCCGCCTTGGCCGCTAGGTCCCAGAGGCAATGATCGAGCGCCGAGATCGCCGACAGACCGAGCGCTCCAGGCGGGAACCGGTTCTGCTGGAGCAGAAGATTATAGAGATACTCCACCCGAGTCGGATCCTGACCGGCGACGAATCCGTAGAGGTAATCCAGCACCGGCGGCAGGGCGAGATCCGGGCCATGATTGTAACATTCACCCCAGCCGGTCAAACCGTCATCGGTATCGAGAGCGACGATGACACGGGGGCGGTCCTTGTCGCGGGTGACGAATACCCGCATGCGATCGATTTTCATGCTTCAGTCTTCCTCATGAATTGCAGCGTGCGAGGCCCGGCATCATCGCGCGACGGCCCCGTTCTTGACTTCGGATGGTTCGACGTAGCGGAATCTGCGGGTACGGTCCCGGTCGCGTGGGTCCGGGCGCGGAATGGCGGAAAGAAGCGCCTGCGTATAGGGATGATCCGGCGCGTTGCAGACCTTTTCGGCGTCTCCCACTTCCACCAGCTTGCCGCGATACATCACACCTACGCGGTCGCACATATAGCGGATGACGCCGATATCATGACTGATGAAGATATAGGCGAGCCCCAGCTCGTCCTGCAGCCGCATCAAAAGATCCAGCACCTGGAACCGCACCGAAACATCGAGCGCGGAGGTCGCCTCATCCGCCACAATGATACGCGGCTTCAGGGTTATGGCGCGGGCGATGCCGATGCGCTGGCGCTGGCCACCGGAAAAAGCGTGCGGGTAACGCTCACGTCCGGCCGGATCGAGACCCACCTGCTCCATCAGCGCGCAGACACGCTCATCCAACTCCCTGCCCCTGGCAATGCCGTTGACCAGCAACGGCTCGCCGATGACCTGTGCCACGGTCATGCGCGGATTGAGCGAGCCGAACGGATCCTGGAAAACCATGCGCAGCTCACGCCGTGCGGCTTTCAGCTCGGGACCTTCTATCCTGGCCAGATCGACCACGCTGCCATCTGCCCGGCGATAGAGCATCGCGCCGCCGGTCGGATCGTAAAGGCGCATGATGGAGCGGCCCATCGTGGTCTTGCCGGAACCGCTTTCGCCGACGATGCCGAGCGTCTCTCCCGGCAATAGCTTGATCGACACGCCATCCAGCGCCTTCATCTCGCCGAAATGCATGGAAAGGTCATTCACTTCGAGCACCGGCGCGGCCGTGAGATCGAGCGGAGGTCGCGCAAGCCGGATTTCAGCCTTCTGCTCCAGCTTCAGCACGGAGCCGATCAACATGCGGGTATAGGGGTCTTGCGGGCTGTGGAATATCTCATCCACGGTTCCATATTCCTTGGCGACCCCACGGTGCATGACCAGCACGTCGTCGGCAATCTGCGCCACCACACCCATATCGTGGGTGATGAACAGCACCGCCATGCCATGCGCCTTTTGCAGCCGCGATATCAGGTCGAGGATTTCGGCCTGTGTCGTCACATCGAGCGCCGTCGTCGGTTCGTCGGCGATCAGAAGCTGCGGTTTGCAGGCCAGCGCCATGGCGATCATCGCACGCTGGCGCATGCCGCCCGAATATTGGAAGGCGTAGCGATCCAGCGCCTTTTCGGGGTTGGGGATTTCCACCTGCCGCAACAGTTCGATGGCCTCGGCGCGCGCCTCGGCCTTGCTCATCTTGAGGTGCAGCCGCAGGACCTCGGTGATCTGGTCACCAACGGTATGCACGGGTGAAAGCGACGACATCGGCTCCTGAAAGATCATCGCGATATCAGCGCCGCGCACCGAGCGGATGGCACGGCTGCGCGGATCGAGCTTTGCCAGATCCAGAGAGGTGCCGTCGGCGCGGTTGAGGATGATCGACCCGGACGCAATGCGACCGGGACTGTCGATGATCTGCAGGATGGAGCGGGCGGTGACGGATTTGCCGGATCCGCTTTCGCCAACGACGCAGAGGGTCTTGCCGGGATCGATTGAGAAAGACAGATCGTTGACGGCCCGGAAAACGCCGTTTCTGACCGGAAATTCAGTGACCAGATTGCGGACTTCGAGCAGCGGTTTGGCTGGCTTCATGGAAAGAATGTCGCTCATCCGGGGCCTCACTTGTTATAGGGGTCGGCTGCGTCGCGCAGGCCGTCGCCGAGCAGATTGAGAGCCATGACGGCAATAACGACAGCCACACCGGGCAGGAACAGCCAGGGTGCGGTTGCAATCGAGCGGATATTCTGCGCCTCGCGAAGCAAAACGCCCCAGGAAATCGTCGGCGGCTGCAGACCGAGACCGAGGAAGGACAGCGATGTTTCCGCAAGGATCATTGCCGGAACCGCAAGCGTGACCGAAGCGATGATATGGCTCGAAAAGCTCGGCAGCATATGGCGGAAGATGATGCGCCCTTCCGGCACGCCATCCAGCCGGGCCGCGGCCACGAACTCTTCGGTCCTGAGCGACAGGAACCGGCCGCGCACGACACGGGCGAGCTGCGCCCAACCGGTCAGGGACAGGATAATGGTGATCATCATATATTGCAGCGTGGCAGGCCAGCCCTGCGGCAGGGCGGCGGCCAGCGCCAGCCAGATGGGAATGGTGGGGAGCGACAGCACGAAGTCGATCACGCGCTGCATGACGAAATCGATGCGGCCGCCGTAATAACCGGATATGCCACCGAGAACGACGCCGAGCAGCAGCGAGAAGAACACGCCGACAAGACCGATCGACAGGGAGATCTGCGCGCCCTGCACAACGCGACTGAAGACATCGCGGCCGAGACGATCCGCGCCGAAGAGGAACAACGGCCGCGTTTTGTCGGTGGATGCCAGCAGATGGAGGTCCGTGGTGAACAGGCCGAACACGGAATATTCGTAACCGCGACCGAAAAGCTGAACCGGAATTTTCTTCGCCGTATCCTCGACGAAGACCGCCGCAAGCGTCTCCGGATTGCGGGTCAGCTTCAGCGGATAATAGTGCAGCCCGAGCGAGAAACCCTCGGTCGTATCGATGAAGTGGACGCGCTGCGGCGGATGGAAGGTGGCGCGGGCATTCTGAAGCACCGGATCGTTAATGGCGAAGAAGCCCGGCACCAGCGCGACGATATACATGGCGATGGTGATGAACAGGGCGGCCATGGCCAGCTTGTGGCGTTTGAACGCCCACCAGATGAGCTGCCACTGCGAAGCGACGGCGGCGCGGTCCTGCCGGGCATTGGTGGTCATGGTGATATCGCTCATGGCGCCCTCCTATTCGAGCCGGATGCGCGGATCGACCAGCGCAAGCAGGATGTCGCTGATAAGCGAACCGATCAGCGTCAGCGCGCAGATCAACAGCACGAAAGCGCCGGCGAGATACATGTCCTGCGCCATCAGCGACTGCAAAAGCAGCGGCGCGGCCGTCGGCAGATTGAGCACGATGGCGACGACCACGGAGCCCGAAATGAGATTGGGCAGCAGCCATGCGATGGTGGAGATGAACGGATTGAGCGCAATTCTGAGCGGATATTTCGTCAGCAGCTTAAACTCGGACAATCCTTTCGCCCGCGCCGTGGTTACATAGGGCTTGGGCAATTCATCCAGCATATTGGCGCGCATGACGCGGATGAGGCTTGCGGTGGAAGACACGGCAAGGATGGCGACCGGCAGCCAGATATGGGCCATCAGGTCCATCATCTTGGCGATGCTCCACGAGGCGGTCTCATATTCCGCGGAAAACAGCCCGCCGACATCGGCCCCGAACTCTACCGCCGCGACATACATCAGCACCAGCGCCAGCAGGAACGAGGGTATGGAAAGGCCGAAAAAAGAAAAGGCAGTGAAGAGATAGTCTCCTATCGAATATTTGCGCACGGCGGAGAAGACGCCGATGGGAAGCGCGATGGCCCAGGTTGCAAGAAGGCTTGCGATGGCCAGAACCAGCGTCAGCGCCATGCGCTCCCAGATGAGGCCTGAAACCGGCTGCTGCCACTCGAACGAAATGCCGAAATCGCCGCGACTGACGATGCCCCATATCCATTTCAGATATTGGACGATCATCGGGTCATCGAGGCCGAAACGTTCGCGCAGCTGCGCCGCCGTATTGTGGTCGATGACCTCGTTGGAGGCGGCCAGTGTGGCGATATAGGTCGTCACATAGTCGCCGGGCGGCAGCTGGATCAGGACAAAGGCAAGGAAACTGACGGCAAACAGGGACGGTATCATCCACAGCAGGCGTTTTACGATGAAAAGCAGCATGTCGTTCTCGCAATCACATTGTGCCGCACGCGCCGCCTTCCACTCAGGAGACGGGCTGTGGGTGGTCGAAACAACCTGAGAGGCGTCGCCGCGTTGCTGCAGCGACGCCCATGTGGCGTTATCAGCTTGTGAAGGTGAACTGTTGCGGCAGCGCCGGGCCAGGATTGGGCCAGGTCCAGCTGTCGGGTTCCGTTTCCGGCACGTTGCGCAGATTGTTGCGGATGATGCCGAAACCGCCCACCGCAAGGCAGAGGCCGATCGTTTCGAACTCTTCCGCCGCAATGTCGAAGATCTGCTTCATCTTCTCGCCGCGCTTGGCAAGGTCGGCCGTGGAGCGCGCCTCATCGAAAAGCTTGAAGCGCTTCTTCTGGCTTTCCGGCGGCTCCTCGCCCTTCTGGCCGTTGGATGTATACCAGAGCGCCCACGGAATGGCGTAACGCGACCCCTGCGGATGGAAGGCGAAGAAATCGCGCGGGTCGAGCATCGGATCGAGACCGCCGGGACCGGGCCAGACGGCCGCATCATGGGCGTTGTCATCGCCGCGTGTATAATAGAGCGCGCGTTCGATGGTATTGACCTTGATGTCGACGCCGATCTGCGCCCATTGCGCCTTCACCAGCTCCAGCGCATCGACCAGATCGGGATAGAGCGTCGGGATAACATCGATGGAGAAGAAGATCGGCTGGCCGTCGGGACGAAGCCGCATGCCGTTGCCGTTCTTCTTGTCGTAACCGGCCTTGTCGAGAAGCTCGTTCGCCTTGTCGGCGTCATATTCGGTGAATTGCCGCGCGAGCTTTTCATTGTACCAGGGATGTGTCGGGCGTGGCCCGGCCTGATACCCTTCGCTTTGGCCGAAATAAACGATGTCGATGATTTCCTGCCGGTTGAGCGCAATAGACAATGCCTGACGGAAAGACTTGTCTGCAAACATCTTGCGCATTGCCGGGTCTTTGTGGGTGATGTTCAGGTAAATCTGGCACTGCTGCGCGGCAGACGGCACCAAAGTCAGCAGGCGGTAGTCACCCTTTTTCATGTTCTGCGACAGGGTCGGCTTGTTAGCGAGAACGCTGATATGGCGCTCCTGAATGTCGATCTTGCCGGAAATGACGTTCAGCATCAGCGATTCCACATCCTGCGAAATGCCGAAATTGATTTCGTCGATATAGGGTAACTGGTTACCTTCGGTATCCACCTGCCAGAAGTATGGGTTGCGGGTCATGACCACCCGTGTCGCACCGCCGGAGTAAGGCTCCTTCACCACCCATGGATCAAGCGTCGGCTTGTCGACATTCGACCAGCGGGAGGGAATTTCGATATCCCCGCATTTGGCGCGGAACAGTTCGGTCCAGCTGGAGACGCCCGCCGCCTTCACATCGGCATCGAGCGCCGTGTTGTATTTCGGCAGGAACTTGCTGCAATAGTGTTTGGGAAACAGCGTCGGATGCTGGCCGAGCGGCGTGGCGAGGTTTTCGAGATAAAGCGCATTCGGCGCGGCGAATTTGAACTTTACCGTGAAATCGTCGACTTTTTCGACATCGACCGCCTTGCCGGCCACGGAGAGTTGCGCCGGCGTGGCGCTGTAAAGCTCCTTGTTCTTGATGCAGTCCTCGATGGCGAACACCACGTCATCTGCGGTGAAGGGGTGGCCGTCCGACCATTTTGCGCCCTCCAGCAAATGGAAGGTGAATTGCGAGGCATCGTCGTTGACCTCCCATTTCACCGCAAGGTTCGGAAGAACCTCGGTGAAATCCATGTTCCAGCGAACAAGGCCCTGATTGCCGACCATGCGCAGGATGCCGTTATGGTCCGACGAACCGCGCAGGCCACGGCGCAATGTGCCGCCATAGGTGCCGATTTTCTCGTGCGGCGTCACCACCATCGGATTTTTCGGCAGGCGTTCGGCCAAGGGCGGCAATTTGCCGTCCTTTACCAGCGCCTCCAGTTCCGGCGCCTGCTTGCCGGCAGCAGCCCGCGCCGAGGCTCCCATGACGGAAAGTGCGGCCACGCCGCCAACACCCGCCATAAAGGTTCGGCGCGTTACGCCCAGTGAAAATGCTTCGCCATCGCGCATCGACAATCCTCCCAAAAAATCACCGGCAGCGAGACGGCTTTCACCGAACCGCGACGGCCCTCCCGGCCAGCCAGCAAGCCGATCCTCCATCGGCAGGGGCAGACCATATGGGCGTTTTCAGATGATTACAAGTATTGACAGATTTTTACATCTTTTTTATCTGTAGGCCGGCTTTCAGGATCAAGCTTGAAGAAAAAAATCGGTAGGACAGCCCCCTCGCGCACAAAAACTCCGGTATTTCTGTTGCGATTGAAATGCAGGAAACCCATTAACTTCAGCGATTTGCAACGAAAGGGCTGCTGATGGACAATCACACTGCATCTGCCGCCGCTCGAGGCGAAACTCGGCTGAGCGACATCATCTACGAAAAAATCGTCGGCATGATTTCGGACGGGCGGTTTCCTGTGAACGAGCGGCTGCCATCGGAACAGAATCTGGCGTCGCTGTTCGGTGCATCGCGACCGGTTGTGCGGGAAGCGCTGGAGCGGCTTCGGAACGACGAGCTTATCGTTTCGCAAAAGGGATCCGGCTCCTATGTACGTCAGCAGCCGGATTCTTCCGTGTTGCAACAGGTGCCGGTCGGCTCGCTGGCCGACGTGCAGCGTTTTTTTGAGTTCAGGGCCGGATTGGAGGCTTCCGCGGCTGAGCTTGCGGCGCGCAACTGGCAGGCCGCTGACAGGGTGCGGATCGAGCAGGCGATTGCCGCGCTGGAACAATGTCTCGAGCGCAACGATCTCGGTGCTGAGGAAGATTTCGCCCTGCACGAAGCCATCGCGAAGGCGAGCCACAACCAGTTCCACATCACGGTGCGGATCTGGTTCAAGCCGCATTTCGCAATCGGCCAGTCGGTGACACGCAGCCTCAGCCTCAAGCGGACGCCGCAGCATGTGCGCGAAGTCCAGAACGAGCACACGGCAATCGTGGAAGCGATTTTTGCGCGACGGGAGCAGGCTGCGCATGACGCGATGAAAGACCACATATTGAAGGCGCGCGCCCGCATGTTTCAGGGCGTTGGCAGTTAGGCCGCATCCTGCACTGTCGAAAATAGAATCATAAAGGGCGGATGAGGGAGAGGAACCAGTGAGCCAGCCGCATATCATAGAACCGAAGCTCCGTTCCTTGATCGATACCCCGTTGAAGGTCGGCGAATCGCCTGCCTGGGACGAGCGAACCGGCGATCTGTGGTTCGTCGATATTCTCGCGCCCGCCATTTTCCGCCTGCATCCCGGCGGAAAACTCGACAGATACGACATGCCCGCCCAGGTCGGCTGTCTCGGCCTTTGCGACAATGGCTTGATCGTGGCGGGCCTCAGGACCGGCGTGCATCTTCTTAATCCCGCGAGCGGCAAGCTCGATCTTCTCTGCGATCCGGACGGCGGGCGGCCCGACAGCCGCCTCAACGACGGAAAAGTCGGCCCGGATGGCCATTTCTGGGTGGGGACCCGCGATGAGGCCGCGATACAGACGGGCAATGCACGCCTCTATCGCGTTGCCCCGGATGGCGGCATCGAACGCATCATCGATGGCGACATGTTCACTTCGAACGGACTTGCCTGGAGCCCGGACGGCAGACGCATGTACCATTCCGACAGCAGCGGCCTCATGCTTCAGGCGTTCGATTTCGACGCTGCGACCGGCAGGATCGGCCTGGCCGAACGTCTGCACGATTTCGCGCCGGATGAAGGCAGGCCGGACGGTGCGGCGACCGATTGCGAAGGCTGTTACTGGAGCGCCGGCGTTCAGGCGGGACGTCTCAACCGCTTTTCACCGGACGGCGAATTGTTCGAGGTCTACAGGCTGCCGTTCAAGGGGCCGACCATGCCCTGTTTCGGCGGTCCCGACCTCAAGACGATCTACCTTACAAGTCTCGTCACCGAGACGGACGGAATAACCACAGCAGGTACGGTTGTTGCATTCGATGCCCCGGTCGCCGGCACGCCCGTTCACAAATTCTCCATCTGAAGATGACTTTTGATCTTAAGGAACACAGTTGATGACGACATTCGATTTTCGCCAGGCCCTGAAGGGCATCTCCGGCGTTCCGGTAACGGCTTACGATGCAAGCGGCGAAGTGGAGACCGGTGTTACCGCCGAGGTTTACGCACGCGTTGCAAAGGCTGGAATCCATAATATCGTCGCGGCAGGCAATACCGGCGAATTCTACGCCTTGACGCCTGCAGAAATTCTGAAGGTCTATGAGGCCGCGATAGAAGGTGTCGGCGGGAAAGCCCCGGTCACGGCGGCTATTGGACGCTCTCAGCGCGAAGCGCTCTCCTTGGCGCGTCAGGCAAAAGAAATGGGCGCATCCGCCGTCATGTCGCATCAGCCAGTCGATCCTTTCGCGGCCCCGCAATCGCAAATCGACTACTTTACCGGCCTCGCTGAAGGCAGCGAACTGCCGCTGGTCGCTTATGTCCGGGCGGACGGCTTTTCGGTCGATGACATGGTACGGCTTGCGAGCCACCCGAATGTCGCCGGCATCAAGTTCGCGACGACCGACATCATGCTTCTGTCCCGCGCGATTGCCGCTTCCGATCCGGACGGCGCTCTATATGTCTGCGGACTGGCTGAAAGCTGGGCGGCTGCCTTCGCGGCGGTTGGTGCGCGCGGCTTCACCTCCGGCCTCGTTAACGTGGCGCCGCAATTTTCGCTGCAGGTTCATGAGGCACTGATGTCAGGCGATTTTACGGCTGCACGGAAGATTGTTCAAAAGATCGAATTGTTCGAGCGGCTGCGCACACGATATCGCAACGGCGCCAATGTGACCGTTGTGAAGGAAGCCATGGACATACTCGGGTTCAAAGTTGGCCCGGTGCGCGCACCGGGATTGGCGCGTCTGGATAAAGAGGACCGTGCGACCCTTGAGGGACTGCTTGCCAGCTGGTCTTGATGGCGCCGCACCGTCCAGCTGCAAATTACGCAAGTAACGGGGCGCGGTTCATCTGACGTGATCCGAACCGCGCCGCCTTGCCTTGATCGATCATGTGCCGGCCAAGAGCCGGCACATGAGTTTTTGGCGGAGCGCCTAGCCGAATAGCGCCAGACTGCTTTTTACCGTGACCCACACGCCCCAGAGAAGCGGAATACCAACCGCAGCCCAGGCAAGAGCGGCCTTGGCGTCCAGTCCACCGCGACCGATCCCGAAGGAGCCTGTCGGCCCGGCATTCGCGGCCGCGCTCTTCGCCTGAAGCGCCGCCACCTCCGAATCCGACATGAACCATTTGTCCGAGAGCGGCCGCACGAAGGCGTTGGCCACGAGGCCGATCGCCAGCATGCCTGCCAGAATATACATGGTGCTTGTGTACAGTGCGGGTCCGGGTGCCACGCCCGCCGCGATCTGCGCCTCGCGGATGTAATTGACGACGACGGGACCGGCGATGCCGGCAGTCGCCCATGCCGTTAGGAGACGGCCGTGGATTGCGCCGACGAACTGCGTGCCAAAGATGTCCGCAAGATAGGCAGGGATGGTGGCGAAACCGCCGCCATACATGGACAGGATGATACCGAAGGCGAGAACGAAAAGCGCCTTGTTGCCCATCATCGCGAGCGTCGGCGCCAGCGCGTAAAGAATGATGCCGAGAATGAAGAAGCAGAAATAAGTGTTCTTGCGGCCGATCTTGTCTGACATGGAGGCCCAGAAGAAACGGCCGCCAATGTTAAAGAGCGAAAGAAGGCCGGTGAAGCCAGCAGCAATCGCCGCAATCTGCGCCTTCTGGCCGGCATCGAGATCAGCAAAACCGACACCCGGAAGGCCGATCAGAGAACCCGCAAAGATTTCCTGCAGCATTGGAGAGGCCATGCCGATGACACCGATGCCGGCCGAAACATTCAGGCAGAGCACCGCCCAGATCAGCCAGAACTGTTTCGTCTTATGCGCGTCGCGCAGATGGACGTGTCGCGTGGTGATCATCGCGCTTTTGGCCGCAGGTGCCGTCCATCCTTCCGGACGCCAGCCCGCAGGCGGAATGCGATATCCGAAGGCGCCCGCCATCATGAAGACGAAGTATATTAACGCCATGACGACGAAGGTCTGCCAGACGCCGACAAAGGTTTCAGTCTTGAAGGTATTCATCAGCAGGTTGGCAAGTGGCGCGCCAATCATGGCACCGCCGCCAAACCCCATGATGGCCATGCCCGTGGCCATGCCGCGACGATCCGGGAACCATTTGATCAGAGTCGAGACCGGCGAAATATAACCGAGGCCAAGGCCAACGCCGCCAATGACGCCGGCACCCAGCCACATCAGCCACAATTGGTGGGTCATGACGCCAACGGCTGCCACCAGAATGCCGCCGCACCAGCAGCAGGCGGAAACGAAGCCCGCCTTGCGGGGTCCCACCTGTTCCAGCCAGCCGCCCCAGATAGCCGCCGAGCAGCCGAGAAGCACGAAGAAAAGCGTATAGATCCATCCAAGATCAGCCACACGCCAATTGCATTCGGTGGTAAACAGTGCGCCGACCAGCGTGAGGCTGGAGCAGCTCGGATCGGTCGCAGGCAACGCTTTCGACAGCGGCAGCCAAAATACGCTAAAGCCATAGGCCATGCCTATGCACAAATGAATGGCAAGCGCTGCCGGCGGCACCAGCCAGCGATTGAAACCCGGTCTTGCGATTATTCGTTCGCGGTCCAAAAACCCGGCTTGCGCCGCCTCTCCCGCCGTTGCGCCTGCTACTGCCATTGACACTACCTCCCTCGTGAATGTCTTGACATTTTTCATTCGCCCCGCCAGGCGAATAGCGATGCCGCCGAACGTCCTCCCATGCGGCGGCAAGCTTCATTCATTTCCGCACGGGTCAGACGCGCGTTGTTTCGGGCACGCTCGGCTCCGAAAGGGATTCTCCCGCAATCGGCCCCTTGCCGCCCGGTGCGCCCTTTGCGTCTTCGCCGAGCCCTACGGCATCGGCCGCTGGCGCGTCTGGCCGCCTGATCTCTCTGGATGCGGCAATCACGAGCGGTAGAAAATCACCGGCACCGGCGTCCACCATCTCAAAGAAGCGCCGCCGCATGCGCGGTTCCCAGAACTTGTTGATATGGGTGGCAACACCATCGATACGGATATCTTCCGGCTGTGACAGAAAAAACGTCGCAATCTGGTTCGCCATCCTCACCAGCTTTTCGTCCGTGTGATTGAGTAACATGATCTACTCCCCGCGCCAGTTCACGCCCCGACGCCACATGATGAGAAGGCCGGGACAAGCCCGGCCCCCGATTATTCCGCAGCTTCCAGCTTGCCCGCGATGCGGCGGGACTGACGCGAAAGCGCATCATATTCTTCCTGCCATTCCGTCGGCCCGTTGGAGGGAGAGACCTGAACCGCCGTTACCTTGTATTCCGGGCAGTTGGTCGCCCAGTCGGAGAAATCGGTCGTGATGACGTTCGCCTGCGTGCCGGGATGGTGGAAGGTCGTATAGACCACGCCCGGCGCCACACGATCCGTAATCAGCGCTCGCAGCGTCGTATCGCCCGAGCGGCTCGCAAGCTTGATCCAGTCGCCGTCCTTTACGCCGCGCTGTTCGGCGTCATGGGGATGGATTTCCAGACGATCCTCCTCGTGCCAGACGACGTTTTCCGTGCGCCGTGTCTGTGCGCCGACATTGTATTGCGACAGGATGCGGCCGGTGGTGAGCAGCAGCGGGAAACGCGGACCGGTGCGCTCATCCGTCGCCACATATTCCGTGCGGATGAACTTGCCCTTGCCGCGCACGAAGCCGTCCACATGCATGATCGGCGAACCCTCTGGGAATTTTTCGTTGCAGGGCCACTGCACCGAGCCCTTCTCTTCGAGGTAAGCATAGGAAACGCTGGCAAAACTTGGCGTCGTTGCCGCTATTTCGTCCATGATCTCGGAGGGATGGGTGTAGTTCCACGAAAGACCCATGGCCTGCGCCAGCTTCTGGGTTACCTCCCAGTCGGCATAACCGTTCTTCGGCGACATGACCTTGCGCACGCGGTTAATGCGGCGCTCGGCATTGGTAAAGGTGCCGTCCTTTTCGAGGAAGGTGGAACCCGGCAGGAACACATGCGCGTAATTTGCCGTCTCGTTCAGGAAGAGATCGTGCACCACGACACATTCCATGGCGGCAAGGCCGGCGGAAACGTGCTTGGTATCGGGGTCCGACTGGAGAATGTCCTCGCCCTGAATATAGATGCCCTTGAAGCTGCCATCAACAGCGGCATCCAGCATGTTGGGGATACGTAGGCCCGGTTCGTTGTTGAGCTTCACGCCCCAGAGTTTCTCGAACACATCGCGTGTCGCATCATCGGAGATATGGCGATAGCCCGGTAGCTCGTGCGGGAAAGACCCCATATCGCAGGAGCCCTGCACATTGTTCTGACCGCGCAGCGGATTGACGCCCACCCCGGGACGGCCGATGTTGCCGGTCGCCATGGCAAGATTGGCAATCGCCATGACGGTCGTTGAACCCTGGCTGTGTTCGGTAACGCCAAGACCATAATAGATCGCGCCATTGCCGCCCTTGGCATAAAGCCGGGCCGCCCCGCGCAGATCTTCCGCGGAAACACCGGTGAAAGGTTCCGTCTCTTCCGGGCTGTGCTGCGGCTCGGCTACAAAAGCAGCCCAGTCCTCGAATTCCGACCAGTCGCAGCGCTCGCGAATGAATGCCTCGTTGAACAGCCCTTCGGTGACGATCACATGCGCCAGTGCCGTGAGCACCGCAACGTTGGTGCCCGGCAGCAGCGGCAGGTGGAAAGCGGCCTCCACGTGCGGCGTGCGCACAAGATCGATACGGCGCGGATCGATGACGATCAGCTTTGCGCCCTGACGTAGCCGCTTCTTCAGCCGGGATCCGAAAACGGGATGGCCGTCGGTCGGATTGGCGCCGATGACAAGCACGACATCGGAATGCTCCACGCTGTCGAAATTCTGCGTGCCGGCAGATGTGCCGAAGGCCTGGCCAAGACCATAACCCGTGGGCGAATGGCAGACGCGGGCGCAGGTATCAACGTTATTGTTGCCGAAACCGGCGCGAATGAGTTTCTGGACGAGGAATGTTTCCTCATTCGTACAGCGGGACGAGGTGATGCCGCCAATGGACTCTATCCCATAGGTGCCCTGGATGCGCCGGAACTCGGACGCAACGTGGGAGAAGGCTTCCTCCCAGGTGACTTCCCGCCACGGATCGCTGATTTTTTCGCGAATCATCGGGTTGAGGATACGATCTCTGTGGGTCGCATATCCGTAAGCGAAGCGGCCCTTGACGCAGGAATGGCCACGGTTTGCCTGTCCGTCCTTCCACGGCACCATGCGCACCAGCTCTTCACCGCGCATTTCCGCCTTGAAGGAGCAACCGACGCCGCAATAGGCGCAGGTGGTCACCATCGAATGTTCCGGCTGGCCAATCTCGATCACCGATTTTTCGGTGAGCGTCGCAGTCGGACAGGCCTGTACGCAGGCACCGCAGGACACGCAGTCGGAATCGAGGAATGCCTCGTGCGCGCCGGGCGATACCCTGCTTTCAAAACCGCGGCCTTCGATCGTGAGCGCGAAGGTGCCCTGCACTTCCTCGCAGGCGCGCACGCAACGGGAACAGACGATGCATTTGGAAGGATCATAGGTGAAATAGGGATTGCTTTCGTCCTTCGGCATAAAGCGGACATTAAGATCGCCCTCCCCGGTGCGGGCCTTGACGTGATTGTCGCCCTCGTAACCATAACGCACATCGCGAAGGCCCACCGCGCCCGCCATATCCTGCAATTCACAATCGCCATTGGCGGCGCAGGTCAGGCAGTCGAGCGGGTGATCGGAGATGTAAAGCTCCATCACGCCCTTGCGGATCTGCTTCAGCCGCTCTGTCTGCGTATGCACGACGAGACCGGCGGCAACAGGCGTGGTGCAGGAGGCAGGGGTGCCATTGCGGCCCTCCACCTCAATCAGACAGAGCCGACAGGAGCCAAAGGCATCCACCATGTCGGTGGCACAGAGTTTCGGCACATCGATGCCCGCTTCGCGCGAGGCGCGCATGATCGAGGTTCCAGCGGGAACAGTCACCTGGCGACCGTCGATTGTGAGCGTTACCATGTCCGTAGCGTTGGACTTGGGGGTGCCGTAGTCGAATTCAGTTACAAGGGCCATGGTCTTACTCCGCCGCTTCAACACGTGGGATGGGGGCAAAATCAGCAGGGAAATGCCGGAGCGCGCTCATGACGGGATAGGGCGTGAAACCGCCGAGCGCACAGAGCGAGCCGAATTTCATGGTTTCGCAGAGGTCTTCCAGCAACGCCGTGTTTTTCTCCCGCTCGATTCCGAGCGCGATCTTGTCCACCGTCTCGACACCGCGTGTCGAGCCGATGCGACAGGGTGTGCACTTGCCGCAACTTTCGACGGCGCAGAACTCCAGCGCAAACCGGGCCTGATGCAGCATGTCTGCCGTATCATCGAACACCACGATGCCCGCATGGCCTATCAGGCCACCAGCCGCCGTAAACGCTTCGTAGTCAAAGACCGTGTCGAACAGCGACACCGGGAAATAAGCGCCGAGCGGACCTCCCACCTGCACCGCCTTGACGGGACGGCCGGTGATCGTGCCGCCACCGATATCGTTCACCAGTTGCCCGAGCGTCAAACCGAAGGCGGTTTCGTAAAGCCCGCCATGCTTGAGGTTGCCAGCAAGCTGGATCGGGATGGTGCCGTGCGAACGGCCGACACCGAAATCGCGATAAAACGCCGCGCCACGATCCATGATGACCGGAATGGAAGCGAGCGAAATCACATTGTTGACGACCGTCGGCTTACCGAACAGGCCCTGCAGGGCGGGTAGCGGCGGCTTGGCGCGCACCGTGCCGCGTTTGCCTTCAAGGCTGTTCAGGAGTGAGGTCTCCTCGCCGCAGACATAGGCGCCGGCGCCCATGCGCACTTCCATGTCGAACGCACGGCCTGACCCGAGGACGGAGGACCCAAGAATACCCTCACGCCTTGCGATCTCGATCGCCTTTTCCATGACCCTGATGGCGTAGGGATATTCCGAGCGGGTATAGATGAAGCCCTTGGACGCACCGACGGCGAGGCCGGCAATCGCCATGCCTTCGATCAGCACGAAGGGGTCACCCTCCATGATCATCCGGTCGGCGAAAGTACCGCTGTCGCCCTCATCCGCATTGCAGACGATGTATTTCTGGTCCGCCATCGCATCGGCAACGGTCTTCCATTTGATGCCGGTGGGGAAACCAGCGCCACCGCGTCCGCGCAGGCCGCTCTGGGTCACCTCCGCGACGATATCCAGCGGGGCCATCGTCACAGCTTTTTCAAGACCCTTCATGCCCTGATAGGTGCGGTAATCCTCCAGCGACAATGGATCGGTGACGCCACATCGGGCAAATGTCAGACGCGTCTGGCTCTTCAGGAACGGAATGTCCTTTGTCAGCCCGAGACAGAGGCGATGGTCGCCACCAGTCAGAAAATCCGCGTCAAAAAGCGAGGCGACGTCGCTCGCCTTGACGGGGCCATAGGCGATACGGCCATGCTCGGTGCGCACTTCAACCAGCACTTCAAGCCAGAGCATGCCGCGCGAGCCGTTGCGGACAATCTCGACCTCAAGGTTACGGCCAGCGGCCTCGCGGGCGATGGCATCGGCAACGCGGTTTGCGCCAACGGCAAGAGCGGCGGAATCGCCGGGAACAAAAACGGTGACACTCATCGGCGTGCCTCCGCCAGAATCTCGACAAGACAGTCCTCATCAAGACGGGCATGGACTTCGCCATCCAGCATCAGGGCCGGTGCCTGAGCGCAGAGCCCAAGACAAAAGACCGGCTCAAGCGTGACGGAACCGTCGGGCGCGGTTTCGTGCCAGTCGAGGCCGAGGCGGCTCTTGATGGTTTGCGCAAGAGGCTCGCCACCCATCGACTGGCAAGCCTCGGCGCGACAGAGCTTTAAGACATGGCGACCATGCGGATGATCCCGGAAATCGGGGTAGAAGGTGACGACGCCATGAACCTCGGCGCGCGATATGTTCAGCGCGGATGCGATGATCTGCTTGGCGCTTTCCGGGATATAGCCGAATTCTTCCTGCATTGCGTGCAGGATGGGCAGCAAAGGCCCCTCCAGATGGAGAAATTCATCAATGATGGCGGAAACACGCGCCGCCTCATCTACGGCAACCGCTCGAATATTCATAAGCCAGTCCTCCCAAACCGACAGGGGCAGGGATAACGAGCGGGATATAGTCAATCCTTTCGAAGCCCTGCGGTGCTTGAAAGAATGTCGAGATCGGCGGGATTAGGTCAATAATCAGTTTCCGTCATTTGATAGGAAATTCCTATCAAATGCCTTCTCGGCGGCCCTTTGGCGAGCCTCGTGAAGCAGCGCGGAGACAAGCGGAGTGTGTGGTTCCCGGTGGGTGGCAATCAGGCCCACGAGGTGTTCGGGGTCCGGATCGGTAATCGGGATTATCCTGATTTGCTTAGGAAAACCGAACGATTCCGCTAGGTTGCGCGGCATTATTGAAGCCCATTGTCCGGTGCGGATATGAGAAAAAAGCACGATCATCGAGTTGGATTCGAGAGTCGGCTTGGCCTCCACGCCAGCCTCGGCCATGTGCCGGTTGATGATGCGCCTGTTCTGCATGTCCGGTGTCAATAGACAAAGCCTAAGACTAGAAACCTGTTGCCAAGTAACGCTTTCCTGATCGGCAAGTGGCGTTCCGGCAGCCGCGATGAGGTGATAACGCTCGGAATAGAGCGGCACGGTGGTCACGCGTCCGAGCGGCTCATTGTCGAGGTAACTGATTCCCGCGTCGATCTCGAGGTTTTCAATCTGGCTCAAAACCTGCAGCGAGGTGCGGGACGTGACGGAAAAAGTCACATCGGGATGGCGCGCCTGGAAGGATTCGGTCAATCGCGGCACCATGGCAAGCGCGGTCGGAATGACGGCCAGACGTATATGTCCGGCAAGGCCCCTACGGGCGGCGCGCATTTCCTCACGCATGGTGCGTGTATCGCCAACGATACGACGCGCCCATTCAAGCACACGCTGGCCTTCCGGCGTCAGCCCCTGATACCGCGCTGAACGCACCACGAGAACGACGCCCAACTGATCCTCCAACTGCCGGATTGCCGCCGACAGGCTGGGCTGGGAGACACCACATTCCTCCGCCGCCCGGCCGAAATGTTCAGCCCGCGCCAATGCAATGAAAAATTCCAGCTTGTCGATCATACGCTCTCCCCCGCGGCGCCCCCGCTTGACCGGTGTGCGCGGGAGAACACTAGAACGTGGCGCAAGCGCCCGCAAATGGCCGCGGGCATTTTCCTGCAGACTAGGCGCAGGCGACGAGGGCCGGCCCCTTCACCCGCGGATAGTCGTAAGCATTGACCTTCGAGGTATTGTAACCGGCGCCAACGAGAGCTTCGGCAAGCTTGATCGCTGCCGTCACGCCATCGATGACCGGAACACCTGTGGCGTCGCGCAGCCGGTCGCAGAGCGAGGACATGCCCGCGCAGCCGAGAATGATCGCTTCTGCCGCATCCTCCCGCTTGGCGGCCTCGATCTCGCGACGAAGCAGGGCTTCCGCGACCTCCGGGTCTTCTTCAAGGCCAAGAACCGGCAGGTTGATGGCCCGGACCTTCCGGCAATGCCGTTGCGCGCCGTAATCCTCCACCAGATCTTCGATGATCGCGATGGAACGCGGCAGCGTCGTGATGATCGAGAAGCGGCGGCTGATCGTCATCGCCACCTGCACGGCGGCCTGGCAGATGCCGATGACGGGTCCACGCGCCACTTCGCGTGCGGCGTGAAGTCCGGGATCGTCGAAACAGGCGATCACATAGGCATCCACGCCCAGCGCCTCGCCCTTGCGGAATTCCGCGAGCAGCCCGGGAACGGCCATGGCCTCATCCGCCTGCCCCTCGATGCTGACGGGCGTGTCGACCGGATTGACCGCGGAGACGTGGGTCTCCTTCTGCTTGACCCTTAACGCGCTATCGAGAGCCTGCGCGGTCATGGAGGCGGTGGAATTGGGATTGATCAAACGAATATGCATCGCACGCATCCTGATGAGCTGTCACTTGCCGTCAGGCGCGGTGAAATCGGTGATTGGTGGCGCCTTCAAAACAAACTGGCGGTCCGAGGTGATGTAGTTGTCGGCGTGAAGCCGGGCGATCGGCTGATAGCGATCGGCATCAACATAACGTCCCTCTTCATCGAGGCATTCGTTATGGACATGCATATGAACCACTTCGCCCAACACCAGCGTGCGGCGGGGGTAATCGATCAGTCGCTCCACCCGGCACTCGAAGGCGCAGGGCGATTGCGCGGCATAACTCGCATCGATCTTGCTGCAGGGCATGGCCGTAAGCTTGGCCATCGACATCTCGTCAATTTCATTGTCGAAGCCGAGACCGCAGATCAGCATCTGCTCCGAAAGCGACATATCGACCATATTGACCGCGAACTCGCCAGTGCGGCGGATATTCACCATCGTATCCTTTTCCTCGCCGCTCACCTTCGGCTGGATGCCGAGGACCACGATGGGAGGATCATGCGAAAAGACGTTGAAGAAGCTCATCGGCGCTGCATTGTTATGGCCCGCTTCCGAGCGGGTCGTCACGAGTGCGATCGGCCGCGGACCGATAAAATTCGTCAGAAGGCGGTAGCGGCTCTGGGGCTCAAGCGCGCTGAAATCGAATTCCATGATCGGCATCCTAATTTAGTCTACAATTATCTCTCATATTGTTGACAATGTTGCAACCAAAATCCCGTTGATACAGTTGACTTTTTCATTCACATCACGCTTCTCTAGGACGATTGGGGAGTATGTCGAATGAGCGAGCAGGCCGGCCCGTCCACGCAGCAGATTGTCGAGAAAGTATGGCTTTCGATCGCCGAACGCCGGCTGCGTCCGGGGGTGCAGCTGAAAGAAGAGCAACTAGCGACAATCTTTGGAGTCAGCCGTGCCAGAATCCGCCAGGCCTTGTCCGTTCTCGAACGTGACGGACTGGTGACCATCGTTCCCAATCGCGGTGCTTTCGTCTCCAAACCGTCGGTCGAGGAAGCCCGCGACGTCTTCTTCGTGCGCCGTATCGTCGAGCAATGCGTTGTCGAAAGACTTTGCAAATCCGCCACCAAGACCGATCTCAAAAAGCTACGCGACCACGTGGCCAAAGAGCGCGTGGCCAATGCCAAAAACGTCACGACCGACATCATCAAGCTTTCCGGCGGGTTCCACCTTCTGCTTGCGGAAACGCTCGGTTCTGATTTCCTCTTTACCACCATGCGCGACCTCATTTCCCGCTCGTCGCTGATAACAGCCGTTTACCGTAACACGGATCGCTTCAACTGCGGCCCGGACGAACATGCAGAAATCGTCGATGCGATCGCCAACAATGATCCGTCGCGGGCCATCCACCTGATGACCCACCACCTCGAGCATGTGGAAGCGGAGCTCGATCTCAGCGAAATCCGCGACCTTTCCCACGACCTGCGCGCCGCGCTCGGCTGATCCCCCGCTCAGGCGCGCTGTCGCTCGCCTGCCCATTGCGTGTCATCTTCGACCAGATGACAGGCAACCCGCGTGCCGTTGGCAAGGCTCTTCACCTTAGGCACTTCTGCCGAACATTGCGCCGTTGCGAGCGGACAACGCGGGTGAAACGCGCAACCCGAAGGCGGCTTCAGAGGGCTTGGCACTTCACCGGCAACAATCTCCCGGTCCCGCTGCGGCGCCTTGATATTGGGGATCGTTTGGAGAAGCAGCCGTGTATAGGGATGGCGCGGATTGGCGAAAAGCTCTTCCGTATCCCCCTCCTCCACAATCCGGCCGAGATACATCACCGCGATACGGTCTGACATGTGACGAACAACGCTCATGTCGTGGCTGATGAAGAGATAGGTGAGGCCGAGTTCATCCTGCAGGCGGCGCATGAGGTTCAGCACCTGCGCCTGCACCGAAACGTCGAGCGCCGATGTCGGCTCATCGCAGACGAGGAATTCCGGTTCGCTTGCCAATGCACGGGCAATGGAGATGCGCTGGCGTTGACCGCCGGAAAATTCATGCGGAAACTTTTCGCCGTCAGAGGCTGAAAGACCCACGGTTTTGAGAAGCTCCTCCACCCGCTCCATCGTTTCAGCCTTGGTCGCGCGCAGCTTCAATTCGCGGATCGGTTCGGCGATGATGTTCTTCACCCGCCAGCGCGGATTGAGCGAGGCATAGGGATCCTGAAAGATCATCTGTGCCGACAGCGGTTTACCCTTGCCGCCTGCCGCGAAACGAAACTCGCCGGCACTTGGCCGAAAAAGTCCCGTTACCAGGCGGGCAACAGTAGATTTGCCACAACCGCTTTCACCGACGATACTGAGACAGCCGCCGGCCGGAACGGAAAAATCGATATCGTTGACGGCCTGCACGAACTGCCGTGGTTTGCGCTCGATGATGCGATTGAGCAGCGGGGCCGAAACGTCGAAGGTTTTCGTCAGGCCCTTCACCGTCAAGGCCGGCTTGCTCAATGCTGCCTTTTGAGATGCGGATTGTGTCATGCTGTGCCTCCTGCATTCAGCCAGCACGCACTGGCGCCGTTGCCGACGGTTTCGAGTTCAGGCCTTTCCCGCCGACAGCGTGGCCCGGCGAGTCCACAGCGTGGATTAAACGCGCATCCGGGCGGGATCGCGTCGAGACGCGGCATTGCGCCGTCGATCTGGTTCAGCCGCTCCACCCGTGCGCCAAGTGACGGGATGGAGGCCATCAGGCCCTGCGTATAGGGGTGGCGCGGTTCGTGCAGCACCTGCTCGACCGGGCCCACCTCGATCAGCCGGCCGGCATAAAGCACCGCCACACGGTCGGCAGCCTCGGCAATGACGCCCATGTCGTGGGTGACGAGCATGACCGCCGTCTGCTTTTCCTTGCACAGCCGCCGCAGCAGGGAGATGATCTGCGCCTGGATCGAGACATCGAGCGCCGTCGTCGGCTCATCGGCAATGATGAGTTTCGGAGAGGCGGCGAGCGCCAGCGCAATGACGACACGCTGGCGCATGCCGCCAGAAAATTGGTGCGGATAATGATCGACACGATCCGCAGGTGATGGAATACCGACATCCTTCAACAGTTGAACGGCCCGTGCGCGTGCATCCGCTTTCGACAGCGGCAGGTGCTGGCGGATCGTCTCGACAAGCTGCGCACCGACCGTAAAGAGTGGATTGAGCGAGGTTAGCGGGTCCTGAAAGATCGCGCCGATCTCACGACCGCGAATGCTTTCCATCGCCCGGTCATCCAGTTGATCGATACGGCGCGACCCTAGCCATATTTCGCCATCGGCAATGTGGCCGGGTTTCTCGAGCAGGCCCTGTATGGCAAGGCCCGTCATGGATTTGCCGGCACCGGATTCACCGACAACACCCAGGATTTCACCGGGCCGGATCGAAAGGCTGATATCGGAAAGCGCAGTAACGGTGCCTCGACGGCCGGGAAACTCGACCTTGAGATTGCGGACATCGATAACCGATTGGTTCATGTCAACCATGCTGGGCGACCTCCACCGGATAGCTCGGAGGGAAGATTTCGGAGACGGGCGGATTTGCCCAGCTCCGTTCGGGATATTTTGCAATCAGGCGATCGAACTGCGCCTGCGCCTGTTCACGGGCACGCCGCATGTCGATACGGGCAACCTGCCTTTCACGCATGGAAAGACGGCCGTCGACAAAAACGGCCCGCGTGACCTTGCCCGAACCACCGGTCACCAGCGTGGTGATCGGATCGATGCTCGGCGCCATGACGGTATCGTCGAGATCGAAGACAGCAATGTCTGCCCTTGCGCCCGGGGAAAGATGGCCAAGGTCAGATCGTCCAAGAGCCCGCGCGCCGCCAAGTGTGGCCGCATCGAAGAGATCGGCACAGCGGATCTGGTCCGGAGCACCGTCATTGATGCGGCAGGTGATCAGCCCTACGAGCAAATTCATCAGCATGTCCGCCGGGGCCGTATCCGTTCCCATCGCGATATTGATGCCGCGTTTGCGGCAGGAGGAGAAGGATGAGAGCGTGCTGCCGCCACGGCTCGAAACCAGCGGACAGTGGACGATGGAGACGCCGTTTTCCGCATAAAGCGCCAGATCTTCTTCCGTCGCATTGGTGGCGTGCGGGGCGATCAGCCTTTCGCTGAGCAGCCCGGCCTTGGCGAGCCAGACTGGCGCGGTCGAACCGTGGAGCTTGCGAACCGTATCGACCTCCATGACGCCCTGCGCCATATGGAGACGGAACTTGCAGCCGAGTTCGCGGGCCGCTGCGTCGGTGCGCTCAATGAGCGCCAGGGTGGAGGTTTCCACGCGGTCCGGCGCCAGCATGCCGCGCACCAGATCGCCGTGCCTTCCACTCTGCTTTTCGATGAAGGCGATTGCGTCGGCGAGGCCCTGAAAACCGCGCTCCTCATCAAAAACAGGCACCATGCGGCCCGGTTCTTCCAGCACCATGCCGCCTGAACGGAAGGCGGGGCTGAGATAAACGCGCAAACCAAGTTCCCCGGCGGCATCGGCGGCCGCCTCGAATTCCGCCACGGTCTCCCCCCATTCGCGATAAAACAGCGATGCGATGGGGGCTGCCGTGGTGATGCCATTGAGGAGCAACTGCCCGAAGGCGAAACGCTTCTGGAAGGCAAGCTCTTCCGGGGAATACATTTCGTAGGGACCAGCCTCGACATAGGAGCGCGGCCAGACACGACCCTTCGCCCAGCCCGGATGATGATCAATGCCGAGGATCGTCGTATCGAGATCGGAAAGCGCATCGAGATCGATCAGGCCGGGGCTGACGAGCGCATTGCCGAAATCAATACGCCGGGCGACCTCTCCCGGAAACCGATGCCCGACAAAGACGATTTCGCCGTCTTTGAAGACAACCTCGCCGTTTTTCAGAAGGCGGTGCGATCCGTCCTTGTGCCCGACAACCCAGCTGGCTGTGAGCAACGTCCGCCCTTGCGGCCTTTCGCCAAGTTGCAACGCATTGAGAACGTCGCTCATCACGGCGCCTCCACAATGGCTTTGCCATCTCTCGCCGTAACCCGGCCGCCTTTGACGACCAGCGGCCGAGGCGCGATATCGATAACGGCTTGCGCCAGCGTTTCGCCGGTCAGCAGCGTGAAGTCGGCAGCACAGCCGATCTCCATGCCGTAATCCTCAAGACCCATGACATCGGCGCCACCCTTGGAAACGACATGGAGCACATGCGCAAGTTCGATATCCGAGCGCAGACCGTTTTTCATACCGATGATCTTGGGGCGATCCAGCATGTCCGGCTGTCCCCACGGACCCCATGTGTCGCGGATGCCATCACAGCCGCCGCCAACGCGCACACCCGCCTCCTTGAGGCGCATGATCGACGGCACGCTTGCCGATGGCGCACCGGTTGTCAGGATGGCGACATCAAGCCGCGCAATCTCGTCGATCAGCCTGCCGACGTGCAGATAGTCGTTCATGCCAAGGGCAAAGGCGTGGCTGATGGCGACGTTGCCCTGCATGCCGTTTGCCCGGATGCGCTCGAAGATGAGCTCCATCGTGAAGGCGCCGAGGTCGGCGGCTTCGTGCAGATGAATATCGATCGGCACGCCGTGTTTTGTCGCCAGTTGAAAAAGAATGTCCAGCTGGCCCTTCGGATCGCGGTCAATTCCGCAGGGATCGATGCCGCCGAGCACCTCGCAGCCTTGCTTCAACGCCTCATCGAGAAGCTCCACCGTGCCGGGCATGACCATGACGCCGGATTGCGGGAAGGCGACGACCTCGATGTCGATGATGCCATTAAGCTTCTCACGGGTTTCCCATATGCCCTCTACCAGTTTCAGGCCATGGGTGGGGTCGATATCGACATGGCTGCGAATATGGGTGCCGCCATTGGCCGCAAGGCCGATGGCATGGCGCATGGACTGGCGATACGGATCGATGCCGATCTGAACGCGGTTTTCCCGCTCGAAATCGATCCGCTCGCGCAGGATGGCAGCACGGTTGTTGACGTGCCAGGGCATGCCCCACGTCGTCTTGTCCAGATGCGTATGGGCATCGATAAGACCGGGAACGGCAATTGCTCCCTTGCCATCCTCAACCGGCATGCCGGGTTCGGCGTCAAATGTTCCGAAACCTGAAATCTTGCCGTTCCTGATCAAAATATCGCAGGCTTCGCCCGCCATGGGCCGTACGTTGCGCAGAAGAAGATCGTGCATGGAGTTCACCTCAGTTTCGGATTGAGCGCATCGCGCAGCCAGTCACCCAGAAGGTTGACGGTGACGACGAGCAGGCAGAGTTGGAAGACAGGGAACAGCACGATCCACCAGGAGCCGGAGAACAGAAACTGGTTGCCGATACGGATCAGCGTGCCGAGCGACGGCTGGCTTGGTGGCATGCCAATGCCAAGGAAGGACAGCGTCGCTTCCGTCAGGATCGCCATGCCGAAATTCAGCGTGGCGGCAACCATGATCGGCGTTAACGTATTGGGCAGGATATGCGCCGCTATGATGCGGCGGGCGGGCACGCCGATCAGCTTAGCGGCCTGAACATAGTCCTTGCCGGTTTCCACAATCGCCTGTGCACGGACCGTTCGCGCATATTGCACCCAGGCGGAGAGCGCGATGGCGAGAATGAGCACGGCGGATGCGCCGACCTCGCGCAGATTGTCGGGCAGCATTTGCCGCACGACTGTCGATACGAGGATGGCAACCAGAATGGTCGGGATCGAGAGCGTGATGTCACCGATGCGCATCAGGAGGCCATCGGCAAAACCGCCGAAGTACCCCGCCACCAGACCTGCCGTCATGCCGATGACGAGCGAAAGCAGCACGGAGGCGACACCGATGACGATGGAGATGCGTGTGCCGTAAAGAATGGCGGAGAGCATGTCGCGTCCCTGCGTATCCGTTCCAAGCAGAAACGGCCATTCGCCGCCCTCCTGCCAGATCGGCGGCAGCTCGGCCTTCCACATGTCCAGCGATGCACCGTCATAGGGATTCTGGGGCGCAATCCACGGCGCGAAGACAGCTGCGAGGATGAGGATTGTCAGGATGAGCGCGCTGATCTTGGCCGATTTACTGCGGCTGAACGACCAGTAGAGATCGCTATCGCGCATGCGGCTGAAAAGTGACCGACGGGCGGGTTTTTCCGTTTGCGAAAGGTCTGTCATGAAACTGGCTCCCTTCGGTCAGCGCGCGGTGCGCAGACGCGGATCGATGACCGCATAGGCGATATCGACGAACGTGTTGAGGACAACGAAGATGAAGGAGATGATGCAGAGATAGGCCGCCATGACGGGGATATCGAGGAAGGTGACCGCCTGAATGAACAGCATGCCCATGCCCGGCCACTGAAACACCGTTTCCGTGATGAGCGCGAAGGCGATGAGGGAACCCACATTCATTGTCGTCAGTGTCACCACCGGCATCAGACAGTTGCGCAGCGCATGACGGAAGTAGATCCGCCAGCGCGGAATGCCACGTGCCCGTGCGAACTTCACGAAATCGGACCGCAGAACTTCAAGCATTTCAGCCCGCACCAGACGCATGACGAGGGTGATCTGATAAAGCGAAAGCGCGATAGCCGGAAGAATGAGCGCAGCACGCCCGGACGAGGTCAAAAGCCCGGTTGACCACCACCCGAGCTGAACGACATCGCCACGGCCGAAGGCCGGTGCCCAGCCGAGGGAAACGGAAAAGACAAGAATGAGAAGAATGCCGACAACGAAGCTTGGCAGGGAAACCCCGACGATCGACAGGAACTGCAGACCTTCCGTGTACCACTTCCCGCGCCGGATCGCCGTCAGAACACCCAGAGGCAGGCCGACGACCAGAGAGATCACGGTGGCAACCAGCACCAGCTCCAGCGTTGCGGGGAACCTTTCCGCGATCAGCGGCAGCACCTGCTGGCCGTTGCGGTAGGAAACGCCGAAATTGCCCTCCGCCGCGTCTTTGACGAACCGCAGATATTGGGTCGGCAGGCTGTCATTGAGGCCGAGCCTCTCACGCAGGGCTGCACGATCCTCCTGCGACGTCTGTTCGCCGACCATCAGCTCGACGGGATCACCCGCCAGCCGAAAGATGAGAAAGGCGATAAGCGCAACGGAAAGCATGACCAGCACGGCATTTCCCAAACGCTTGATGATGAATACCAGCATTGTTACCTCTCGGACGCGAGCCTGAGCCGCGTAGGCTTTCAGGTTCGATCATTCTCTTCCAGAGATGGGGCAAAGGTTGCGCGGGCTGCAAGAACCACGAACACGATGCAACTTTGTCGACAATTTTGACGCAGCTTCGTTCGGCTTCACATCCAGTCAAACGAACTGGCGCGCACTCGAATATCTGCTGAAACAGTCAAGGCGCTCGGTCCAGTGACCGGCGCCTCGCTTGCTGTCCGTCTTATTTGTCGAGCTGGGTCAGCCAATGGCGTGGCTTGTTGTCAGCGCGGAAGTCGACGCTTTTGACCTTGGCCAGCATAGCCCACGCAATCGGCTGCTGATGCAGCGGAACGAGCATGGTCTCGTCCTTGGCGATTTTCAGGGCAGCTTCTTCGAGCGCCAGACGCTTCGTATTGTCCTGCTCCTGCGCCGCCTGCGCAACAAGCTTGTCGATCTCGGGATTGGACCAGCCGCCATAGTTGGAGACGCCCATCGCGCCCTTGCGGGTCGAGAGGATCTGCGACAGCATTGAGAAGGCGTCGAGGGTCGGTTCGTTTGCCCAGCTGAGGTTGAAGACGTCAGCCTTGCCGCCATTGCGCTTGGGCGATTGCACGGAACGTGGCGCAATATCGATGGTCGGCTGGAAACCGCCACGCTTCAACATGTTGGCAACGCCCGAGCAGATATCCTCTTCGTTGACGCTCTCGTCATTCATGCACGTATAGGTGAAGGCAAGGTTCTTCATGCCCGCATCGGCAAGCAGCTTCTGCGCCTTGGCCGGATCGGCCGGCTCGAACGTGTCCAGCGATTTGGCATAACCAGCGATCTCAGGTGCGATCAGCGAGCCGGACGGTCTTGCAAGACCACGCATGACTTTTTTGTTGATCAGGTCACGATCGATGGAGGCTTCGAAGGCCTGACGAACGCGCAGATCATTTAAGGGGTTCGGCTGACCGTTTTCCAGTTTTTCGCGGCGGTTGAAGCCAATGAAAAGCGTGCGAAGCTCGGTGCGCTTCTTGACCGTGATATTGGGCGAGGATTCCAGGCGCGGCAAATCCTGGATCGGGGCGGAGTCGATCAGGTCGATTTCACCTGACAGCAGTGCCGCGACGCGTGTTGCCGCAGATGCGATCGGCACGAATTCGATGCGGTCGAGATTGTGCTTCTTCTGGTCCCACCAGCCTTCATTGGCAACGAGAACAGTCTTGCTGTCGGGAACGCGGCTTTCGAGCTTGAACGGGCCTGTGCCATTGGTGTGCATGGTGGTGTAGCCATCGACCTTCGACGCGAAGTCGGTAGGCTTCTCGCTATTGTTATCTTTCAACCACTTGGCGTCAAAATGAAGATATTGGTTATGTCGTTCAGAAAGAGAGAAGTCGGTGCGTTGACATCGAGGTCCACCGTGTAGTCGTCAACTTTTTTGACGCCAGCGTAAATCGGGATATTGCCCCGCAGCGGCGACGTTGCGTCCGACGCGCGCGTGAAGGATGCGACGACATCATCGGCGGTGAAGTCTGCACCGTCATGAAATTTCACGCCCTTGCGAAGGGTAAAGCGCCAGGTCTTTCCATCAATCAGCTTCCACTCGGTGGCGAGTGCCGGCTCGATCTGGAAGTCCGGTCCGTAGCGGACGAGACCCTCGTAGATATGATTGAGAAAAGCGAGGTTGGATGTGGACGGGATCGAGCGAATAGAGATCGGCGCGACCGCCCCAGCGAAGGGTCTCCGCGCTGGCGGGAACGGCAATGGCGGCAGCAGCCATGGCCGCCAGGACAAAACTTCTGATACGGGACATTTGATCCCCCCTTTTTATTGATCGTTGGAAACCGGCATGGGTCCGGTCAGGCAGAAGGAGTATTGTTTCGCTGAGGCTTATTGTCAATAATATTGTTGACAATTATCGTACTCAAAATCGCAAGTTTTTGAATACGAGTTTAAGCGAGGGAGGAGAGAATATGACAGGCTTTCTGCTGCGGCACGGAACGATCGTTACGGTCGACAAGGAGCGGCGTATTATTGAGAACGGGGCACTGGCGATAGAAGGCGACAGGATTGTCGACATCGGCACTGTGGATGAACTTGACCACCGCCACAGTGATAAGGCGGTTATCGACTGCAGGGGAAAGCTTCTCATTCCTGGCCTGATCGATGCCCATGGCCACGCGGGCCACGCCCTTCTTCGCAGCATTGCAGCGGACACCAATGCGATGTGGATGAAAATCATCACCCCGACCTATTATCACTACGTCACCCGCGACTACTGGTATGCCGACGGGCTGATTTCCGGCATTGAACGGCTGCGCGCCGGGGTGACGACCGGGGCCAGCATCATCACTTCGATGCCACGCGCGGATGACCCCGTCTTCGCCATCAACCACGCCCGCGCCTATAGCGAACTCGGCCTTCGCGAAATCATCTGCGTTGGGCCGTCAGGCCTCCCATGGCCTCATCCGGTCACACGGTGGGAGAGCGGTCTACCGGAACGTCGCGACGTTAGCTTCGACGAGATGATGGATGGCAGCGAAGCGGTGATCGAAGCATTGCACGGCAGCGCCGATGGCCGCATCAGCGTTTTCCTGACACCTTTCACCATCGCACCGTCGGTCGAACCCTCCAATGCATCTACGCCGGACCAGGCAGTGAAACTGACAGAGGGTGACAGAATGCAGGCCCGCCGGATACGCGAGATGGCGCGCAAGACCGGTGTCAGGCTTCATTCCGACGCCTTTGCCGGGCAAATCCGCATGGCGTTTCAGGACAAGGAAAACGCCCTGCTTGGCCCTGACATTCACCTTCAGCATTGCTGGGGTATCTCCCACGACGAAATAGATATACTGGCCGAGACCGGCACACGCGTGACCCATGCGCCGCCGGGCCGCGCAACTCCCATCATGGAGATGATGTCAAAAGGGATTCGTGTCGCCATCACCACCGATGGCGCAGCTCCAAGCCGCCATTTCGACATGTTGCAGACGGCGCGCCTCGCGCAATTTACGCAGCATCTCCTGCACAATCACGACCGCTACCTGCTTCCGCCGGGCAAGATATTTGAGATGATCACGATCGATGCCGCCCACGCTATCGGCATGGAGGACGAGATCGGTTCGCTCGAGATCGGCAAGAAGGCTGACGTCGTCATCATAGACATCCGCAGGCCGCATCTCATGCCCATGTGGATGCCGGTCCACCGTCTGGTCCATCAGGTTCTTGGCAGCGATGTCGATACCGTCTTCGTGGACGGTAAATTGCTGATGGAAAATGGCCGGGTACTGACATCAGATGTAGACGCCGCCATTTCCTTCGGCCAACAGGAAGCCATGGCACTGGCAGAACGGGCGGGTCTGAAAGCACACATGCACGATCCGGGCTGGGGCCGCCTGTTGCGCACGTTCGACGAACCCGTGCTCCCTCCCCGTCCGCCGGCGGATGCGAGATACCGCGCCGCCGACCAAGGGCCTGTTCAGGATCACCAATCGACGCGGGATCACTAATCGACTGGGGTCAGCAAGGTCCCCTGGCACTTCTTGCCAAGATCACGACAAAGACTCCCCGGCCAGGAGAGGACCGGGGAGCAAACCTGGCATCATGTCAGGAACTTTGACTGGAGCTAGCACTCACCCGTTCAAGAAACGGGGTGGATCTGAGTTGTCTAACCCGGTTATGCTTTTTGTCAGGCTCTGTTAGAACGAACGCTCGAGACGAACGAAACCGGTCCAGCTGTCGCCACCACCGTTTACGCCCTTTTTGCCATCGACGTCCTGATAGGTGACAGCAACCTTGGTGGAGAGACCAGAGGTGACCTTGTAACCGGCAGCAACACCAGCGCGCCATGCATCGCGGCTGCCAACGAAGTCGTTGTTAGCGCCGATGTCGATCGTGCCGAAATACTGGAAGCCGGGGGTGATGGTCAGCTTGTCAGTTGCCTTGATGGCGTATTCAGCAGCAACAGTCCACTCGGACTCTTCGTAGTAGTAGTTGGCGCCGGAAGCCCAAGCACCGGAGATGCCGAGCGTGCCGGGACCGATGTCAGCAGTGATGATTGCACGGATTGCACCGTTTTCCTGGTTCGTGTCGTAACCGCCAAGCAGGTTGGCCTTAACGCCGCCGATCTTTGCGCCGATGATGGCGCTGATGCCAACATCGTTCGTGTTGGTCTGGAACTTGCCGCCCTTCGTAACGCCGAGTTCGGAAGTGCCCTTACGCGAACCTTCGAGCTCTTCAACAGCGGCACCGACGTAGAATGAGCCGGCGTCGTAGGTGTAACGGATAGCGTTCAGACGGGTGCGGTTGGAGCTGAGCTGGTCATACTCACCGGAGAGACCGTCGTCCCACCAGTTGTAGTAGAAACCGACTTTCAGGCCGCTGAGTTCGATGAAAGCCTGATCAAGAACGAAGTTGCGGTCAGTATCGTTGTCGGCCTGACCGCGCAGACCGGTGTAGCCACGCAGGGCACCGAGTTCGGTGTCGGTGCGGGTGTCAATGTTGAACTGGGCGCGGGTGAAAGAGTCCCAGTCAGATGTACCGGACTGGTTGCGACCGAAGTCCGTCTGGAAACGAACGTAACCGTCGAACTTCAGGCAGGTTTCGGTGCCGGGGATGTAAAAGAAGCCGGTGCCGAAAGCATCGCAGACGCGAACATATTCCATGGGCTCGGGCTCGGCGGCGACGATGGCGTCAGCGGCCTGTGCGCCGGATACTGCTGCGAGAGCCGCAGCGGAGCCGATCAAAAGGCTCTTGATGTTCATTTGTAATCTCCAGTCAAAAATTTTTCAACGAATGCGCAAATTTGTGGGCTGGTCTTTTCCCTGCCGCCCGCTTCCCTGCGCTGATCAGCAAATGACAGAAATCGCGGGGGAGTCGCAATTCAAATCTCAGGATTTAAAATACAACACG
>NZ_QLNF01000008.1:0-78348 GCF_003261015.1 Agrobacterium sp. MS2 | reverse complement strand
CGCAATCACATTGCGTAGTAAAATTACAACAAATATAAAGTTCAAAATATAAAAATACACTTATATACACTGGTAAAATAAGATTTATTGGATATTTAAGCTACGATAATATTCTAATATGACGAAATTAGTAACAATATCGCTGCAGAAGCAGCCCAACAGCTTACCTTGAATAACGACGGTGATGTGACAATGGCAGAGGCTGGTGCAGTGAGTGCGCGAGGCGGCGATACCCGGAACTCGCGCGTGGTGCTTCAATTCCGTTCGGATAACGCAGCGGGCGGTGGATCGGCGATTACAGCGGTTGGCTGGAAGAACCGGTTGCAAATGTGGACGTCGCCTTCAGCATGCCCTCGATCTCGCCAGCCGCCACGGGGCGGCCGAAATAGTAACCTTGCCCGTAGGGACAACCGGCAGCGCGCAGAAAGTCAGCCTGCTCGGCCGTTTCCACGCCTTCGGCAATGACATCGATGCCCAGTGAACCGGCAAGCTGGATCATGATCGAAACAATGGCGCTGTCTTTGGTTTTTGCCGGCAGATGCGTGAGGAACGAGCGGTCGATCTTCATGCACGAAAGAGGGAATGTCTTGAGCATGCCAAGACAGGAATAGCCGATGCCGAAGTCATCCAGTGCCAGGCTGACGCCCATCTGCTTGATGGCGCGCATGATGCGCACTGACGTGTCGACATCCTGAATGATGAGCGTCTCGGTAATCTCGATTTCCAGCAGCGAAGGTGCAAGGCCGGTTTCCTCCAGCACCGAACTGATCTGGTCCACCAGGCCGCCCTGGAACTGGCGGGGGGAGATATTGACTGCCATTTTGACAGGCGACAATCCGGCAGCCATCCAGTCTCGCGCCTGACGGCACGCTTTTTTCAGAATGCTCTCCCCAAGCTCCACGATGAGGCCGGTTTCTTCCGCAAGGCCGATGAATTCCGCAGGCCCAAGCAGTCCCTCCGCCGGGTGCTGCCAGCGCACCAGCGCCTCCACCCCACTGATTCCGCCGGTAAGTAGATCGACCTGCGGCTGGAAATGCAGGATGAATTCATCCCGTTCCACGGCCCTGCGCAATTCCTCGATACGTGTGACCTTCTTTCTCAAATCGTCTGCCATGCGCGGCGAGAAGGTGGCGATACCGTCCCGACCATTATGTTTCGCTTGATACATGGCAAGATCGGCAGCGGCGACGATCTCCGCCGTAGTTTCCCCATGTTCCGGAAAAAACGCCACGCCGATGCTGGATGTCGCCTTGATATCATAATTGCCGATGCGCAGCGGCTGTGAGACCGCAGCCTGGATGCTCCGAAGCCGGTTTTCGAAACCGTCACGCTGCTTCTCCAGAATGACGACGAACTCATCCCCACCCACCCGCAACACGAGATCGTTTCGACCCAGGGTCCCTGCGATGCGCGCCGCCGTCTTCGAAAGCAGCGCATCGCCGACGCTGTGGCCCAGCGTGTCGTTGATCTGCTTGAAATTGTCGAGGTCGAGAAAGCAGACGGCGATCGTCCGCCTGGCTTTTGCCGCGGCCGCAAGAACTTCCGGCAGTCGTGTATCGAGAAAACGGCGATTGGGGAGCCGGGTCAGCATGTCGTGGTCGGCCAGAAAGGCGATATGTTCGGCCGCACGTTTGCGGTCGATCGCGAGCCCCGCCATGCGTGCAGCCGCACCGATAAATTCCACCAGTGCCGGATCTGGCTGGCGGGCCGCGAGCATGCACCAGACAAAACCGTGCGCCTTGCCGTCGCTGGCGGGAATATCGAAGCTGAAGGCCGTGTTATCGGCAGGGGAAGTGATGATGTCAGGATCGCTGACCGAGGAAATCAGCGCCGTCAGCCCCGCATGCGGAGCGAGTGCCGGCGATGCATAAACCGAAGGTTCACCCGTAGCGGCGTCGAACACCCGTACGGCACAGGCAAGCCCCGTGGCGAGATTTTCAATCGCCTTGACGAATTCCTCGAGGAAATCCTCGATACGCGCCGCTGCGACAATCATTTCGAGAATGCGCGCCTGCGTCTGCAGCAGCCTTTCGGATGCCTTTTTCTGGGTTATGTCCCTAGAAGCGCCGACCACCCCGATGATGTTGCCGGACTTGTCCCGCAGCGGCACGCGCGACATCATCAGCCAGCGGTCGATATCGCCGCGCATGGCCCGCTCTTCGTAACCGAGATCCGGTTCTCCCGTGCGCATCACCCGTGCCTCGGTGTCGGGAATGCCCGCCCGCCGTGCTGCTTCGCCATGAATATCATAATCGGTGAGGCCAATCAGCTCCTCCACCGTGTCAAAACCATTTTCCTTGACGATTGCGCGGTTCGCAAACAGGAAACGACCTTCCAGATCCTTGGCATAGATAAAATCCGGCACGTGGTCGATCATCGCTTCCAACAACACATGCCGGTCGGATGGATTACTATTTTCATCTGTTGGGGTAGAGGCAGATGGCCCTGTTTCGCGCTTTTTTCGCGATATCCGGTTCTGCACGGGTGTCTTCGGGCCCTTGGAACGCACCTATCCGCCTCATCACTTTATAAGAGAGCAGAATAGTAGGATTATACATATTATATAAATATGAACGAGGGGCGGAGATAGGGTGGCCGGTGGCCGTCTGTACGCTTGCGGCGATGAAATAGCGCCTGTCTCAAGGAAAACGGCGCGGATAGAAGCCGCGCCGCCAGAATTCCGGCATCCAGCAAGGCCCCGTCACACCACCGGCGTCGGCAGCTCCGTGCCGGCAAAATGCGCGTCGAGATTGGCAAGAACGAGGTCTGCCATGGCCCGTCGCGTCTGATGCGTGCCGCTGCCGATATGTGGGGCGAGCGTGACGGTTTCGAAAGCAAACAGCGCTTCCGGCACACGCGGTTCATCCTCGAAGACATCAAGCGCAGCACCTGCGATCACGCCATTCGAAAGTGCCTCAATGAGCGCCTTCTCATCCACCAACGAGCCGCGAGCCACGTTGACAAGCACACCCTGCGGGCCAAGCGCTTTCAGAACCTCGGCACTGACGATATGACGCGTTTCGGCGGTGGCCGCTGCGGCGATGATCAGCACGTCACAATTAGCGGCCAGAGCTTCGATGCTGTCATAATAATCATAGGCGACATCGCGACGATTTCTCGCGGTGTAGGAGATATGCGCATCGAAACCTTCGAGCCTCCTGGCAATCGCCTGACCGATGCGGCCGAAACCGAATATGCCATAGCGACGACCGGCCACGCGGGTGGAAAGGCCCATGTCGCCCTTCAGCCATTCTCCGGTGCGGACATATTGGTCTGCCTGCGGCAGCCTGCGCGCCTGCGCCAGAATAAGGCCCAGAGCAAGATCCGCGACATCGGCCGTCAACACGTCTGGCGTATTGGAAACACGAAAGCCGCGCCGCTTCGCTTCAGCCAGATCGACCTTGTCGAAGCCGACGCCGTTGATGGCAACGATTTCAAGCTTTGGTAACGCTGCACCAATATCCGCCGGCAGGCCGATATGGCCGCCGGTGACGACGCCGCGGATCGCGCCGCCTTTTTCAGCAAGGAAGGCGGCCCTGTCTGACACTTCGAACAGGCGATGCACGGTGAAGCGCTGCGCAAGTTCTTCCTCCAGTGCCGGAATGAGCGGGCACAGTTGCACGATTTCAGTGGTCATGGATTTTCCTTTGTGCCGGTGAACTACTTTACATCGGCCTTGACGAATTGCCGGAGTTCCGGCGTTTGCGGATTGGCGAAGAGTTCGGACGAGCGGCCCTGCTCCCAGATCTTGCCCTTGTGCATGAAGATCGTTTCGGTCGCCACGCGCCGCGCAAAAGCCATCTCATGCGTCACGAGGATCATGGTCATGCCGTCTCTGGCGAGGTTTTCCATGACAGTCAGCACTTCTTCGGTGAGTTCCGGATCGAGCGCAGACGTCACCTCGTCGAACAGCATCACCTTCGGCCGCATGGCAAGCGAGCGCGCAATCGCCACACGCTGCTGCTGGCCGCCGGACAGCTGGTCCGGATAGGAATCGAATTTCTCCGAAAGACCGACGAGCTGCAGAACCTCACGGGCGATATCCTTGGTTTCCGATTTTGCCACGTCCTTGACGATGCGCGGCGCAAGCATGATGTTTTCGCCGACCGTCAGATGCGGGAACAGATTATAGCTCTGAAACACGATGCCGACATCGGTGCGCAGCTTCCGCAGGGCCTTGGCGTCTTCACCAATCGCATGACCAGCGATTTCGATGCGCCCGGAATTGATCTTTTCCAGCCCGTTCATGCAGCGCAGCAGCGTGCTCTTGCCCGAGCCCGAGCGGCCGATGAGGGCGAACACTTCACCACGGCCGACCGTCAGCGACACGCCTTTGAGGACTTCCAGAGCGCCAAAGCTCTTGTGAACGTTTTCAACGATTACTTCCGGCATGAAGCCTCCTTTCCAGCCAACGCGACAGCTGGGATAACGGGTAGCAGACGATGAAATAAAGTACGGCCACCGCCACGAAGACGCGGAACGGCTGGAACGTGGCATTGTTGATGAGCTGCCCCGCTCTCGCCAGTTCGACGAAACCGATGATCGATGCGATGGACGTGTTCTTGACGACCTGGACGGCAAAACCGACGGTCGGCGGTAGCGAAATTCGGATCGCCTGCGGCAGGATGACGTAGCGATATTGCTGGGCGCGGGTGAGAGCGAGCGATTCCGACGCTTCCCATTGCTGCTTCGGCACCGCCTGGATGCAGCCGCGCCAGATTTCCGCGAGATAACCTGACGTATAGATGGTCATCGACGCGCCGGCGGCAAAAAGCGGCGGCAGTTCCAGCCCGGCAAGGCTGAGGCCATAATAGGACAGGAACAGGATCATCAGCACCGGAATGCCCTGGATCACCTGAATGTAGGTGCCGGCGGCAATGCGCAGCGCCTTGAAATTCGAGGTGCGGGCGAGCGCCACGAAGAAGCCGACGATACCGCCGCCGATTAGCGCAATGATCGTCAGAAGCACGGTCCATTGCAGGGCGGTCAGCAGGAAGCCGAATTCGTTCCAGCCGAAAGTTCTAAGGGTCATGACTGCACCTCCGGCAAAGCGGTCATCGTCTTGCGGGCCACGCGGCGACCGAACAGCCACATGCCGACAAGGGCAAGGATGAGCCGCAGGCTGAGCGCCAGCGCCAGATAGATGAGCGTGACGACGATGTAGACCTCGAAGGAGCGATAGGTCTGCGATTCCACGAAGGCTGCAGCGGCGGCAAGCTCATGGGTGGAGATGGCCGAGCATATGCTCGATGCCAGCATCATCAGCACGAACTGGCTGCAGAGGGATGGATAGACCTTGGCAATGGCGGGCACGATAATGACGTGACGATAAATCTGGTACTTGGTGAAGCCCAGAGCCTCACCCGCCTCGATCTGCGACTTGTGCACCGCCTCGATGCCGGCGCGGATGATCTCCGTCGAATAGGCGGCAAGATTGATCGTCATGCCGATCAGCGCCGCCGTATCCGCCCCGACGCGAAAGCCGAGACCCGGCAGGCCGAAATAGACGATGAACAGCTGCACGAGGAACGGCGTGTTGCGGATGACTTCGACATAAGCATCCACGATGATGCGGACGATGCCACCATTGATGGAGCGCAATGAAGCGAGAAGAATGCCGAAAGCGCAGCCGAGCACGATGGAGAGGACCGACAGTTTGATCGTCAGCCATATGCCGTTCAGAATTTCATTCTGATATTGGGCGAGCGCGCCGAATTGGAATGTATAGGACATGCGTCACTCCGTTGACATTTCCCGGCCCGCCGAACGTATTCCCGGCGGGCGCGTTGAAAGGCTCAATCAGAAGCTTGGCAATTGCGGCAGCGGGCGACCGGTCCACTTGACCGAGATGCGGTCGAGATCGCCGGACATCTTCATCAGGTAGATGGACGTGTTAAGCCACTGGCGCAGCTCGAAATCCTCAAGCTTGGTCGCCATGGAATTGCCCTGCTGGAAGAAGGTGAATCCGACCTGGAGACCGGCTTCCGGGCGCTGCTTGATGATTGCTTCACCAACCGTGGACGGCAGAGCGACGGCATCCACCTGACCCGCAAGCAAAGCTTGGGCGCTGGTGGAATCGTCTTCGTAAACGACGATTTCGAGACCTTCGACGTTGGCCTTACGCAGGGCGGTTTCCTGTGAGGAACCGCGGTTGACCGACACGCGCTTGCCCTTGAGGCTGTCGAGATTTTCGAATTTCTGGTCCTTGCCGGAGATGATATCCATATTGAAGGCGCTGTATGGCTGCGTGAACATCACAGTCTTGGCGCGTTCGCCGGTCGGCGCGAGCGTCGCAACGAGGAAATCGACCTTGCCGGTCTGAAGGGCCGGAATACGCGCTGGAGGCGTCAGCGGCACCAGTTCCACCGGCAGCGACAGGTAGGAACCGATGAGATTGGCGACATCGACGTCATAACCGGAAGGGTTGCCCTTTTCATCCACCATGCCCATCGGCGGCGCGCCCGTGAGGACACCGATCTTAACCTTGCCGCGCGCCGTGATCTCGCTGAGCGAGACGGCATGGGCCGACGTTGTAGCCGCAAGCGAAGCTGCGGCAACGCCAACAGCAACGGTCATGTTTTTCAGAAATCTGGATATGCTCATGGTTTCTCCTCCGACCCAAATAATAGCTGCCCAATGCAGAACAGCGGCCTTCGCAAACCGAAAAATGTTCTCGATAACATTTCTAGGCGCTTGACTAAAAACTCCTCCCAAGAAACTGTGAAAACACAGAACCAGATGAACCTCTTATGAAATTCAATAAGTTAGCACGATTATCGATTTTCCTCTCCTCGACATCGCTTCACGTTCTTGGCAGGATCAATAATGCATGTTATCGGTATCATTGCAAGTCCGATCTACAGAACTGTTTCGATCGGCATTCATTTCGGGAGGAAACATGTACACACGCTCGGCAATTTTCGAAGGCAGGATTCATTCAGGCCGGGAGGAGGAGTTTTTTCGCATCGTCGAGGAAAAATTACTGCCTGTCTGGAAGCGCATGCCGAATGCGCAGGCGGTGCGAGTGATGCGTACGGAGCGCACGGACCCGGACGCGGCCCAGATCATCATGGTGCAGGAAATCGACTATCCGTCGATGGAGGCCGTGGAGGAAGCGCTGGTGTCTCCGGTCCGGCTGGAAGGCCGGGTACTGACGGATGAGATGATGAGCATGTGTGACGGGCGTTTCTACCATCTGGTCTATAGCCGCGTCGCATAAATCCGGTGCACGTCGCATTGATCTGCAATCATACGGCGTGCTTTCCCTTGGTATCTTCGTGTATGTCTTGTCGTGAACCGGTCTTCATTCAGCCGGATTGTAACTGGGGAGACATGCTTTGGTGGAGCGCACGCCTTTGGCCGCAGCGTTAGTCACGTCAAAAAAAGCAACCATGAGCGACGTCTCAAAACTTGCGGGCGTCTCCAAGATGACCGTCTCGCGGGTGCTGGCCGATCCCGCTCTGGTGTCCGAGGAAACGCGCCAGAGGGTGATGAAGGCCATTGAGAAGCTTGGTTATGTGCCTGATCGAATCGCCGGTTCGCTTTCCTCTCGCCGCACCAATTTCATCACCGCCATCCTGCCGACTCTCACCAACTCAAACTTCGCCGACAGCGCTCAAGGCCTCGCCAATGCGCTACGCGCCGCCGATTACCAATTGCTGATCGGTTACACCATGTACGACCTGCAGGAAGAAGAGCGCGTCATCCGCACCATGATGGAGCGCCGTCCCGACGCGATTGTCGTGGCCGGCACGGTTCATACCAAGATGGCTAGCGAAGTGTTGATGCGCTCCGGTATCCCGATCGTTGAAATCTGGGACGTACCCGAACATCCGATCGACCACGCGGTCGGTTTCTCCAATTACGAAGTGGGAAGAACCGCCGCCAAACACCTGATATCGCTTGGATTCACGAGGATAGGCGCACTTGGCTCCCGAGCCGATGGCGACGTTAAGGACTGGCGCGGCGAAAGCCGCCTGCTCGGTTTCGGGGCTGCCCTGCGCGAAGCCGGCATCGCCGATGATCTCATCATCCGCGAGGGCAGCGCGCCGGTCTCATACGATCACGGCGCGAAAACGCTGGGCTCCCTGTTGGCCAAGGCGCCCGATGTCGAAGCCATCTTCGCCGTGTCGGATATTTCCGCTGTCGGTGCGCTGATGGAATGTCATCGCCGCGGCATTCATGTACCAGATCAGATTTCCATTCTCGGCTTCGGTGATTTTGACATTGGCAGACAATGCTATCCGGCGATTTCAACGATACGGGTCGACGCGCAGATGATCGGCCGCAAGGCGGGCGAGTTGCTGCTTTCGATATTGGAGGCAGAAAAGGATGCCGCTGTTCCCGAGGGTGCGCGGGTGGATGTCGGCTTTCAGCTTATCGTGCGGGAGACGACGAAGCGGTTGGGTCGGTGAAGCTTTAGCCCTGTTGGAACGAGCGGGTACCGCTTCTTTCTTCTCCCCGCCGGGGAGAAGTCCGCGGCAGCGGGATGAGGGGGCAAGCTCTCCGAATATCGCTAACGTAGCCCCCTCATCCGACCCTTCGGGCCACCTTCTCCCCGGCGGGGAGAACAAAAATGCCGCACCGCTGTGGCGTACTCACCATTTCACCCGAGTGACCTGTAACGCCCTTACCTCGCACCCCAGGTATCCGTCAGACGATACCCTTCCGGCCATGGATCCGATGGATCGAGCATGTGCTGGTGTATTCCGGTGATCCAGCCGCGGCCGGATATTTCCGGCAGGATGGCCGGTCGGTCGCCGACTGTTGTGGTTCCGAGGATACGGCCCGTGAAGGTCGAGCCGATCAGCGACACCGCCGTCAGCGTTTCACCTTCCTTCATTTCGCCGCGTGCATGCAGCACGGCCATACGGGCCGAAAGCGCCGTGCCGGTGGGGGAGCGGTCCACCTTGCCCGGCTGGATGGCGACGGCCGCCCCTGCACGCAGGCCTTCGGCCGTGCGTTCCACATTGCCGGCGAACAGGCAGAAGGAAAAATGCCGCCAGTCCGGGTTTTCGGGATGATCGAAACCCAGAGCCTTGTTGGCGGCGTTGGTGATGCGCACGCCGAGGCGGGCAATCTCGTGCGCCTCTTCCGGTTTCAGGCTGAAACCCATTGCTTCGGCATCGACGATAACGAAACTGTCGCCGCCGTAGGCCGTGTCCACTTTGAGCTTTCCAAGGCCTTCGACCTCGAGTTCGGCATCAAGCTTCGCGGCGAAGCTTGGCAGGTTCTGCACGAAAATACGCTCGGCCTTGCCGTTGCGGCATTCGGCACGCACCTTCACCAGCCCGCCGGGAGCTTCCAGCAGCATATGGGTTTCCGGCTCCTGCATCGGCACGATACCGCCATCGAGAAGGACGGTGGACACGCAGATGGAGTTAGACCCGGACATGGGCGGCGTATCCTCCGGCTCCATGATGATGAAGGCGGCATCCGCATCAGGATGTTTCGGCGGAACCAGCAGATTGACGTGGCGGAATACGCCGCCGCGCGGCTCATTCAGCACGAAGTTGCGAAGCGTCTCGTCACGGGCGATGAAACGGCTCTGTTCCCAGATCGTTTCGCCTGGTGGGGGCTTGACGCCACCGACAATCACATCCCCCACCTCGCCTTCCGCATGGGCGGAAATGACATGAACGGTCTTTATACTGCGCATTGGATTCTCCTCAGGAAAGCCAGGCGGGAAGACGGGAAGCGGCACGGCCGGTCAACGCGCTCTCGACGCAATCGGCAAGGCTGCCGAAGCGCACCGCGCGGCCGCTGAGGCCGGGTCCGTAATGGGCGTATTTGCCGGAATTGGTCATCAAGGCGCGCGTCTTCGTCGGGAAGACCGGCTCGGAAATAGAACACCAGCAGAGGTCAGGCAGTACCTGTACACCGCTATCCTTTAGGCTTTTCAACGTGCCGTCGTGGGCAGCTGCATCGATGACCTGCTGGCCGGCTGTGACGATGACGGCGACATCCGCACGGCGCCTGCGACCGTCGAAAACAGCCGCGAGGGCGCGGCACTCCTCCAGCGACGCGTGGGGACTACCGATGGCGACCAGTTGCACCTCCTCCGGTCCCTCGTTCAGCAGCGACCACCCGGCCGCCATATCGGCAAGCGAAATGCTGACCGTGTCGGCCGTTTCCAGAGGCGCAATGCCGGCTTCCGGCGTAACGCCCTCGATATGTAGCATGGGCGCTGAGGAGGTGGTGCCGAAGGCAGCGCAGAGCGCTTTCAAATCATCCCGCGATGGTTTCGCAGCCCCAAGCCCGCGCAGCAGCGGTATGCAATCGGGGGCCGCCTTGCCGGCGAGATAACCGACGAGCGGCCAGAACGCATCGTCTATCCCTTGCGGCAGCACCACGTCCACGATGCGCTGGGGCCGGCGATTTTCCTCCAGGTAAACACCCGAAAGCGGCGCCCTGCCCGTCATCGCGATACATAGATCGAGGAAATCGGGATGTTTGGCAGTGCGTGCACCAAGCACCGTATTGGCAAAAATCACCGCGTTCGATTCCGCCCAGGCAATCGATTCACCCGCGCCCGGCGCGCTGTCGAGCAGGTAAGGCGAACAGGTGAAGGTGGGCCGACAGCCCATGCGCACATAAGCATCCGCCAGCCTCGCCGCCGGATCGCCGAAATCATCCGGCACGCCCTGTGCCCGCCAGTTGGCCTTGTCCACCGAAATGGCGTTCATGGTCGTCGGCACCCGGACCCTGCCACCCATCTCAGCCATTTTTTCCGCGAAAGTGAGATTGGCGGGGCTGGCATAGATGCAGCCGTCAATATGGCCCTGTGTGACGTTAACGAGCGCGGAAGCGCCCTGCTGGGCTGCCATGGCGACGATGATGCGCATGGCCTGGCGCACGGCGATGCCGTCGCGCCCTTCCAGCATCGCGCGGTCGTCACCCGTGAGATCGAGACGGGCAGTCGCGGGATGCGCTATGGCAAGCGAAAGGCCATCGGCCTCGATGCTGTTTTCATCGATGCGAACATGGGCCGCGCGGGAAAAGCGGGCAAAATTTTCGGGGTCGAGACGGACGACCGGCAGCGCCCGCTTGAACATTTCCGCCGCGACAAGTGCGCCCAAGGTCAGCACATCCTCCGCCTCGCAGAAAACGAGAGCGGATGGAGCCCGGCCCGTTAGAATAAGGTCGAGCAGAACGCCAGACCCTGTGCACGAGCCCCGGCTGGTCGGCATAAAGAGCACGCCGCCGGTGAGACTGACGCCGTGCAGCGGGTGATGCACGTCGATCACCCTGCCGGTGGCGGGATCGACACCGCCCCAGAAACTCAGCGCTTCCGTCGTGGAGATCACGGGGCCTTCGGCCGCACCGGTAAGAATGCTGCGGGCTTGCGGAACGGCAGAAGACATCGAAAATCTCCCTAAGGCATTTCCAGTAAAGCGCGTCGCGCTTTGAGCCCCGGTAAATGCGTGAAAAAGTGCTAGAGAATTTTTGCGTTTCGGGGAAAAGCCGAAATCCTCTAGAAACGTTGCGGCGAAAAAGCGCTTATGTCGATGGCGGGTTTTTGCCCCGTCAGAATGTCGGCGACGATGCGCGCCGTACCCGCAGATTGCGTCAGTCCCAGATGTCCGTGGCCAAAGGCGTAGACCACCCGCGCCGTGTGTCGCGCGTGCCCAATGGCCGGCAGGCTGTCCGGCAGCGAGGGGCGAAAGCCCATCCACTGCTTGCCGCCTTCGGTTTTCAGGCCCGGCAGGAAGGCTTTCGCCTTGGCCAGCAGCGCTTCGGATCGGGCAAAATTGGCCGGAAGCTCCAGCCCGCCCAACTCGACCGCACCGCCGACGCGGATGCCGGAGGAAAGCCGGGTAACGACGAAACCATGGCCGCCGAAGGTCACCTGCGTCCGCAGATCGAATGCGCTTGAAGGCAGGGTTGTATTATAGCCCCGTTCCGTTTCCAGCGGAATTTTTTCCCCGAGCGAACGTGCAATGCGGTGCGAAAAGGCGCCTGCCGCCAGTACCACCCGGCCTGCCTTGCGCGTGCGGCCGTCATGGCTAACCACCTCGACCCCATCCTCCAACGGCCGGAGCGACGCGATATCGAGGCATTCGATACGTCCGCCCATGGTGCGAAAATGGTCGGCCAGCGCCAGTGTGTAAAGCCTGGGATCGGCAATGGAATACCAGCCAGGCGTGAACGTGCCGCAGGTGAAGCGCGGCGCGATGCCGGGCTGTATCTCGGCCATCTGCTCGGCGTTCAGATGCCGGAACTCAATACCGTGGCGCTCACGCGCCTTCCAGCCGCCGAGTGACGCTTCGAATTCCGCATCGCTTTCATAGACCTGGAGGTTGCCTTCCTTGCGCAGCATGGCAATGGTGTCGGTCCTTTTGAGGAACGGCTCCAGTTCCGCCCTGGAAAGGTCCATCAGCGCCGTCTGCGCTGCAGTTGAGTGCTCCACCTTCGAGGCGGCACAGGCCCGCCAGAACCGGAACATCCAAGGCGCGATCTTCAGCGCATAGGCCGGCGGCACGCTGAGCGGCCCAAGCGGATCGAGCAGCCACTTCGGCGCCTTCCAGAGAATGCCGGGCGACGCGAGCGGTAGGATATCGGTGAAGGCGAAGGCGCCGGCATTGCCGGCAGAAGCGCCCGCCGCCGGTCCCTCACGGTCGATCACCGTGACCGAAAGACCGCGGCCCTGCGCCGCGATTGCCGCCGAGAGGCCGACAACGCCGGCCCCGATGACGATGACATCATTTGCAGGCATTACCGAACGCTCGCCAGGAACTTCTGCGTCTCGGGATGCTGTGGTGCGCCGAACAACTGATCTGGCGTGCCGATCTCGGCCATCACGCCCTGATGGAAGAAGGCCACGCGGTTCGAGACATCACGGGCGAAAGCCATTTCGTGCGTGACGCAGATCATCGTCATGCCCTCATCCGCCAGCATCTTCAGCGTGTCGAGCACCTCGCCGACCAGCATCGGATCAAGCGCCGAGGTGACTTCGTCAAACAGCATGTATTCCGGCGACATGGCGAGCGCGCGGGCGATCGCCATACGCTGCTGCTGGCCGCCTGACATGCGGTTCGGATAGACCTTCAGCTTTTCGGCAAGGCCGACGTGGGTCAATTGCTTGACCGCAATTTCTTCGGCCTTCTCTTTCGAAATACCGAGCACCTTGCGCGGCGCCAGCATGACGTTTTCAAGCACCGTCAGATGCGGAAAGGCGTTCCACTGCTGGAAGACGATTCCAACCTTGCGGCGCAGCTTGTTGAGGTCGGTCGACTTTGCATGCACCTCGGTGCCATCGATGACGATCTTGCCGCTGTCGATCGGCTCGAGGCCGTTGATGCAGGTGAGCAGCGTCGACTTGCCGGAACCGGAGCCGCCGATGATGGTGACGACCTCGCCCTTGTTGACGGTGAGGTTGATCCCTTTCAGAACCTCCAGCGGGCCGAAGGATTTGCGGACGTTTTCGATCTCAATCATTGGGGGACCACCGTCTTTCGAGATACCCGCCAAAACGGGCGATGGGGAAGCTGATAAGGAAGTAGATGGCGCCGCAGATCATCAGGATGGTCAGCGGTTCCTGCAGGCGGGTCACGAGAATCTGCGAGGCACGCAGAAGCTCGATGAGCCCGAGCCAAAGGACGAGCGCTGAATCCTTCATGACACCCAGCGTCAGGCCGATCCAGGCCGGCAGCGACACGCGCGTGGCAAGCGGCAGAACGATGTACCGCATGTCCTGCGACCAGGTCATACCGAGCGACCGGCAGGCGCGGCGGGTGTTCGAGGGCACCGCTTCGATGCCGCCACGCACGATTTCCGTGCAATAGGCCGCGGTATAAAGCGACAGAACCACGCAGGAGGTCGTAAAGGGTGGCCAGCCGAGCTTTGCGATCGACTGGAAGGCATTGCCGAGAACCAGCTGGATAAGCAGCGGCACGGAACGGAAGACATCCAGAACGAAGGTGAGCGGCAGGGCCCAGTAAGGCCCGAGCTGGAAGCGGAGGACGCCGAAGATGATCCCCATGATGGTGCCTGCCGTGACGGCGACGGCGGTGACGGCAAGCGTCATGCCGGCACCCTTGGCCAGGAAGGCGAGATCACTCCAGGTGAGAGCGGTTTCAAACATGACTCACCTCTCTCAGTAACGGAACAGACGCGCGGCCAGCAATCTGGCGGCGAGCGTGACGATCTTGGCGATCACGTAATAGATGACCGCGGCGAGCGCGAAAAATTCGAAGGTGCGGAACGAACGGGCGTTCAAGGCCTGCGTGACACCGGCGAGGTCCGTGTTCATGCCGACCGTGACGCCGAGCGAGGTCATGAGGATTGCCCAGACCATCTGGTTCGTGGCCGGCAGGAAAGCAACCCGCAGCATCTGCGGCAGGATGATCAGCCTGAAGGTCTGCATCGAGGTCATGCCGAGCGAGCGGCCCGAACGCGTCTGCGTATCCGGAATGGCCTTCAGCGCGCCACGGAAATTTTCCGCGAGATAACCGGCATTATTGAAGGCGATGCCAACGAGAAGCGCGGTATAGGGGCTCAGATGAATGCCGAAATTGCCGAGCCCGAAATGGGCCATGTAGATCTGGAACAGCGCCGGCGTATTGCGGGCTATTTCCACCCAGACCGAGGCGAAGGCGCCGAGGATACGGTTGCCCGAAAGCCGGAACAACGTCAGCACGATGGCGCAGGACACGCCGATGACCATCGACAGGATGGCGATCTGCAGCGTCACCACCGCACCGTCCAGAAGCTGCGGCAAAGCCTTCAGCGCCTGATTCCAGTGAAATGTGTAGTTGAACATAACCGTCTCACCTTTCAGAAACGATCGACGGCGCGATCATTCGACCGCGCCGTTTCCGAAAAGTCCTGATCAGCGATAAACGCCGTTGACGGTGAGCGAAGGCACTTCCCCGCCAACCCATTTTTTGTAGAGCTCGGCGTAGCGGCCGGTGCGAACCTGCTGATTGATGAAGAGGTTCAGGTAGTTGATGAAGCCGTATTCATCCCGGTTGGTGAAGAGCGCGACGTAATCGATGTCGTAAGGCGCCTTGCCGACCACCGAGATACCGGCGAACTTGCCGCTCTTGACGTTGGACTGCGCAACGGTCGACGTGGAAACGGTGGCATCGATCTGCCCCTGGCTCAGGGCAAGGAACACATCAGCCTGGGTCTGGTAAGGACGGAATTCGCCGACGCCCCACTCCTTGACCGACTTTTCAAGCGCAATGGCTTCGAACGTGCCGGCGGTTGCGCCGACCGTCTTGCCCTTCATGTCCTCGAAGGACTTGACGCCGGACTTGTCGTTGGCGGTAACGGCCATTTCGAACGCAAAGTAAGGCACGGTCATGCCAACCGTTTTGGCGCGCTCCAGCGTATCGGAGGTCGAAGCGACACCAACGTCGACGCGGCCGGACATCAGTGCCGGAATACGCTCGGGGAACGGCGTCTCGACGATTTCAGCCGTGACGCCGAGCGCCTTGGCGAGGTCGTTGCAATAATCGACGTCGAAACCGATAGGATTGTTGGCGTCATCGCGCGCGCCCATGGGCGGGAAGTCGAGCACAACCGCGCAACGCAGCGTGCCAGACGAGATGATGTCGTCAAGCTTGTCGGCCTTGGCCGGGGTGATAGCGGAAGTGGCGGCCAGCAGGCCGGCGAAAATGACCGATTTTTTCATTCTTGATTTGCTCCCAGAATTGGTCTGCCCTTGAAGGCGCGGTCACTATTTCCCTGTGGGGCTGAGAAATCAATAGAAAAATACAATGAGTATACAAAAAGAATTTTTTGCATCTGCGAACTGATGAGGTGTCGCGGATGATTACGCGAGTCGACGCGGGGGAGCGGACAAGGTGGGCTAAACATTCAGCATCCTTCAAGCCTGTGCTTGTCCCAGGAATCTACCCAGCCCAAGTCTTTGGACCGAAATAGGCTTTCCGACGCGCAGACGCGCGTCGACTGCAATCCTGTGACGAGCACAGGAATGAGGACTTGAGGTATCTTCGTGTTTGAGAGGGTGGCCTTCTGCTGTGACTGAGTTCATCGAAAAGACACGTTGCAATACTCACACCTTTGTATACTTTATGTATTCAAAATGTGCGAGCCCGACATCGGAGGATAATGATGAGCGACACCACCACCTTGACCATTGAAGAGCTTTCGACGCGGGTCGAGGCGATTTTCAGCAAGGCGGGCCTCAATAAGGTGCAGTCGGGCGCATTGGCACGCGTCATCACCGCCGGTGAGCGCGATGCCTGCAAATCGCACGGCATTTACCGTATCGAAGGCGCGCTCCGCACCGTCAAGGCCGGCAAGGTGAATCCGGATGCGATACCTGAAGTGGCCGAAGACGACGGCACGGCCATCGTCAAGGTCAATGCCCATGGCGGCTTCGCAAACCCCGCCTTCGAACTCGGTCTGCCGGTTCTGGTGGAGCGGGCGAGACGCTCGGGCATCGCAGCACTCGTCGTCAATGACTGCACGCATTTCTCGGCGCTCTGGCCGGAAGTCGAAGGGCTGACCGAAAACGGTCTCGCCGGGCTGGTCATGTGCCCGAGCTATTCCACCGTCGCGCCCACCGGCGGAACCAAGCCTCTGCTTGGCACCAACCCCTTCGCCTTCGGCTGGCCGCGCAAGGACACCTCTCCTTATGTCTTCGATTTCGCGACGTCGGTTGCGGCCCGCGGTGAAATCGAACTACACCGGCGGGCCGGAAAGCCCCTGCCGGAAGGCTGGGCTCTGGATGCCGACGGCAAGCCGACGACCGACCCGGAGGCGGCCCTTGCCGGTTCCATGCTGCCCTTTGGCGGCCACAAGGGATCGGCCATCGGCACCATGATCGAGCTTCTCGCCGGCATCATGATCGGCGATCTCACCAGCCCCGAAGCGCTTGAATTTCTCGGCACCACCACGCTTGCCCCCACCCATGGCGAATTGATCGTCGCTTTTTCACCTGAAGCCTTTGCCAAGGGCCGCCCCGGCGATCCCTTCCAGCGCGCGGAAGTGCTGTTCGACGCCATTATCGGCCAGGGCGCCCGCCTGCCCTCGGGCCGCCGCTTCACTGCCCGCGCCAAATCCGAAAGCGAAGGCATCACGCTTACCGCCGCCGAAATGGCCGGGCTCGACCGGCTGCTGGAAAAGGGGCTGGACGCCGTTTCCTGACCATTTGGATGGGGAAATGAAAAAAGGCCCGCAATTGCGGGCCTTCATAACGACACAACGTCACTCAGCGTTTTTTTTGCGACTGCATAGCATCCCCGCCCTGTCAGCCCGGACTAGATCCGGGGTCCAGCGCGATCAAGTCCTTGATCGCGGAAGAGACCTTTCACGGCGCAGACGCGCCCTGGCTGGATGCCGGATCTAGTCCGGCATGACGGAGGAGAGACATCAAACCTCATCACATGCAAAAAAGGCCCGCAGTTGCGGGCCTTTTTTTTTCACGGCAGCAATATCTCAGGCAGCCTTGCAGGCCTGCACTGCGCCGGGAAGCTTGCTCCAGTCAGCGTACCAGCTGTTGAACAGCTTGAACTGTGCTTCGACATAACCGCGCTGGCTGTCCGTCAGTGCATCTGTTTCGTTGAAGTGCAGCGTGTATTCCTTGTCGCCCTTCAGCACCATCATGTGCTTGAAATAGAGAACCAGATCCGGGCCCTCGTCGAAGGACGAAAGAACGGCCAGCGCCTGTTCCAGTTCCAAGGCGCGTGCGCGGGCATCGGCGTCACCCTTGGCGGCAGCCTGCGACAGCTTGCAGAGGTGGATGACTTCCTTCGGCAGCACGTTGCCGATGCCGGTGATGGCGCCGGTTGCGCCGCAATTGACGAAGCCGTGGAAGACAGCGGTGTCGACACCGATCATCAGCGTGACTTCATCGTCGCGGCTGGTGATGTTTTCAGCCGCATAACGCATATCGGCCGGGCCGCCGAATTCCTTGAAACCAACGAGGTTCTTGTGCTCGGCGCGCAGCGCGAAGAAGAGATCGGCGCGGGTCGCAAAACCATAATAGGGGCTGTTATAGATGACGGCAGGGATTTCCGGTGCAGCCGAGAGGATCGCCTTGAAGTGAGCCTTCTGGGCGGCGATGACCGAACCGCGCGACAGAACGCGGGGAATGACCATCAGGCCCTTGGCGCCAACCTTCTGGGCGTGGGCGGCATGGGCAACGGCAGACGCCGTGTTGACCGCTCCGGTGCCGACGATGACGGGAACACCGGCCTTCACCAGACGCTCCACGCCTTCCATGCGCTGCTCGTCCGTCAGGAGCGGCCAGTCGCCCATGGAGCCGCAATAGACCACGGCGGACATGCCATCGGCGATCAGTTCCTTGCCCTTGCGAACAAGCGCATCGAAATCGGGGGTGCGATCATCCTTGCAGGGGGTCATCAAGGCGGGAATCACGCCGGAAAAAATGCTGGCCGTCATTACTAGCTCCTAAGGGACATGTTTTTCGGGAATGGACGCACGTCCGCGCCACCCTTTCGAGAGGGACATTACTATCTTGTATTTTATTTGTCGACAAGAAATCGACAAGCTACAGATTTATTTCCAGCCGTTCGTTTCGCACCAGCAGTTTCTGCACCTGCCGGACGATCTGTTCAGCGTGCTCCCGCGCCAGCCTTTCGGAAAGAGCGATATCGCGTGCGGCAATCGCCTCGATCATCTCTTCATGATCATCGACAAAGCGCTTCGGCAGACGATCGTCATAGGACTGGTAATAAAGCCTGAGAATGCGCCGCCCCTCGTCCAGCAGCCGCTTGAACAGGCTGGTGAAATAGGGGTTACGTCCGGCCTCCGCGATGGAAAGATGAAGGGCGGCGTTGGTGGAAATCATCGCCAGCGCATCCTGCTCCTCCACCGCAACCGCGAATTCCGCATTATGGGCGCGAATGCCAGCCAGATCTTCCGGACGGTGATATTGCGCGGCAAGCTGGGTCGTTACCCGGTACATCAAGACCAGCGCATCGAAATAGGTGTGCATGTTGAGGAAATCGATGTTCGACACCATGGTGGAGCGGTTCGGCAGCGTATCGATCAGCCCCTCGCCCGAAAGCCGTACCAGCGCCTCACGGATCGGCGTTCGCGACATCTTGAATCGTTCGGCAAGCTGCACTTCATCGATTGGACTGCCGGGTGGCAGGACGAGATCAAGAATCTCGTCGCGCAGCAGATCGTAGACCATCTTCACACCGGAGCCGCGCTTGCGCTCGGCAGAAGCAATTATATCCGTCATAATCAAATCCTTCTTGTCGACATAAAGAGTACTATTATATTTTTTCGTTATCAACGACGTGTCACCGGGTCGCTGGCTTGCATGACGGAATAATTGTTCAAAAACAACAAAAAGCCGTCGCGAAAATTGCCCGCGACGGCTTTCGATCGTTCGGTTTGTGGCGCAGACGTCTTTATCGCGCTTTCACGGCCGAAGCGGCGGATAGCGGCTTCCAGCGGCGATGCGACGCCTTAGTCGGAGATCAGTTCCGCAGGCCGGTGGCCACGACGGAAATCTTGAAAGCGCCGTCCAGCGTTGGGTCGAACGAAGCGCCCATCACCACATCGGTTTCCTCGCTGACAGCCTCACGTACCAGCGTCATCGCTTCATCAATCTCGTAAAGCGTCAGGTCGTTGCCGCCGGAAATGGAGACCAGCGCGCCACGGGCTTCCTTCAGCGAGGGCTCGCCGAGCAGCGGATTGGCAATGGCCGCTGCCGCTGCTTCCGAAGCACGCTTTTCGCCCTTGGCCTGTGCGGTGCCCATGAGCGCCCGACCGCCATTCTTCATGACGTATCGCACATCGGCGAAATCGAGATTGACCAGACCTTCACGCAAAATGAGATCGGTGATGCAGCGCACGCCGAGCGACAGCACCTTGTCGGCGGTTTTGAGCGCATTTTCGAAGGTGGTGCCGGCATCGGCAATGCGCAGCAGGTTCTGGTTGGGAATGACGATGACGGTATCGGCCGTGTTGAGCAGATTGGCGAAACCGTACTCAGCAGCCCGCATGCGGCGCACGCCCTCAAAGCTGAAAGGAAGCGTGACGACACCAACTGTGAGAATGTTCTTTGCACGGCAGGCTTCGGCAATAACGGGTGCCGCACCCGTCCCGGTGCCGCCGCCCATGCCGGCGGTGATGAAACACATATCATAGCCGCTCAGGTGATCCATGATCTCATCGAGGGAATCGATCGCAGCCTGCCGGCCAACCTCGGGATCAGCACCCGCTCCAAGCCCGCCCGTCAGTTCTGAGCTGAGCTGCACGAGCCGTGGCGCATTGGTCTTCTTCAGCGCCTGCGCATCCGTATTGGCCGCGATGAAATCGACGCCGCCGATACCCTCGGCAATCATGTTGTTGATCGCGTTTCCGCCACCGCCACCAACTCCGACGACGGCGATGTTGGGAGTGTTGCGGGCAATGGTGGCGCGCGGAGACTGTGTCATCGTCTAATTCTCTTTCCAAATTCATAGGGTCTCGCGCCGGTTTTGACCGCGGCACGCGATTGATCGGTGGCGTTCCCGCTCTTCCTTCCTGGCGCGCGAAGGAGGCCGTAACGTCTTGAATTTCCATGTAAGCCTTAAGGACCGATTGCGGCCAAAAGACTGGTGCTCCAGCGGCGAAAGATGCGCTACGGCGACGTTCCTCCACCCTTCCCCCGGATGAAAACCAAACCGAATCAACTGCTTCGCTATCAAGAGGTGATAGCCCAAAAGGCACGTTGTTTACACTCCATTCACTATGTTTATCTCACTTTGGAACGAGTTGGCCCGCCGGGTGTTTGCTTGCCGACCGTGCTGAGGCGGCGGGTGATGAGATCAAACAGTCCCGACGCTCCAGATATTGTCGAAGCACCAGACGACCCCAAACCGCGGCATATTTTTTCAGTTCGGTGCTTGGTAGCGTACTCAATGGAGGCAGGCATATGTTGGCAGACGTTTTGCAGAGTGAACCCGGCTTCCGCATGGAGCAGCCGCGGGTACTGATCGTGGAAGACGAGTTCCTCATCGCCATGGACATAGAGGATTCCATTCTTCAGGCGGATGAAGAGGCAGACGTCATCGGGATCGCCAACAAGCTGGATGATGCTGTGGCACTTGGCCGCCGCGCCGATATTGCCTTTGTCGACGTCAATCTTGCCGATGGACAAACCGGGCCGGAGATCGGGCGACGGCTTTCCGAAGAGCACGGTGTGGTGGTCATCTTCATGACCGCGAACCCCGAGGTCGTGGTCAATCTCGGCATCGGCGCCGGCGTCATCGCCAAGCCCGTTCCGCAAGATGCAGTCGAACAATGCCTCACTTATGCACTCGCCAGACGCGCAGGCACCCGTGCCGTGACGCCCATCGGCATGATGGCATTCGACTGAGATATACTGACGAGGAAAACGGCCAAAGACAAAAAAGCCTGCCGCGGGAGGAGGTGCGGCAGGCTTTCTGAAAAGATGAACAGCGATATGGGAGGAGGAAAACCGCTGTCCCCGGGGCAATCCTTTGGGAGGAGGAGTAGGATCACCCGCTTAACGAAAAGGATGTGGGAGGAGGTACATCCGTTTCGATGAGAGGAACATACCATTTCCCTGCGCATTTGACAGGCACAAGGTTGCAGCGCAGATATGCGTCGAGCGCATGGCATCCGTCACGAAGGACAATACCGGGCTCTTATCCGCGTCTCGCGGCCCCGGCCTTTACCGATTTCCCAACCTGCACGGAACCTCGACAGCAATCGAGAAGAATGTCGTGCAAGCGGCGAGACCGCCGCCTCGCTGTCAGACGCCCCCAATGATGTGCCTTCATTTTCAAACCAAACAAAAACGCCCGCAAAGCGGGCGTTGAAGCATTCAGAATGTGGCGGTATCGCCCTATTTACTTGCCTACAGCGGCGCGAGCGACACTGGTGATCTGGCTGCGATCGATACCGAGATCGTGCAGTTCACGGGTGCTCATGCGGCCGAGTTCGGTGATGGTCTGACGATATTTGCGCCAATTGTTGAAGCTGCGTGCTACGTTCATGACATTACCCTTTCTGAGGTTTAGGTGACGTCAGTAACGTTTTCGTTCCGGCGTCCTTCGATGACCTCTATATGCGCTTTCCAATGGGGAATTAACAGGCAGAATAAGGCAATCCACCCATGCGTCAGACGCAAGGGTTGCTGGCGCCGGTTTGCGTTGAAACAGAGACATGGCTGAAATTCAGACAGTTCGCAGGACCTTATAACGGCGCGGCGGCTCAGAATTTGTAGCGGACTCCGAACACGTTGGCGTTTGTGGCGCCCTTCATGTTGCCAAGTGTTTTGCCGCCACCGGAACGGTGGTGGAGGCGCCAGAAGAATTCCGTCGAGGAATCCTCGCTGAAAGACACGTTGATTTCCGGCCCCAGATAAAAAAGGACATTGGCGTTGCCGTCGTCCTTGATTTCCTGTTCGCGCTCGCGGCCCGGCTGCGCATCCGTAACAATGCTGAGCCCTGCTGTAAAACTTGGGGTGATGAACAGTCGCTCTCCAAGCCTGATCTGTTCATAACGCGCGACCGGGCCCGCCCACACCTCGCCGGTGAAGCCCTTGCCGAACCTGACGGCCATGCCGACCTCGCCGCCCAGTTTTATATTGCCGATACGGTAAGGATAGAACTGATAGCCGCCGCCGATGACAGCATTTCTTTCATAGTCCACGGGAATAAGCGCCGCGCTTTTCAGCATGTCTTCTTTCGTCATGGGGCCAGCGAAGCCGAATATCGCCTCACTCGTCTCAGAGGTCATATCCTCCGACGCGAAAGATGACGTGGCAGCCAGTGCGACCATGGCTGCCGTCGACAGACGTGCTGCAATATTCATCGTGCTACTCCTGAACAAAGCTCGCTTTACCCAGCCGTCCTCATAGGCATAATCGCGGAAGGCGAACATACCGTTACCGAACACAATTAATTCAACTTACGTGGAATCGGCTGAAACATGCGCGTGATCCCGATGCTGTCAGCGCAGGAAACGCCTGAACCGGCGAAGCGCAAAAACGAAAAGAGCCGAGCCGATGGCCAGCAGCGCCAGCAGTTGCGGCCAGACCACATCCAGCCCCGCCCCTCTGAAAAGCACCGATTGCGCCAGGATGATGAAATGGGTGTTTGGCGCAAGAAGCATGATGTACTGGATGATATCAGGCATGCTTTCGCGAGGCGTCATGGCGCCGGAAAGCACCTGCAACGGCAACAAAAACAGGATCAGCAACATGCCGAATTGCGGCATGGACCCGGCGACTGTCGCGAGAAAAATTCCCATGGAAGTCATGGCGAAGAGTTGCAATGCCGTTCCGAGCAGGAAAAGCGAAAGCGAGCCTTCGATGGGAATGGCAAGCAGGCCCCTCACCACCACGAACAGCGAAAATGCAGAGGCCATCAGCACGACCAGCCCCATGGACCACACCTTGCTGAGCATGATTTCCAGCGGCGTCACCGGCATGACCAGCAGATGCTCGACCGTTCCGTGTTCTCGCTCGCGAATGAGCGCCGCCCCCGTCAGCACGATGGATAGCATGGTAATGGCGGTGATGATGTTGTTGATCGAGCCGAACCAGGACTTGTCCAGTTCCGGATTGAAGCGGGAACGTAGCGTGAGGTCCACCGGCACCGAGGTCGCGCCGCGATAGCGGTCGACATACTCCTGTATTTCGCTCGTCACGATGCTCTGCACGTAACCGCCACCGCTGAAAGCCTGACTCATGCGGGTGGCGTCGATATTGAGCTGGATGGCCGGCTGCTGTCCGGCCATCAGCCGGCGCTGGAAATCCGGGGGAATGTTGAGCGCGAAGGTATCGAGGCCCGCATCCATGCGCTTGTCCATTTCAGCGATGGAAATCTGCTTCGGCGGGGAGAAATAGGGCGGATAAAACGCCGTGCTGATGCGGCTGGAAAGCGGCGACTGATCCTCATCGACAATGGCGATGGCCGCGTTGTTCAGCGTCTCCGGCAGCGCGCTGGAACCGGTATAGATCTGCAGCGTGAAGGCATAGACGATAAGCAGCATCAGCATTCCGTCTCGCGCGAGACCGCGCAGTTCCTTGATGCCGAGCTGGAAGATGTTGGACGAAAAAAGCCTCATGACGCCTGTTTTCTCAAAAGTGCAGCGCCGGCAATGAGGAGCAGTGGAATGGCAATGAGAAGCGGCAGAAACGAGCCGGAAAGTCCGGCGAAATCCAGGCCCTTGGAGAAAGTTCCGCGCGAAATGGTCATGAAATAGGTGGCAGGATAGACGTTGCCGATAAAGGCGCCCGCCCCTTGCAGCGACGAGACGGGATCGATCATGCCCGAATATTGCGTCGCCGGAATGAGCGTCAGAAGAGCCGTGCCGAAGATTGCCGCAATCTGGCTCTTCATGAAGGAAGACATGAGGAGGCCGATGGATGTGGCGATGATGACATAGAGCAGCGCGCCCGTCGCATAAGCGAGATAACTTCCGGTGAACGGCACCTGAAAGATGAAGACCGCAAATGCCGTCAGAAGTACGAAATTGAGCATGCCAAGGGCGACATAGGGAAGCTGCTTGCCGATCAGGAATTCCAGCCGCGTGGTCGGCGTCACGTATAGATTGACGATCGAACCGAGCTCTTTTTCCCTGACGACGCTGAGGGCCGCCAGCATTGCGGGGATGAGCATGAGAAGCAGCGGAATGACCGCCGGCACCATGGCGACAAGGCTCTTGACGTCGGGATTGTAACGATAGCGCGTTTCGATGCTGAAGCTGCTTTGCGTGGCCGCGCTGCCGTAAATTTCGGCGGCCTTCCGCGCCAGCCATGTCTGATGCATGCCCTGCACGTAACCGCGAACGGTCTCCGCCCGCTGCGGCATGGCGCCGTCTATCCAGGCCCCTACCTCCACAGTCTTGCCGCGCAAGACATCGCGGCCAAAGCCAGGAGGAATTTCTATGGCAAGGCTCAGTTCGCCATCACGCATCCGCCGGTCCATATCGGCATAGTCCCGGATAGGTTCCTTCTCGATGAAATAACGGGAGCCGGCAATGTCGAGCACGTAATCGCGGCTGATAGTGGAATCGTCGCGATCCAGCACCGCGAAAGTCAGGTCCTCGACATCGAGATTGATGCCGTATCCGATGACGAACATCAGGATGACGCTGCCGAGCACGGCCAGCGTGCCGCGAATGGGATCGCGCTGCAGTTCCAGTGCCTCGCGGCGCGTATAGCTGAACATGCGCCTGAAATCGAAAAATCTCTTGCGGGAGGGCGCCGCATGTTGCGTCACCGGCACGTCCGCTGCTGCCACAGATGCTGTCGCAGGCGCGTCCCTCGTAACCCCGGAAGCATCTTCCAGATAGGCGACGAAAGCCTCTTCAAGTGTTGCGGCATTACGGCTCCTGGTGATCGCATCGGGCGTATCGCTGATCAACACCTTGCCGGCATGCATCAGCGAAATCCGGTCGCAGCGCTCCGCCTCGTTCATGAAATGGGTGGAGATGAAGATGGTGACATTATCGTTGCGCGAGAGATCGGCGAGGATTTGCCAGAAGCCGTCACGCGCCACCGGGTCGACACCAGAGGTCGGCTCATCGAGGATGAGAATATCGGGCGAATGGATCATCGCCACCGCAAGCGACAGCCTCTGCCGGATGCCAAGCGGCAGGTCGTCCGGCAGCGTGTCCATGACCGCGCCAAGATCGAAACGCTCCGCCATTTCGGCGATACGCGGTTGAATTGCCTCTTCCGGCAGCTTGAACAGGCGGGCGTGCAGATCAAGGTTCTGCCGCACCGTCAGTTCGGAATAGAGCGAGAAGGCCTGGCTCATGTAACCGACGCGGTGGCGGATCGCCATGTCGCTCGCATCCACCTTGTGTCCGAAGAGCTTCGCCTCTCCTTCGCTGGCGGCCAGAAGCCCCGTCAGCATCTTCATGGTGGTGGATTTTCCGCAGCCATTGGAGCCGAGAAAGCCAAAAATCTCGCCGCGCGGAATCTTGAAGCTGACATTGTCGACGGCGGTGAAATCGCCGAAACGCATGCTAAGGTGGGATGCCTCGATGGCATAATCACCTTCACCGGTCGGCTTTCGTGGCGCGATATGGACTTCGTGGTAATCCTTGCGCTTTTCTTCGGGAAGAAGCGCGATGAAGGCGGCGTCGAGATTGGGTGCCGCGGTGCGGTCGAGAAGTTCGGCGGGCGAGCCGGTGGCAAGAATCTTGCCGCCATCCATGGCAACCAGCCAGTCAAAACCGGCGGCCTCCTCCATATAAGCCGTTGCGACGATGACGCTCATGCCCGGACGCCCGGCACGGATAGAGTCGATCAGTTCCCAGAACTGCCGCCGCGATAAAGGATCAACGCCTGTCGTCGGCTCGTCCAGGATCAGCAGGTCCGGGTCGTGGATGAGCGCGCAGCAGAGCCCCAGCTTCTGTTTCATGCCGCCGGAGAGCTTCATCGCGGGACGATCGGCAAAAGGTTCGAGGCCGGTGCTCTTGAGCAATTCGGCGATACGCGCCTGCCGTTCCCTTCCGTCCTGTCCGAACAGCCGGCCAAAAAAGTCGATGTTTTCAAAGACTGACAGGGTGGGATAGAGGTTCTTGCCAAGGCCCTGCGGCATATAGGCGATACGCGGGCAGGTATCCTCACGGTGGCGCGGATCGGACATGTCGCCGCCCAGAACCTCTACCTTGCCCTTCTGGATGGCGCGCGCGCCCGAGACCAGCGACAACAGGCTCGATTTGCCGACGCCGTCAGGCCCGATGAGCCCTATCATCAGCCCGGCGGGTATCTCGACCGATATGTCGTCCAGCGCAACCGTGCTTCCGAAGGTCAACCGCACATCGGTCAATCGCGCAACGGGTGCGTTTCTGTCATTCGTTTCTGGAGGCGCGACCATAGCGGCCACCCTCACTTGACGAGATTGCGTTCGAGATTCTCCGGCCAGGCGGCCTCCGGATCAAGCCGGACATAGGCCATGCCGGGCAGCCCTGTTTTCACATATTGAATATATTTCTGCAGAAGTGCCTGGGGGATTTGCGCCCTTACCCGGAATGTCAGCTTCTGGCGTTCCTCTTCGGTCTCCACCGTTTTCGGCGTGAACTGCGCGACATCCGCGACGAAGGACACTTTTGCCGGAATGGTGTATTGGGGGGCGGCATCCAGTATCAGTCGAACATCAGACCCCATCGACGTGCGGCCAGCCTCGGCCGTCGGCAGGAAAAACGTCATATAGACGTCGCCGAGATCGACGAGGTTCAGAACCCTTCCACCGGCGGAAAGCACTTCTCCGGGCTGGGCGATGCGATATTGCACGCGACCGTCGCGGGGCGATTTCAGCGTCGCATCGGCTATGTCAGTCTCGATGCTCTCGATGTCAGCCTGTGCGGCGTCTACCGCCGCTTCGGCGTCGACGATCTGCGCCTTGGCGGCGTTGATCGCGGCGTCGGAAGCCGCAAGCGAGGCCTGCGCAGAGGCGAGCGTTGCGCGGGCGGACTGCTCGGCGGCCTCGCTGTCATCGACGATCTGCTGCGAGACCGCATTGCCCGTCAGCAATTGTTTCGAGCGTGCATTGGTCTTGGAGGCGGAATCGAGCTGGGCCTTTCGCTGTTCCACCACCGCAAGCGCCGACGTCTTTTCCGCTTCACGCTGGGCGACAAGACTGTGGGCCGTGTCGATTGCTATTTTCGCACGGCGAAGCTGTGCTTCCGCCTGGCGTTTCCTCGCCTCCAGCTGGGCCGTATCCATCTGCGCCAGAACCTGTCCGGCCTTCACGAAATCACCCTCACGGACCATAATATCCCGAAGGCGGCCGGCGGTCTTGGTGGAGATATCGATCTCGACGGCCTCGATGCGACCGTTACTGGCCACGAATCCCGAAGGCAGGCCCTCGGCCGTCAGCTTCGACCAGGCGAAATAGCCGGCCACGGCCAGAACCACAACCGCCAGACCAATGAGCAAGCCCTTTTTAGACATCCGTCTTCCCCATGAACCCTTCAGGTTTCAACCGTAGTACGATAAAACTGAAGAAGCCAGCCACCATCACGTTCATAATTCGTACCTGGTATTTCCCGCACTGAAAGCGGAATAACCGGTTTCCGGGACTGTCTACGCCAGAGAGCGGCCTGCAGCCTTGACACAAGTCAAGCGGCGAAAGGATTTAATGGAGAGCGTCATCAAGGCGCCTCCCGTTCGCCGGCAGTTAACCGGCTCACCTTTGAGAACACCGACAGTACCATGCGATCATACCGATGCCGCGCCATCCCCTCGACAATCGGACGTCATCCTCGAGCTTGTCCCGAGGATGACAGAGTAGGGTCTTCGATAGCGCTTGCGGAAGGATGATGTGGGCTCGCTGCACACCTCCGATCCGTTATTGAGGGCGATGATGTTTACACAGCCCGCGCCCGCTTCACCTCCGCCTGCGTCCATTCCGGCAGCCAGTCACTATGGGCCAGCAGCAGATCGTCCACCAGCGACCAAATCTGATCGAGATCGAGTTCCGCCGCAGTATGCGGGTCCATCATCGCGGCGTGAAAGATGTGGTCGCGGTTTTCGCTCATCAACGCCCGCACGGTCAGCTCCTGAACATTGATGTTGGTGCGCATCAGCGCGGTGAGCTGCGGTGGCAACTCGCCGATGAAGGTGGGCTGCACGCCGTTATGATCGACCAGGCACGGCACTTCCGCCGCGCAATCCGATGGCAGCGAGGCGATGCAGCCATTGTTGCGCTGGTTGCCGTAAATGACCGATGGTTCGCCGGTCCAGACCGAATTGATGATCGAGGAGGCATATTCCTTCGACTGCTTGACCTCGATCTTTTCGGCCGAACGATAGGCCGCCGCCTGGCCCTTCCAGCGCTCGATCTGTTCGATGCAGCGCTTCGGATATTCATCGAGCGGGATGCCGAATTTCTCGATCAGGTCCTCACGGCCTTCCTTGATGAAATAGGGTGTGTATTCGGCGAAATGTTCGGAACTTTCGGTGACGAAATAACCAAGCCGCGTCAGCATCTCGTAACGCACCTTGTTGGGGCAGCGCGGGTTCCAGCCGGGTTTTGGCGCGCGGCCTTCGCGATAGGCGCGCACGAGATCGGGGTAGAGATTCTTGTAGCTCCCGTCCGGCTGGCGATGTTCGAATTCCAGGAAGAACGCCATGTGGTTAATGCCGGCCGAACGATAACGGATGTCCTCATAGGGAATATCGAGATCATGGGCGAGTTCCATCGCCGTGCCCTGCACGGAATGGCAAAGACCCACCTGCCGGATCGTCGGGTATTTTTCGGCAATCGCCCAGGTGTTTATCGCCATGGGATTTACATATTGCAACATGATGGCGTTCGGGCAGACGGCCAGCATGTCCTCGCAAATCTTCCAGAGGTGAGGCACGGTGCGCAAGCCGCGCATGATGCCGCCGACGCCAAGTGTGTCAGCAATGGTCTGGCGCAGCCCATACTTACGCGGCACTTCGAAATCAGTGACCGTGCACGGCTCGTATCCGCCGATCTGGAACGCCACGATAACAAAATCCGCGCCGGAAAGCGCCTTTTTCTGGTCGGTATAGGTCTCGGCCTTCGCCTTTGCACCGAGCGTCGAAATCAGCTTGTTGACGACGATGGCGCTTTCTTCCAGCCTTTCACGGTTGATATCCATCAGCGCGATTGTGGCGCCGGAAAGGGCCGGACGCTGCAGCACGTCACCGATGATGTTCTTCATGAACACCGTGGAACCTGCGCCGATGAATGCAATCTTGGGATCTCTTGCCATGTCTACCTCCGGCAATTGGGAATTCAAGCGATTTCGAAAGCAGCTCGCACAAGCCGCTGTGTATATTCAGTTTTTGGCTGACTGAGCACGTCCTCGACAGGCCCCTCTTCGACAATCCGCCCGCGCTGCATGACGATGACGCGGTGGCAAAGGGCGCGGACCACTTTCAGGTCGTGGGAGATGAACAGGTAGCTCAAGCCACGCTCATCCTGCAGCTTGCGCAGGAGATCGATGATCTGCGCCTGCACGGAAAGATCGAGTGCGGAGGTCGGCTCATCGAGCAGGATGAATTCCGGCTCCAGCGCCACTGCGCGGGCAATGGCGATGCGCTGTCTTTGGCCGCCGGAGAACTCATGCGGGAAACGCGAGAGGATGTTGCCGGGCATACCCGCCGCCTCCAGCGCGTCGCGCACCCGGTCCAGCCTCTCGGCCTTTGTCTTGCCAAGACCGTTGATGATGAGACCTTCCTCGATGATCTGGCCAATGGTCATGCGCGGGTTTAGCGAGGCAAACGGATCCTGGAAGACGATCTGCATACGCGACCGCAGAGGCCGCATATCAGCCCGGGAACGGCCATCGACCCTCTGACCGTCAAAAACAACCTCGCCGCCCACAGGGTCGTTCAACAGGAGCAGGGACTGGCCGAAGGTCGTCTTTCCGGAGCCGGATTCACCCACGAGCCCCAGTGTCTCGTGCCGCCTGAGCGTCAAGCCGAGACTGTCGACCGCTATCAGCTCCTTGAGTTCTGGTTTGAACAGGCCGCCATATCGCATCATGAAGGAAACGCGCACGCCGCTTGCCGTCAGGAGGACGCCGGCGTTCTCCGGCAGCGGCTTTGCTGTGCCCCGAGGTTCGGAAGCAAGCAGCCTTTTCGTGTAGGGATGCTGCGGCGCTGCAAACAGCCGCTCCGTGGTATTGTGCTCACGCATCTCGCCATGCTGCATGACATAGACGTAATCGGAAAACTGCTTCACGATCGTCAGATCATGGGTGATGAGGACCACGGCCATGCCGCGCTTCTTCTGGAGATCCCGGATGAGGTTGAGTATCTGCGCCTGTACCGTCACATCCAGCGCAGTCGTTGGTTCGTCGGCAATCAGCACGTCAGGATCATTGGAGAGCGCCATGGCGATCATAACGCGTTGGCGCTGGCCGCCGGAAAGCTGGTGCGGGTATTGTTTGAGCCGCGCTTCCGGCTCCGGTATCTGCACCTGACGCAGCAGATCGAGCGCCCTCGCCTCTGCCTGCTTCTTGCTCAATTTCGAGTGGACGCGGATTGCCTCTACAATCTGGCTGCCGATCGTATAGATCGGGTTCAGCGAACTCATCGGCTCTTGAAAGATCATCGAGATGCGATTGCCGCGCAGCGCCCGGCGCTGGCGCGACGAGAATTTCAGGATGTCGTCGCCGTTGAACCGGACGACTGCCGATTTCGCGACTGTGGCGCGCTTGGTCAACAAGCCCATGACGGTGCGGGCGGTGACCGATTTTCCCGAACCGGATTCGCCGACGATGGCGATGGTCTCACCCCGGTAAAGCTGGAAGGAAATGTCCTTCACGGCCTCCACCATTCCGTGCTCCACCTTGAAGGTCACGGCAATGTTGCGGGCATCGATGATGGCGTTATCCTGACGATCATCCGCGTCGAAGCGGATGGCGGGGGCGAAGGTGTTGTTCAGGGCAGCTACCATGTCACGCTCCTCTCAATAGGGATCGACGGCATCGCGCAGGCCGTCGCCCAGTGCGTTGAAGGCAAAGACGGTGACCAGCACGAAACCGACCGGTGCAAGAATCCAGGGATAGGAACCTATGACCGAATAGGTAGCGGTATCCTGCAGCATCAGCCCCCAGGAGATCAGCGGCGGCTTCACCGCAAAGCCGAGGAAACCGAGGAAGGATTCGAGCAGCACGACGCTTGGAATATGCAAGGTCACCGCGACGATCACATGGCTCATCACATTCGGCAGGATGTGCTGGAAGATGATGCGCCTGTCGGTGGCGCCAACAGCGATCGCCGCCCGGACATAATCGATCCGCGCCAGTGCCAGCGTCTTGCCGCGCACCTCCCTCGACATCTGCGCCCAGCCAAGCGCCGACATGACGCCGACCACAAAGACGAGGAACACGGTTGTTGGTGCGGTGACGGGAATAAGGGAAGTCAGCGCGAGGTAGAGCGGCAATTGCGGGAAGGCGAGCACCACCTCCACGAAACGCTGCACCCAGGCATCCAGCGGCCCGCCGAAATAGCCGGAAATCAGCCCGACGCTGGTGCCTATGACGGTAACGATGGCGACAACACTGAGTGCAATGGCAAGCGAGATGCGCGAGCCATAAATGGCGCGCGACAGCACGTCGCGCCCGAACTTGTCCGTTCCGAGAAAATGCACCGGCTGGCCATCGGTAGAGCCGAAGAAATGCCGGCTCATCGGAATGAGACCCAGAAGTTTGTATTCCGCACCCTTCACGAAGAAGCCGAGATAGACGGGACTGTCGTAATCCGGGCCGACGATCGGCTGGAAGGTGACCGGATCGAGCTCTTCCGTCTCCGCAATGGCATAGACGCGTGGCGCGAGGCTGAAATTGCCGTCCTTGTCGGTGAACCGGACCACCTCCGGCGGCGAAAAGCTGCCATGGGTTTCGAGCGGGTTCATCGGCGCGAAGAAGTCCGCAAAAATGGAGATGAGGATCAGCAGCACCACTAGTACCAGCCCGACCATACCCGTGAAGGATCGTCTAAGACGCCGCCAGACAAGCGCCAGATAGGTCTCGTTGCCATTGGCGGAGCGGTCGGGTTTTGCCGCGGCGGCCGTTTCGGTTTTCATCTCGTCAAACGCCATCATCTCAGGCCCTCCCGAATTCGCGGACGCGCGGGTCGAGCATGGCGAGCAGCATATCGGCGATGATGTTGCCGACGATCAGCGTGGCAGCCAGCACCATCATGAAGGTCGCGGTGACATAGACGTCACCCACCGCCATGGAGCCGACGATGGCCGGGCCGACGGTCGGCGACGCGAAGATGATCGCGGTTTCGATCTCGCCGCTCAGCATGTAGGGCAGCACCACGCCCTGATACATGACGAGCGGGTGCACGGCATTCGGCACCGCATGGCGCATGATGACGGCGCCTTCCGAAAGGCCCTTGGCACGCGCCGTCTCGACATATTGCGCATTCAGCGTATCGAGCAGATTGCCGCGCATCACCCGCATATTGTAGGCCAGCCCCCCGAAGACGGCGATAGCGACCACCGGCCAGACGTGGCTGACCAGATCGACGAATTTCACCCACGACCACGGCGCGCCGCCATATTGCGGTGAAAAGAAGCTTCCGATCTCCGACACATCGAAATGAAATACCATGAGATAAACGAGGATCAGCGCCATCAGGAAGCGCGGGATCGTCATGCCCAGGAAGGCAATGGTGGAGAGCAGGTTGTCGACCCAGGAATATTGCCGTGTGGCGGCCCATATGCCGAAGGCGATGCCAAGTACCGATGCGAAGATGTGGCAGACCAGCGCCAGAGCGATAGTGCGCGGCAGGCGTTCGCCAACCACATCGGCGACCGGCTTGTTGTAATAAAAGCTGTAGCCGAAATCGCCGCGGGCGAAGATGCCGCCGATCCAGTTGAAATATTGAATAACGAGCGGCTTATCGAGTCCGTGTTCGATACGGTATGCCTGCGCCTGCGCTTCCGCCTGCTCGAAGGATGCTCCGCCCTGGTTCATCAGCTGCGAGCGGATGTAGTCGGCGTAGTCGCCGGGCGGCGCCTGAATGATGGCGAAGGTCACCACGCTCAGGATCAACAGCACCGGAATGGCGGATGCCACGCGTATCGTCAGAAATCTCAGCATCGAACGGTCTTCCTCGGTTTGGATTGGCCGTGTGTTGCCGGCCGCGCTTCACGCGCGACCGGTACCGGGTGTGCTCCGGGAGGAGTTCTTCAGGTTTTCGTACTTCCGGACATAATGGCGTTACGCACCTTTACCGGAAGCTTCAGTTGATCGGCCCGCCCTCGCCCGGCTTGCCGGGAAGCTGCTCAGGGAAAAGTTCGTATTCGCCCTGCCTGTCGGCCGCGACCCACAGGCGTTCGCGGATGATGGCGTCTTCGGCCCAGTTGAACATGAAGATCGGCGTACCCTGCGGCACATTGGAGAACCGCTTGTTGACGATGAGCGCACCGGGATATTCGGTGAGGCCAATCGTGTAGAGGTTCTGCGTATAGACCTTCTGGTACTGCTTCATCAGCTCGGCCCGCTCGGCATTGTCCTGCGAAGATATGAACTTGCGCACAATGTCGGCCATGTCTTTTTCGAAGGGCATCAGGTCCAGTTCCTTGCCTTCGGGTGCGCGGTGGTTCCAGCTGGTGCGCGGCCCGACAGGGGCCAGTTGCTCGGTATTCTGCACCACGGATGAAAGCTCGGTGGAATTGCGCCGCACCAGCCAGTCAAACTGCCCGCCATAATGGGCGGCGTCACGCTGGTTTGAATCGAGGCTATTGATGACGACGCGAAGCCCAAGTTTCGCCATCTGGCCGACGAGACCTTCCGCAAGGCTCTTGTCTGTCGCGTAACCGTTGTTGACGAGAAGGGTAATCTCGACATTACGACCGCCAAGCGTTTCCTTGGGGAAATTCAGGAAACCGTCGCCGTCAGTGTCTTTCAGGCCAATCGAAGCCAGCGCCGCCTTGGCAGCCTCGAGGTTGAAGGGGTAATAGACCGTCGAAGCACGATCATAGAAGCTTGTCCCGGACGAAATGCCACCCGGATAGATCGCCGTGAAAGGCCCCTTCACCAGCGAGTCACCGATCGCCTTGCGATCAAGAGCAGAGGTGACGGCCTGGCGGAACACCTCGTTACGGTTCAGCTCACGAATGGCCTGTCCGCGCTCATCCGGATTGCCCCAGCCATTGGCGGAAAAATTCATCTGCAGATTATAGCCGATAAGGCGTGGTCCAAAGGCAAGGCGGGCTGGCGCATTGGGGTCAGCGGCGCGTTTCAGCGAGGCGACGAAATTCTCCGGCTGCTCGAGATTGGAGAAATCGCCAGATCCCGCTACGGCCTGCACATCGCGGTCCGCCCAGGTGGAGAGCTTGTAATGGACTTCATTGAGATAGGGCAACTGCTGGCCTTTCTCGTCCACTTTCCAGTAATAGGGGTTGCGCCGCAGCACGATGAGATCATCCGGCCGATAAGAAACCGGCACCCATGCGCCCATGACCGGCATGTTCATATACTCAGGCGGGAACGCGTTTTTGAACTGGTTATAGGTATTCTTGGAATATTTCGGATGCTGGGGTTTCAGAATATGCGACGGCCCGGGGCAGAAGCTCGGATAGGCCATGGTGTAGAGATATTGCTTCGGGAACGCCGCCTTGAACGTCCATTCGACGGTATAGTCATCGATCTTCTTGAGCGTCGTTCCCTCACCGAAAGCCTCAGGCGATGCACCACCGCCAAGCGGTGAGACATTGGGATCGATGACGGCGTCTTCCCAGTAGAACATCACGTCATCGGCGTTGAAGGGCTCGCCATCCGACCATTTCGCACCCTTGACGAGATGCATCGTCAGCTTGTGACCATCTTCCGACCACTCCCAGCTTTTCGCCAGATTGGGCAGCGGCTCGGTATCCTTGGCATCTACCTGGAACAGCGGCGCGGTGCGCGTCAGGCACTCGGAAAGGGCGATATCGATGCCGCCCCAGCCCTGGCTCTGACCGGCAATATAGTTCCAGCCCTCCGGCCTGCCGCCGACCACATGGCGCATCGTATCGCCGTAGACGCCCATGCCGTCGGGCATATTGCCTGTTTTGTAAACCAGCGGCTCCTCGGGCAGGCGCTCTTTCAGCGGCGGCAGCTTGCCGGTCTTTTCGAATTTCTCGGTAATCCAGTCGGGTTCGCTGTAGCTTGGCAGCGCCTTGAATTCGAGGATCGAGTCGCGCGCCACATAGTTGATCTTGCCTTCGGCCGGAAATTGCGGCGGCTCGGGCGGCGTAGTGGTCTCGAAGGCATTCGCATTGAGTGCGATCATCGAAACACCGAACCCCAGTGCCGAGATGATACCAATCCTGCGTTGAAGTAACATCGTCATTCCTCCCAAATGGCAGCTCTTCGACCGCCGACCCTCTGTCATCGTTGAGACCGGACGGCGAACTCCCTTCCGCCGCCGGCCTTTTCCCATGTCTTTTCCTTCAAACGGCCTTTTTCAGTGCCGATTTCTCGGCCCGCAATTCCTCGATGGAACGCACGTTGCGGCGCGCGGCACCCGCCCAGTCACGGGTCTTGACGCTGGACTTCGCAAGTCGCTCCTTCGCCGCCGGAACGGCATCGGCATATTGTGGCAGCCAGCGCGCCTGAGCGACAACCATCTCGTCCACCATCTGCCAGACCTCCTCCGGCGTGGCGACGGCGCCGACCAGCGGATCATGCAGCACGGCGAGTTTCAAAAGATCGATATCGCCAGTGACTGCCGCATGGACCGACATGCGCTGCACATTGATGGACGCCATGCAGGTGGCCGCACAGGCTTCCGGCAACGTGATGCCGGAAACCATGTTGATGCCGAAACGGTCGACAAAACCGGGCGATTCGATGATGGCGTCCGCCGGCAGATTGCTGATGACGCCATTGTTCTTGACGTTGAAGTGGCCGCGATAGACACGCCCGGTCTCCAGCGCCTCAAGAATATGGCTTGCATGTTCGTTGGAGCGCTTTGCCGGATCGATCGGCTTGTCGGCCGATGCGAGAAACTGCGGGAATTCCGTTTCGAACCAGTTGCGCGTTTCGGTGGAGTGGCGGAGATAACCGCCGGTTTCCCCGTGAATCCAGTCGGACATGTCGATCCAGCGGGCGATTTCCTCTGGCCGCTTACGATACCACGGCAGATATTCAGAGAGATGGCCGTTGCTTTCGGTCGAATAGACGCCGAAGCGCTTCAGCACGTCGATGCGAAGCTTCTCCTGCTGCGAGAAGACCGGATGCGCCTCAAACGCGGCAACCAGCTCCTCCTTACCGATCTTGCGGCCATTGAGCCGCAGATCGATGAACCATGTCTGGTGGTTGATGCCGGAGCAGATGTAATCGAGTTCTGCCGGGGATTTCGCACCGAGGATTTCGGCAATCTGTTCCGCCCCGTGCTGAACGCCATGGCAGAGACCGACCGTATCCACCTTGCCATATTCGATGGCTGCCCAGGTGTTCATGGCCATCGGGTTGGCATAGTTCAGGAACTTTGCGCCGGGTGCCGCGACCTCGCGGATATCTTTGCAGAAATCGAGAATGACGGGAATGTTGCGCTGACCGTAGAGAATTCCGCCGGCGCAGATTGTATCGCCTACGCACTGGTCGATGCCGTATTTCAGCGGAATGCGGATATCGTCCGCATAGGCTTCGAGCCCGCCGACCCGCACGCAGCTGATGATGTATTTCGCGCCCTCCAGCGCCCGGCGGCGGTCCGTATGGGCGGTCACCTTCACGGGGAAACCATTTGCCTCAACGATCTTGTCAAGGATCGCCCTGATCATATCGAGATTGTGCTGGCTGATATCCGTGAGCGCGACTTCAATATCGTGAAACTCCGGCACACACAGGAGATCCGTGAACAGTTTTTTCGTGAAACCGACGCTGCCTGCGCCAATAATAGCGATTTTGAAACTCATAACGCCACCTCTGTTGCAAATCGAACGGGTGAAACGGGCCGGCGGATCGTAAAATGGCACTGCAGAAAAACACCCGTGAGAATCCCGGAAAACCGGCCTTCCTCTCCAATTTTTCAGCAACAATATCCTGCTGGCTGTCTCCTCGGATCGGGATTATGCGTATAATACCGGCGAGGACCAGAGAAGGATTATGCTTTCATGGGTAATTTTGTGCTGCAGGATTTGATCGATCAGGGACCCGGCATGCGAACCGTCTCACTGCCGCGCGGCCGCCAGACGCTGCACACCATGCCGACCAGCAGCGGTTATGAAATCCGCCGTGGCGGCAATTATGATTGGGATGGTCGCAAGCGCGGCCAGACGCCCTTTACCGTCCTGCAATATTGCATCGGCGGTCAGGGCAACCTGCGCTATGAGAACCGTCATTACGTGGTGAGGCCCGGCGAAACCCTGCTGCTGCTCATCCCCCACAATCACCGCTACTGGCTGGAAGATGGCAAGGAGTGGGAGTTCTTCTGGATTTCAATGAATGGCGAGGAAGCGCTCCGCATCCACCGCAACATTCTTTCCGTCACCGGCCCGATCCTCAAGCTGCAGCCGGAAACGGTGGATCATCTCGCCGGATGCTGCTCACGTCTCGTCAACGGTGCCGAGACACCGGGGGCGGCGTCGGCTGTCGCCTATGAGGCGGCGATGACGCTTTATGACGATGTTTTCGGCTCGCATCCTTCCTTTGGCGGCGAATATCGCACGATGCAGCAGGTGCTGAGCTATATAGACAGCCACCTTGGCGATCGACTTTCCGTCAGCGACCTGGCCGCCGTGGCGGGTCTCAGCCGCGCGCATTTTTCCCGAATCTTCACCGCAAGCGAAGGCCTGCCGCCGGCGGAATTCGTCTTGCAAAGACGCCTGAGACGGGCAGCCAAGCTATTGACGACTGCAGCCAACATTCCAATCAAGGAAGTCTCGGTGCTGTGCGGTTTCGAGGATCCGAACTATTTCTCGAAGGTGTTCCGCAGGCTTTACGGCACCAATCCGAGCGAATTCCGCACCACCGGCATGTATGCCAGTGTCAGGCAGGGCTGACGCGAAACAGGACTTGGTTTTGACATGTTTCAGGCGATTAAGAATAGGCGTTACACCTTCTTTGGAGGCTGGCAGAGGTGAACAGCAAAATCCGGACGATTCTCGTCTTTCCGCTCAGGGCGATCATCGTTTTCGCCATGGTCCTCGACGGCATTTTCCGCCCGCTCTACCGGCCGGTCATCAGGGCCCTGTCGAACCTGAAAATCATCCAGCGGCTGGAAAGCCGGATAGCGCAGCTGCCGCGCCTTGCCATTCTACTCTGTCTCGCCGTTCCCTTCGCGATTGCGGAACCGATGAAGATCATAGGCCTCGTCCTCTTCGCCCATGGGGCTTTCAAGTCGGGGGTGGTTCTGACGATCATTGCCCATCTTTCGACCTTCCTGATTGTCGAACGCATCTACCATGCCGGCCGGGAAAAGCTTCTCACCTATGGCTGGCTCGCCTGGATCATGCGCTATGTGCGTTTTGCCCGTTCGTTTTACGACCGTTTGAAACTTGCGGCGCTGAGCTGGATTAAGCTTCGGGTCCTTGCACAATCGCGATAGAACCTGCCCGTCATCTTTTGCGGCGCAGCCTTTTCAAGAGATATTCCGCAAGCGCAGTCGATTGCAGCGACACGAGAATGATGACGATGCCGAACACAACGCGGGCTTCAGGCACTTCGTCGAACAGAAAATATCCGACCGCAGTCACAAACAGGATCGACAGATAGCTGACCGGCGCAAGGACGCTTGCATCCGCGATACGATAGGCCCGCAGAAAGCAATATTGTCCGATCTGCGCCAGCAATCCGATGCCGAGCAACGGAACCCAGTCAAATGACGCAACCGGCTTCCATGTCCAGATTGCCGGAATGGCGGTGATGACGGCGAGGCCCACCGTATAGAACACCATCATGACAGTGGTGTTCTCCCGCCGCAGCGCTCGTGTCTGGATAACCGCAAGCGCACCGAACGCCACCGATATCAGCACAACGATCACGCCCACGCCAAATTCCGCGCCGCCCGGCCCAATGACGACCAGAACGCCGACAAATGCAAGACAGGCTCCCGCCCAGCGAAAGCGGCTCACGCTTTCGTCAAGAAAGGCGACAGCCATCGCCATCGTCACCAATGGCCGGGAAAAACCAACGGCATTGACGGTCGCAAGCGGCAACAGGGTGATGGCGATGAAATTGCTGGTGAGTGCGATGGCATTGCAGCAGATGCGGAAAATGTTACGCCAGGGATATTGGATGCGCGCCATTTCTCCCCGGTGCCGCCAGATGAGTGGCAGGATGAACATCAGGCCAATCATCGCCCTGATGAAGACGAGCTGGAAGGCGGGATAGGTGACGCCTTGCGCCTTGACGAGCGCGGTCATACCGCCCGCAACAAGGGTCATGTCCAGCAACAGCCAGCCTATGCCCGCGCGGGTGTCCGTTTCGCGAGGGCCTTGCTGTTCTTCGCTTTGATCGTCGCCATTCACGCCGGTTGCACAAGATTGGCCATGAGGCGGAAAGCGCCAGGCACAAGCTTGTCCATCTGGTGATGCAGCACGAGGCTGGTATGGGTATGCCTACCCTTGCCGATGACGCCCGAAACCAGCGCACCCTTCAGCGGCTGCTCATCGACATCATGCATGGCGAGCAATGGCTCGTAGACATCATCCCAGCGCGAGGCGAAATAAAGCCCGCGCTCCTTGTCCCAGCCCCCCCAGTCGGCGGCATCAATCCTGTTGGGCCCGGCAAGCAGCGGATGGTCGGGCAAGAGCACCGTTACCTCCGCCTGCGGATCGGTCACACGCCAGCGCAGGGAAGGCTTGCCGATCTCAAGACGCCGGACTGGTGTCGTTTCCGGATTCCATCCGTCAGTCGGCCGGTGATAGAGCGTGACCAGATGACCGCCGTTTTCGACGAAGCGGTGAAGTTTCTCCGTCTCGGCAGCGAGATCCCTGCGGATGCCGAAGGCGAAGATGCCAATAACGATCGTCGTAAAGGAAGACAGGTCCCCGCCAAGCGCCTGAGCGTCGAGGTCGGTGACATCGAGTCCCATTCGCGACAGCCAAAGACCCACCCTGTCAGCACCACCACCGACATAGCCGATCCGCGCCTTCTCGGGCAGCTTCAGGTCCAGCGAGAGGATCTTCAGAACGGACGGCGCCAGAAATCTTGCCCGACCGATGTGCGGATAAGCGATCGGCGTTATCTGAAAAGCGGGTTGCGCACCGACAAGCGCCTCGATCTGGGCAAGGCCCACCCGAGCCTCGCCGTTACGTTCGGCAATCCAGTCGCCGCCGTTCTTGCGCAGGTTCCAGCCGCCCGTATTACTGAACGACAGCAACGCATCGGCGCCCTTTATATGCGCCTGAAAGACATGCGCCTCCTGCCGCTGTCCGAGGGGAACCAGAAGAGCGTCCGGCGCAATCGTCAGCGACTGCGCCGGCGTCACAAAAAACGGTTCCTCAAGGTCGAAGGCGGCCGAAACCGTTCTGCCTTCAACCTTTGCGGAAAGCCGCACTGAGGCATGGCCATTGCCGCCCATGGCTTTCCAGTCAGGCTGATACAGCCCGGAAACAGGTGCATCCTGATCCGCGACAAGCGTAAAGACCCGCCTCTCGCCAAGCGACTGGATGGATGACGATACACCTGATGGCAGGACCGGGGTGACCTCAACGTCAATGTGAGCCGCCTTATCTGAAAGCTCCACGGAAAGAACCGACGTTCCGCCCGGAACGATCTCCGCCGGCTCGGCGTAGGCCCGCTCGAAAACATCAAGCGCCGTCAGGATGGCGGCATCGACCTGCGCCCGCTTGCGCCCGATCCGATGTCCGTGCACTTCCCTGAAATCCGCAGTGGCGGATTCGTCCACCGTCTGCAAAAGCGCTGCCGCCGCAAGAAGTGACGCCGTGATCCGCTGCCTGTCGGGAAAGGCTGATATCGCTTCGCTTATCGCCTGTTCCGCCTTGACCAGCGCCCTTGCCAATTCGGTATCCAGGCCCGGGAACACCGCAAGGTCTGACAACGAAGACGGCAGCCCGTCGAGGATCGAGTGTTCTTGGCCCCTTGCATCACTGGCGAGTTCGAGATGCAGCGGCCAGACCTCCTGCGCCAGCTTAGGCCAATGTCCCATTCCCTGAGAAGCGTGATAATAACGCGACCATTCGCCGATCCGGTCATATTGCGCGCCGGTCGCCTGCTCCCTGCCGCGAGCGTTTACCGTTACGGTCGTCTCCGGCGGCGGCACTTCGTCATCATAGGTGTCACCACCGCCCGACCACGCGGGAAGGTAATATTTCGCCACCTGCCACGGCTTCAGCCCCTCTGCAAGATGTTCAGGATAGGCCGCAGGGTCCGCCGCCAGCGCGATGGCGCTCTTTGCCGCACGCGTCATGGCGCGGTGGTGCCCATGTTGTCCCGGCACATCGAGAAAGGTCGGGATGACGATATCCGGCCGCTCCTTGCGATAGGCGCGCACCAGCCGCTCAATGATGCGCTGCTGCCCCCAGCGGCCAAAGGTCTGGTCGCCATCCTTGGAGAACCCGAAGTCATGAATGAGATCCGCCGGCCCATGGCCGAGCCAGCTGATATCCGCATCGATGACGCGGGCCGCCTCCTCCAGCTCCCGCGAGCGGATGACGCCGAGCGCGCCAAGCCTTTCCGGCCCCAGCGCATTCTGACCGCCCTCGCCACGTGTCGAGCAGGCGATGATGGTACGCATGCCAAGCTCCATGCGGAAATAGGCAAGCAACCCGTTCTGCTCGTCGTCCGGATGCGCGCCGGTATGCATGACGGTCACCGTGGACTTCAGCGCGCTCAGCCTGCGATGCAGGCGTATGAGCCACGGATCGGCCATTTGCCGTTCGATGCGCTCCCGGGGGGTAAGCATGGGCGGTCTCCTCCAATATTCAGCCGGGTGCCTGCGCTGCGGCTCCCATGGATGTCTCAAGTTTTGGCGTGACGATATCGAAAAGCGGCAAGGCGGCAGCGCCGAGGGCAGCAGTCAACTGCCCGGACTTGCCATGGATGACACGCGGAAGTTCCCGCTGCCTGCGACTTGCGACCGAGGTCGGCAAAGGCCCCATCCGTGCAATGATTTCACTGATGATGACCTCAGGCAGAGCGCCGCCGAGAATGACTGTCTGCGGATCGAGAATATTCTCGAGCATCGCCACCATGGGCGCCAGATGCGCCGCAGCTTCGTCGATCCATTCCCTCACCACGGGATGGCCTGCCTTGAACAGGGCCTCCAGATCATCAAGTTCCGTATCCGCAACACCGGCGCATACAAGCTTTTCCTTCAGTACATAGACTGAGGCATAAGCCTCCAGGCACCCTCTCTGCCCGCAGGAAGGACAAGGCCTTCCCCTCGGCGAAACAGTCACATGGCCGATTTCGCCGGCATTCCCGAATGCACCGCGATAGGGCGCGCCATCCTGGATGATGCCGAGGCCGATACCGACGCCGAAATAGATCATGCAGAAATTCGGGATCGCCAGACCAGCACCAAACAGCCGTTCCCCGACTGCTGCGGCCGTGGCATCGTTTTCAACCACGACCGGCTGGCCGCAGGCTTCGCCCAGCATCTGCCGGGCATCAATGCCGCCCCAGCCGGAAAGCGTCGTCGGTCCCACCGAAGTCATGCCATCGATCTCGAAGGGACCGGGCATGACGACCCCGGTGCCAAGAAGCCTGCAGCCTAGATTTTTGGCAACGGCGTCATGCTCGGCGGCAAAGGTCTTGAATATGGCTTCCGGTGTCGTGTCCGAGAGCGGCGTGATGCGCTGCGTGCGAAGAACGCCGGCGAGATCAAGACCGACGGTGACCATATGGTCGGCGGCGATTTCCACGCCGATCGTCGCCCCCCCATCCGGGTTGACCGAAAACTGGATCGGCGGCTGGCCGCGACCGGAGCGACGACGGCCGAGCTCCTTCAGCAACTCCTCGCCCATGAGTTCATCGACGATATTGGCGACCGCCTGCGGCGTCAGATGCGTGATCTTGGCGATCTCGGCGCGGCCGAGGGAGCCGTGCCGCCGGACAATATCGAGGACGACTCGCCTGTTATGTTCGCGGCTCCGCTCAGGGTTTTTTCCGATTGCTACGGGATAAGCGTCCGCCGTGTGCACCGTCATCTCTTCAACTTCCCGTCTGTTAGAAAATTAATAGCGTCGAACCGACGATAAGCGCAATATAATAATTCAAGTAAATTATCTTATTGACAAACGCCTGCCTTCAGAGAACCGTAAGAGCGACCGGGGGTCAGGCTTGCCCGGGCGGAAGAGGAAACTCCGCCACCGGCAAATCGATGAGCGCGCGCGAAAGCGCGGAAAAGGGAACGATGGCTCCGCATCCGGAAGACCGGGCGGAGGAAAAGGAGGCTTACATGCGCAGGGCAACTCTGTTCGCCGGCTTGGTTGCCGGTTTCAGCACATTTGCATTCAACGCCGCGCAGGCGGTTGAAATCGAATATTGGCAATATGTCTTCGACACCCGCGTGAAGGCCATGGACGAGCTGATCGCACAGTTCCAGAAGGCCAATCCCGACATCACCGTCAAGCAGGTAACCTTCCCTTATGCCGATTACCAGACGCGCGTGATTGCCGCCAATATGTCCGGCAAGGGCCCGGACGTGATGCAGCTGTTTTACGGCTGGCTCGACAAGTTCGCAGCGGGCGGGATTTTGCAGCCATTGCCAACAGACGCTTTCCCGCATGACAAGATCGAAAGCGAATTTTTCCCGATCGTCAGCGCCATGAAACGCGGCGAGGACTATTACGGCCTGCCGACCGCGGTTCGTTCGCTTGCACTGTTCTACAACAAGAAGCTCTTTGCCGAGGCGGGTCTCGATCCCGCAAATCCGCCGAAGACGCTCGATGAATTCGTCGCCGCCGCGCAAAAGATCGCCAAGCACGATGCCGCCGGCAATCTCACCGTCGCCGGTTCCACGCTCGATATGGGCGGACAGGATCACCAGTGGTGGCGTGAGGTGCTCATCCGCCAATATGGTGGCGAGCCCTATACCGACAACGACCAGAAGGTCGCATATAATAGCGAGCCCGGCATCCAGGCTCTGAAATTCTACACCAGTCTGCAGCTCGAAAAAAAGATCGGTCAGGCGGGTTTTATGGATGAAGGCCAGGCCGCCTTCCGTGCGGGCAAGGCGGGCATGACCATCGACGGCACTTTCCGGCTGGGCTCGTTCCGCACCATCAAGGATTTCGAGTGGGGCGTGACCGAACTTCCGACCAATGACAAGAATATCCGCTCCAACTATGCGAGCTATTTCGCCAACGGCATCAGCGCCAAGACAACGGGTGAAGAGCTTGAGGCGTCCAAGAAGTTCCTCGCCTATATCTCTTCACCGGAAGCCATGGCGATCTGGCTGAAGACAGTGGGCGAACTGCCGGCGCGACGCTCCGCAGCGCTGACCGAAGAAAACCTGAAGGACCCGATCTACGCGCCGTTCCTGAAGGGTCTGGAATATGCCCACACGACACTGTTAATGGATGAGGCCGCCCAGCGCCAGAACGCCATTGACATGACCAACCGGGTCCTGCTCGAGGGCCAGTCGGTTGAAGATTCCATCAAGCAGGCCGCCGAGGCCGAGCAGGAAATCATCGACGCGGCGAAACCCTGAAAACCGCAGGTCCAACCATGACAGCGACAGATCAACAGGGGGCGGTATCCGGCCGCCCCGGCGGCTCCTTTGGGGACCGTCTTTCCATGCGCACGAAACGGCTCTTATGGATATGGAGCTTTCTGGCAATCCCTATACTGTTTTACAGCATCATCCGTTTTTACCCGACGCTGCAGGCCTTCTACCTGTCCTTCACCAACTGGGACCTGCTGAGGCCGGCAAAGTTCATCGGCGTTGCCAATTACGTCAAGCTCTTCAAGGACCCGCAATTCTGGAAGGTGTTCAAGAACACCTTCGCGTATCTCATCGTCGGCACGCCGATCAGCCTCGTGCTCGCCTTCGTCATCGCCTTTTATCTCGACCGCGTACGCATCCTGCACGGTTTCATCCGCGCGCTTTATTTCCTGCCCTATCTGACGACGGCGGCCGCGATGGCCTGGGTCTGGCGCTGGTTCTATCAACCGCCGCCCATCGGCATCATCAACGACGTCTTCGCAATTCTCGGCATTCCGCAGCAACCCTTCATCCGCTCTACGGACCAGGCGCTTTATTCGATCATGGTGACAGCCATCTGGGCAGGCCTTGGCTTCCAGATCATCATCTTCATGGCCGGGCTGCGCGCCATTCCAACGACATTTTACGAAGCCGCCCGCATCGACGGGCTGGGCGAATGGGCGATCCTGCGCAAGATCACGCTTCCGCTTCTGAAACCCACTACGGTCTTCCTCGTGGTCTTCTCGTCCATCGGTTTCCTGCGCATCTTCGACCAGGTCTACAACCTGACGACCAATGATCCGGGCGGACCGCTCGGCTCAACCAAACCGCTTGTGCTGATGATCTATCAGACGGCGTTCAATTCCTATGCCATGGGTTATGCCGCAGCGCAGACGGTCGTCCTGTTTACCATTCTTCTCGTCGTATCGCTGATTCAGCTCTGGGTCCTGAGGGAAAAGAAATGAGCGAAGCAAAGCCACTTTCCCACGCCCGTATCCGCCCCGGTCGCATTCTCGCCTGGACGTTGCTGTTCATCGGCGGCGTGATCATGGTTTCGCCGCTACTATTCATGTTCTCGACCTCGTTCAAGACGGCGGACCAGGTCTATGATCTCAGGCTCATTCCCGCAGCACCGACGCTTGCCAACTATATCACGGTCATGGCCGACGGCCGTTTCCTGCGCTGGTTCTTCAACTCCATGCTGGTTGCGGTCATCGTTACCGTCTCCAACTGCTTCTTTGACAGTCTGGTCGGGTACACGCTGGCGAAGTTCGAGTTTCGCGGCCGCTATTTCATCTTCCTCGCCATTCTGTCGACGCTGATGATCCCGACCGAAATGCTCGTCATTCCCTGGTATCTGATGTCCAGCCAGCTGGGCTGGCTCGACAGCTACTGGGGCATCATGTTCCCGGGCATGATGACGGCCTTCGGCACCTTCCTGATGAAGCAGTTCTTCGAGACGGTTCCGAACGACTTCATCGAGGCCGCGCGCGTCGACGGGCTGAACGAATTCCAGATCTGGTGGAAAGTCGCCCTGCCGCTGGTGACGCCCGCGCTCTCCGCGCTCGCGATCTTCACCTTCCTAGGGAACTGGACAGCATTCTTCTGGCCGTTGATCGTCACGACAAGCAAGGAGCTCTACACCCTGCCGGTCGGCCTTTCGAGCTTTGCCGTGGAACAGCAGATCCAGTGGGAAATGATCATGACGGGCGCAGCCATTGCGACCATTCCCACCCTCATCGTCTTCATCGTCCTGCAACGCTACATCGTTCGCGGTGTGATGCTGGCGGGTCTGAAAGGATAACATCATGACCGATATCAACCCGCGCCAGTCGGATACCAGCAAGTTTCCCGACCCTGTCTACAAAGAAACCGTGCTGCGCCCGCTTTTCGATGGCGCCAAGAACCACCACGTAGAGGGCTTCCGCCGCATAGACCGAGCCCACCTTGTCATGCTGCGCGAGACCGGCATTCTCGATGCCGAGACGGCGGCCAAGATCGCCGGCGCACTCCAAGACATCGACAAAACCATCGAACCCGCGGAGCTTGTTTATACCGGCGAAGTCGAGGATTTCTTCTTCCTGATCGAGAAAGAGCTGAAAGCCCGCATCGGCGTTGATGTCGCCGGCCGCCTGCACACGGCCCGTTCGCGCAACGATATCGATCACACGCTGTTCAAGATCGGCCTCAAGGACAAGATCGATACGCTCACCGTCAAGGCGCGCGTCCTGCTGAAAGCGCTGATCGATGCCGCCGAACGCAATCAAGCTACGCTGATCGTGGCTTACACCCATGGTCAGCCGGCCCAGCCCACCACCTTCGGCCACTACCTTTCCGCCGCGATCGAGGTGCTGATCCGGGATATCGAACGTTTTGCGGAGGCGCGCCGCATCGTCGATCTTTCGCCGATGGGCGCTGCCGCCATCACCACCTCGGGCTTTCCCATCGATCGGGCGCGGGTCGCCGAATTGCTGGGTTTTGCTGCACCCTTACGCAATTCCTATTCCTGCATCGCCGCCGTGGATTACACGACCGCGACCTATGGCGCGATCGAGCTGATGTTCCTGCATCTCGGACGGCTCATCCAGGATTTCCAGTTCTGGACGAGTTTCGAGGTTGGCCAGATCTACGTGCCGAATGCGCTGGTGCAGATTTCCTCGATCATGCCGCAGAAGCGAAACCCGGTGCCGATTGAACATCTGCGCCACCTCGCCAGCCAGACATTCGGGCGGGCGCGCACGGTGCTGGATGTGATGCATAATACGCCCTTCACCGACATGAATGACAGTGAGGGCGAAACGCAGGGCATGGGTTATGAGGCCTTCGCCTCTGCCGGCCGGGTTCTCGATCTTCTTGCCAGCCTCGTTGGCCAGATCAGCATCGATCCCGAAAGGGTCGACCAGAACATCCGCCGGTCGTGTATCACCATCACGGAACTGGCGGATTCGCTTGTCCGCATCGAAGACCTGTCTTTCCGCCAGGCCCATGAGATTGCCGCGACTGTTGCCAAGAGCGTCGTCGCGCTGAAAGGCGATCTGCCGAACGACGGTTACCAGCCGTTCCTCAAGACGTTCCATGAGCTGACAGGGCGGCAAACCGGGATCGATGAGGAAAAATTCAGGCAGATCGTTTCGCCCGAGCACTTCGTTGCCGTACGCAGCCGTTTCGGCGGCCCTGCCCCCGAACCGATGCGGGAGGCGATTGCCACCTATCGCAACAGGCTTGCTGCATTCGAGGCGGAAGCACGGCGATCCGCCGATCACGAAGCGGCAAAGGCCGCGGAACTCACAGAGAAATTCACAGCCCTGACGGGAGCCCGATGATGGCGACAATCGAACTCAATAAACTCGTGAAGCGCTATGGCAAGGTCGAGGCGGTCAAGGGCATCGATCTTGCCATTGAAGACGGCGAGTTCGTCGTTTTTGTCGGCCCGTCCGGCTGCGGCAAATCAACCACCCTCAGAATGATCGCCGGGCTGGAAGAAATCTCCGACGGAGCGCTGAAGATCGGCGGCGACATCGTCAATGAGAAGGAACCGAAACAGCGCAACATCGCGATGGTCTTCCAGAACTATGCGATCTATCCGCACATGACGGTTCGCCAGAACATCGGCTTTGGCCTCTACACCTCGAAGCTTGACCGCGAGGAAAAGAACCGCCGCATCGAGGAGGCCGGCCGGGTGCTCGGTCTGGAGGCCCTGCTCGACCGGCGGCCGGCGGCCCTGTCAGGCGGCCAGCGGCAGCGTGTCGCCATCGGCCGCGCCATGGTGCGCGATCCCGCCGCCTTCCTGTTCGATGAGCCACTGTCTAACCTGGACGCCCAGCTGCGCGCACAGATGCGTATTGAAATCAAGCGCTTGCATCAGCGTCTTAAGACGACAACCGTTTATGTCACCCACGATCAGGTAGAAGCCATGACCATGGCCGACAGGATCGTCGTCATGAAGGACGGCCACATCCTGCAGGTCGGCACGCCAACGGAACTTTATGAAACACCCGTCGATATCTTTACCGCACGCTTCATCGGCAGCCCTTCGATGAACCTGCTGCGCGGAACCAGAGCCGGCGACAGCGTCGCGCCGTCCGCCACGGGTGAGCTTCTGATCGGCGTCCGGCCGCATGATCTGTTGGTCGGCGAGAACGGTGCTGCACAATCAACGTTTACGCTTGAGGGAACGGTAACGGCAGTCGAACCGCTCGGACCGGAGACGCTTGTTCATCTGGACACCGACACCAGTTCTGTGATTGCCACGGCGAGAAGCAAAACCATTCCGACCGTCGGCAGCAGGCTGCAATGCCAGGCGGAGCGAGGTTCGCTTTATCTTTTCGACGCCAAGACGGAAAAGCTTCTGGGCCGCGCATGATGACAACGGAAAAAACTGCCGTCATCAGCGTCGGCCGGATCTATTGCGACCTCATTTTCACCGGTCTTAATGAACTGCCAGTGCTCGGCCGGGAACTGTTTGCCCGAGACATGGAAATCGCCCCCGGCGGCGGAGCCTTCATTGCCGCCGCCCATTTCGCCCATGTCGGACGCCCGGTTGCTCTGCTCGCAAGGCTCGGCACCGATACGTTTTCGCGCGATATCGGTGAGAAAATGGCGCAGAGCGGCGTCGACCTGCGGTTTCTGGAACATGCAGCCGATGCCGGACCGCAGGTGACGGTGGCGACGGTGGTTGGCCAGGACCGGGCATTTTTGACGCGCCGCGCCGGTGCCGCCCGTCCCTCGACGCTCGATGCCGCCTTCGCGTGGGATAACGCCCGGCATCTGCACATCGCCGAATTCGCCACGCTGCATGAGATGCCTGATCTGGTTTCACGCGCCAAGGCAAGCGGATTGTCAGTATCGCTCGATCCAAGCTGGGATGCTTCGCTGATCTACGACAAGGGGCTGCTGAAGGCCTGTGCCGGTGTCGACGTGTTTTTGCCCAATCTTGAAGAGGCGGAAGCAATCACGGGGCATTCTGACCCGGAAAGAGCCACCCACGCCCTGTCAGAGGCCTTTCCCGTCGTGGCGCTGAAAGGCGGCGCGCAAGGCGCTTGGGTATCTTGTCGAAGGGGCTTGCAGCATCTGGCAGCCCAGGAAGTACCCGTCGTCGATACGACCGGCGCCGGCGACGCCTTTAATGCCGGTTTTCTTGATGCCTGGCTTCAAGGCAGGGACGAACAGCAATGCCTCACAGCCGGGGTTGCCGCGGGCAGTCTTGCCGTGCAGGCGGCGGGCGGCGCACCGAGGGTGTCGACCACCGCTTGAGGCACCTTGCCCACCTCACTCGCCGCGCGGAAAACGCTGGTTTTCTTCCAGAACGTTGAGGTCCATGTGGTTACGCATGTAGCGTTCCGAAGCCTTCTGCAAGGGTTGGTAGTCCCACGGGTAATAGGCGCCGTTGCGCAGCGCCTTGTAGACCACCCAGCGCCGCGCCTGACTTTCGCGAACGGCGGCGTCGAACACCGGCAACTGCCACCGCCGGCCAATTTCGGCGGAAAGCGACGAGAGCACGTCGCTGAAAGCGGGATCGCCGGCGAGATTGGTGCGCTCTTCGGGATCGGCGTCCAGATCGTAAAGCAGCGGCGGATCGGCCTCACAGACGGACAATTTGTATCGACCGTCCCTGATGGCGACGAGCGGCGAGATCGAGCCTTCGGCCGCATATTCCATCGGCACCGGGCCGCGCCCGCCGGTGCCAGCAGCCAACGGCGCCAGATCCTCGCCATCCGTCCAGCGTTTAAGCGAGGTGATATCAAGCCCTGCCAGACCGCACAGCGTCGGCGTCACATCCAGTGTCGAGGCCGGCGTATCGATCAATGCCGGCTGCCAGCCTGGCGCGGCGATCATCAGCGGTACACGGGCCGAGCCCTCGAAGAAGCACATCTTGAACCACAGGCCGCGCTCACCCAACATATCGCCATGGTCTGAAAGGAAGAGGACGATGGTGTCCTCCTCCATCCGCGTCGCCTTCAGGACGCCAAGGATTTCGCCGATCTTCTCGTCGATATAGGAGACGTTGGCGAAGTAACCGCGGCGTGCCCGGCGTATCTGCTCCGGCGAAATATCGAAGGCATTGTGGTCACAGGCTTCCAGCAACCGTTTCGAATGCGGGTCCTGCTGATCGAAAGCAATGGCCTCCGACTGCGGATCGAGCGCCGGGCAATCCTCATAGAGATCCCAGAATTTCCGCCGCGCCACATAGGGATCGTGCGGATGGGTGAAGCTGACGGTCAGACACCACGGCCGGTCATCGAGCCGACGAGACAGGTCATAGAGCTTGCGGGTGGCGTGGTAGGCTACCTCGTCGTCATACTCCATCTGGTTGGTGATTTCGGCAACCCCTGCACCCGTCACCGAACCCAGATTGTGATACCACCAGTCGATCCGCTCGCCCGGCTTGGTATAATCGGGCGTCCAGCCAAAATCCGCGGGATAGATGTCGGTCGTCAGACGCTCTTCGAAGCCGTGCAGCTGGTCAGGCCCGACGAAATGCATCTTGCCTGAGAGACTGGTGTAATAACCGGCTGCCCGTAGATGGTGCGCATAGGTCGGAATGTCGGAGGCGAACTCGGCGGCATTGTCGTAAACCCGCGTCCGGCTGGGCAATTGCCCGGACATCAGGGAGGCGCGGGCCGGCGCACAAAGCGGGCTGGCCGTATAGGTATTGGCGAAGCGTACAGATCGCTCCGCCAAGGCTTTCAGATGCGGTGCATGGAGAAAATCGGCCGGTCCATCGGGAAACAACGTCCCGTTGAACTGGTCGACCATCAGTATAAGGATATTGGGACGCGGCATTTCCACTTTCCGGCTCAGAGACCAAGCTTGCCCTTAACGGCATCGGCACCCGGTTTTCCATCCAGCGTGGTAACGCCCTGCAGCCAGCCATCCAGCGCTTTGGGGTTGGCCTTCACCCAGGCCGCTGCCGCGGCTTTGGAATCCTCTCCGCCGAGAATCGAACCCATGAGGGTATTTTCCATGGCGATATCGAACTTCAGGTTTTTGAAGAGCGCCGCCGCGTTGGGGCATTTTTCCGACCAGCCGGTGCGGGCAAGCGTATAAACCTCTGCGCCGCCGAAATTCGGGCCGAAATAGGCGTCACCGCCGGAGAGATAGGCGATATCGATCTTCTCGTTCATCGGATGCGGCGCCCAGGCAAGGAAGACCACGGCCTTCTTATCCCGGCCCGCCCGTTCCACCTGCGCCAGCATGGCCTGCTCACCGGATTCGACGAGCTGCCAGCCTTTAAGGCCGAAATCATTGGCGTCTATGATCTTCTGGATATTCTGGTTGGCGGGTGCGCCGGGCTCGATGCCGTAAATCTTGCTCTCGAATTCATCGGCATGTTTGGCGAGATCGGCGAAATCCTTCACGCCCTTCTCCGCCATATAGGACGGCACCGCCAGCGTGAACTTGGCGCCCTCGAGATTCTTCGTCAAGACCTCGGCAGCTTTCGCCGAATTGAGGTCATCTACGAAGGATTTCTGCGCCGGCATCCAGTTCCCGAGGAAAACGTCGATTTCGCCGTTCTTCATCGCCTGATATCCGATGGGCACGGAAAGCGTCTTGACGTCGGCTTCATAACCCAATGCATCGAGCAGTACCGAGGCGACGCCATTGGTTGCGGTAATATCCGTCCAGCCGGGATCGCTTAGACGTATGAGCATGCAGGACGCGTCATCGGCCGCCTGAAGCGGGGTGGAGAAGGCCGCCACGGACAGGAACAGGCCGGCGGCGATGCGGTGCAGATGAGAAACGGTTTTCATTGCGGCTCCCCTTGTATTAGTCCAGTTTATTGAACACCACATTGTTTTTGCCTGTGAAGCAGGTATTTTTCGATAAGGGATATAAGGAAATTTAATGTCAGACCGGCCGCTCGATCTCGGATGGATGCGCATCTTTACCGAGGTTGCCCGCCAGGGCAGCCTGACGGCGGCGGCGGGCTCCCTGCGGCTCACCCAGCCTGCCGTCAGCTATCAGATGCGCAGGCTCGAAGAGGAGCTTGGGGTGGCGCTCATCCGCCGCAAACATCGCGGCATCGATCTGACGGCAGAGGGACAAAGGCTGTTCGAGATCGTCTCCCGCAATGTCGATGCCATTGATCTCCTCGCGCAGCAGCTTCGGCGAACGGAGGAACGCCAGACCATCCGCCTACATACCGACTATGCCTTTTCGTCATTGTGGCTCATTCCGCGGATGCACGGATTTCGAGCGCTCAACCCTGACATCAACATCCAGATCGTCGCCACGCAGGACCCGTTGGGTCAGGGCAAGCATGACAGCGACGTGATGATCATTTTCGGCACCCGGCAGGAGGCGGGTGACGGGGCCGTACTGCTGCTTTCCGAAAAAGTCACGCCGGTCTGTTCACCTGCGTTTCTGGCAGCAACGCCGGCGCCCGCAGGCGTTGCTGATTTTTCACGGCGGAAACTCATCCACCTCGAAAATACCTCATCAGCGCACTGGTTCGACTGGCCTTCCTATTTCAAGCATTTCGGCGTTCAGAGAGGCCCCGAAAACGACGGCGGCGACATCAGCTTCAACAATTACACCATGGTGGTTCAGGCGACCATCGGAGAACAGGGCTTTGCGCTCGGCTGGGCCGGGCTCGTCGATCCACTGCTCGAGGCTGGCGTACTGGTCACGGCTGGCCCTAGCCTCGATGCACCGGGGCGCGGCTACTGGTTGATGCGGCCGAAAAGCAGCGACAGCGCGGTGAGAAAACTCACCGGCTGGCTGATTGACGAGCGGCGGTGAGGCCGCCGCAGCCGCCCCCGGCGTCCGGTTCAGATCGGATAATGCAGCGGCCCGTCCTGCAGCGTGACCCAGCGCAATTCGGTGAATTCCGCAATGCCTGCCGTGCCGCCGAAGCGGCCGTAACCGGAGGCCTTGACCCCACCGAAGGGCATCTGCGCCTCATCGTGAACAGTCGGCCCGTTGATGTGGCATATGCCGCTTTCGATCCGCGCGGCAATGGCAAGCGCCCGCGCCTGGTCCCTGCCGAAAATCGCGGCGGAAAGACCGAACTCTGTTTCATTGGCGATGCTTACCGCCTCATCGACGCTGCCGGCCCTGATGATTGAAACGACCGGACCGAAACTTTCCTCGGAATAAAGCCGCATGGCGGGAGTGACGCCATCAATGGCGATCGCATCGAGCATGGTGCCGGTGCCGCCGCCTCCCGCGACCAGCTTTGCGCCTTTGGACACGGCGTCGTCCACCAGCGCCCTTATGCGTGACGTCGCTTCGGCGCTGACCAGCGAGCCAAGCGGTGTTTTGCCCTCGCGTGGGTCTCCGGCCGTGAGGCTGGACGCTTTTTTGGCGAAGGCCTCCACGAATGTATCGGCAATGTTGTCAAGCACGATGATGCGCTCCGTCGACATGCAGATCTGGCCCTGGTTCATGTAGGCGCCGAAGGCGGCCGCCGTGACCGCCGCATCGATGTCGGCATCATCAAGCACAATGAACGGCGCCTTGCCGCCGAGTTCCAGCAGAGCGGGTTTCAGGTAACGGCCGGCCGTTTCGGCAATCACACGGCCAACGCGGGTCGAGCCGGTGAAGTTCACCCGTCTGACAGCGGAGTGCGCGATCAGCGCATCGACGATCTTTGCCGCATCCTCCGGCGCATTGGAGACGGCATTGAGCACGCCCTTCGGCAGACCTGCCGATGCCACCGCCTCGATGATCAGCGCATGGGTGCGCGGGCAAAGTTCCGAGGTTTTCATCACCACCGTATTGCCGCAGGCGAGCGGCGTGGCGATGGAACGTACGCCGAGAATGACCGGCGCATTCCACGGCGCGATGGACAGCACAACGCCTGCCGGCTGGCGCAGCGCCATCGCCATGGTGCCGGGACGGTTGGAGGGAATGATCTCGCCCTTGATCTGGGTGGTCAGGCTTGCGGCCTCCACCAGCATATCGCTTGCGAGCTTTACATTGAAACCAGCCCAGGCATCGGTCGCGCCGATTTCTTCCTTCATCGCCTGGGTAATGTCAGGCCCGGCGGCGAGTAGCGCCTGAGCCGCCGCCAGCAGCAGGCGGCGGCGCTCGCCGGGCGATGTGGCCGACCAGACGGGAAAGGCGGCAGCGGCAGCATCGGCCGCACGGGTAGCGTCCTCCACCGTTGCCGCCGCCGCGCTGGTCGCAACGTCGCCGGTGATCGGATTGTGACGCTCGAAGCGCTTTCCGCTCGCGGCCGGGCAATGGTCGCCACCGATGAAAAGATTGACAGTCTGCATGGTCTTCCTCCTGAATTCAGACAATGGCGGCGGTGGTGCCGCCGAGAAACGCCCGTTGCACGGCGGCATCGGCGGAGAGGGCCTCAGCTGAACCTGCCCCGACGATACGCCCCGCTTCCAGCAAATAACCCCGGTCGGCCAGCGCCAGGCTTTCGCGCACATTCTGCTCCACGAGCAGAATGGAAAGGCCGGTCTTCTTGATCTCGGCCAGGGCGGCAAAAAGTTCCTGCGTGACGATGGGCGCAAGACCCAGACTCGGCTCGTCCAGCAAGAGATAATCCGGTGCCGACATCAGCGCCCGCCCGATGGCGACCATCTGCTGTTCGCCGCCGGACATGGTGCCAGCAAGCTGCTGCCGGCGTTCGGCGAGACGCGGAAACAGCGAGAAAATATGCTCCCGTGTCACTTTCTCTGCTGAACGGGCATGGCGGGGATTAGCGCCGAGGCGAAGATTATCCTCCACCGTCAGCGCCGGGAAAATTCCGCGTCCTTCTGGCACCAGCGCCACGCCGCGGTCCACGATCCCATGAGGAGGGACAGCGGCAAGCGACGCACCGTCGACGCGCACTTCGCCGGACGCCGGCACAACCATGCCGCCGACCGCTTTCAGCAGTGACGACTTGCCCGCACCATTGGCGCCGAGCAGCACCACGGTTTCGCCCTTGGCAACATTGAGCGATATGCCGTCAACCGCGAGATGTTTGCCATAGCGGATTGTCAGTGCATCTATTTCAAGCATGTGCCGCTCCCAGATAGGCGGAAATGACCTGCGGATCGTCAAGCACCGCTGCCGTCGGCCCGTCGGCGATCTTGCAGCCGGCGGCCATGACCACGGAGCGCGGGCAAAGCGCGCGCACGGCGGCCATGATATGTTCCACCAGCAGGATCGTCGTTCCCTGCGATGCCAGCCGCCGGATCAGCGCTATTCCTTCCTGAAGTTCGGTGGGGTTGAGGCCGGCGAGCCATTCATCCAACAACAGAAGCTTCGGCTCGCCAGCCAGCGCACGCGCCAGTTCAAGGCGTTTCTGATCGATGTAGGTGAGGTCGCCGGCCGGCATGGTTTCCCGCCCGGCAAGGCCTATTCTTTCGAGGCAGGCGCGCGCGACCTTCTCCGCCGCTGGGCGGGACAACCGCTGCGGGCCGAACATGGCCGATACGGCAACGTTTTCGAGCAGGGAAAGCGACGGCAAAAGCCGCACGAGCTGGAAGGTGCGCGCCACGCCGGCGCGCGCAATCGCATCCGGCCGCCGGCCGGCAATCTCCTGCCCTTTCAGCCGGATCGACCCTTCGGTCGGCTTCAGCGCTCCGGAGATCAGATTCATTAGCGTCGTCTTGCCGGAGCCGTTCGGCCCGAGCAGCCCGACGACCTCGCCGGCCTCGATGGTGAGACCAAGGCCATCCACCGCCTTCAGCCCGCCGAAGGTCTTGCGGATATTGGTGATTTCGAGAACGGCGCTCATGCGGCTTTCTCCTTTTTGCGCAACTTCTCCAGCGCCGCCAGCACGCCATCCGGCAGCACGAAGACGATGAGGATGAAGAGAGCGCCGAGGATGATGGAAAAATGGTTGGGGAAGTTCGCGCCCAGCCATTCGAACAGCAGGAAAAGCGGCACTGCACCGAGAATGGGTCCCCAGCGGCGCGTGGCTCCGCCAAGCAGGGCCATGATGACGGTGAGGAACGATACCTGCGGATTAAACACGATGGCCGGCTCGATATAGACCCAGCGCGGGGCCTGAATGGCGCCGACCAGCGTGATGATCGTGGCGGAAAGCACGAAGAGCGCCAGCTTGGTGCGGGCAAGATTAATTCCTGCGTGGGCGGCCACCACCTCATCATCGCCGATTGCCTTCAGCGCCAGGCCGAGCTTGCTGCGGTCGATGAGCGTCGACAGGACAAGAGTAACGGCGGCCAGCGCCAGCAATTGCCAGAGGACATGCTGCGGCTCCAGCGGCAGGAAGATATAGCGCCCGAGCGTTCCGGTCACATTCACTTCATACCATGTGATGAGCTGTCGGATGAGTTCGGCAAGGCCGAAAGAAAAGATCACGAAATAAATGCCGGCAACGCGCAGCGTGGAAAGCCCGACGACGAAGGCAAGCGCCGCGCCGACAAGGGCGGAGCACAGGAGGACGAGCGGCCAGGGCAAGACCTCGCTCAGCACCGCGACCGTATAGGCCCCGACACCGAAAAAGGCGACGGTGGCGAGCGATATATAGCGGGTCGGACCGGAGAACATGGCCCAGGCGGAAGCAAGCGTGGCATAACCGAGAAGGCCGATGATGACGCCGACACCATAGGCATCGAAGAAGAAGGGGGAAAGCGCCAGCAGCGCGGCTGAGGCGAGGCCGATCAGAAGCGGAATCATTTGCCCCTCCTTGCGAAGATGCCTTCCGGACGCCAAAGCAGGACCATGAGAAAGAGCAGGTAGGTGGCGGCAAGTGTGAGGCCGGGATCGACATAAACCAGCACAAAGGTTTCCACGAGACCGAGCAGCAGCCCGGCGACCAGCGCGCCGAGCAGATTGCCGACACCGCCCATGATGACGACGACAAGCGCCTTCATGGTGAAGACCACGCCATAGGAAGCGGAGAAGGTCTGGTACATCGAGATCATCACCCCGCCCGCCACGGCGAGTGCGCCACCGAGAGCAAAGCCAAGGGAAGCCACACGGTTCACATCGATGCCGACCAGCGGCGCGGAACGGGGCGACAGCGCCACTGCCCGCAGGTTAAGACCCCAGCGGCTGTGGGTGAGCGCCAGATAAAGCCCGCTGCCGATCACAACCGACAGGCCGAAGGACAGCAGCCGGTTGAGCGCCACGGTCGTGCCGAAGATGTCGACGCCATCGGAGAGATAGGAATAGGAATGGTAGTTGCCGCCGAACGCCACGAGCATGATGCCCTGGATAACGAAGAGCAGTCCGAAGGTTGCCAGAATGGAATCGACTTCCAGACGGCCAGAGCCGCCCGAACGGCGCACCAGCGGCCGCATCATGACGCGGTAGATCGCGAACGAAAGGCCGTAACCGAGCGGTACGATGATGAAAAGCGACCAGAGCGGCGAAAGCCCGTAACCGGAAAACAGAACGAAGGTGATGAAGGCAGCCGCGATCAGCACTTCGCCATAAGCGAGGTTCATGATGCGGGCGATGCCATATTGCAGCGAAAGTCCAAGCGCGATCAGCGCATAGGTCCCTCCCAGCATCAAGCCGAAGATGAGGGTGGATAAGAACAAGGAAATGTCTCCAGTCTGGAACATGGCCGAAGCCTTCCGGCCGGGTTCACAGGTCCCGGCCGGAAAGGGCTTACCATTGCGGCTTCGGGACAAGGGGCTTGGCCGCACCGGGACGTTCCGCGGGCGCAATCGCGACGAAACGCTCGCCCTGCCATTGCCCCGCCCACCACAGCTGACGAAGCTGGTTGTCTTCAAGTTTGACCGGGCCGATAACGGTGTCGAAGCTTCCCGTCGAAAGCTCGCCCGCCACCGCTGCCCTGTCGAGCCCGACACGCTGGATTGACTGGGCCAGCATTTCGAGGCTCGCATAGGTGATGGCGCTTGCCCAGCTGTCCGGCTTGGTGCCGATGAAGGCTTCGTGACGCTTGAAATAATCCTCGATCCTGTCGCTGCTTCCATCGACGCCGCCGATGCTGATGACGCCTTCCTGCTTGCCATCGGAAACTTTCGGGAAAATCGGGAAAGCACCGCCGACACCGACGTAGAACACCTTCGGATTATATCGTGCAGTCTGCGCCTGCTTCGTTACCGCGAAACTGTCCGGCGGGTAGGAGAAGGCGATGAAACTGTCCGCACCGCTTGCCGCGGCCTCGTTCACAAGCGCGGCAAAATCGGAGGTGCCGACCGGATAGGTCTTGTCATAAGCAAGCGTAAAACCTGCTTCCTTCAGCGCGGGTCGCGCAGCCTTGATGAGATCGATGCCGAAACCGTCCGCGACAGATATCACGGCCACCTTGTCATTGATCTGGCCTGCTTCGCGGGCGGCTTTCAAAACATCGGCCAGTGCAGTGGCATAGTCGTGCCCCCCGCCCAGCATCCAGAAGCTCTTCTTCCAGCGCGCGGCGAAATCGGGCGCCTTGTCGGTGACGCCGGTGACCGCGAGCTGCGGATAACCGAAACGGTCATAGAGCGGCGCAACCGCCAGATTAAATCCCGTGCCCCAGGGCGGCAGGATGAAATCCACCTTGTCCTGGCTGGCCAGCCGCTCCGTGAACCGCACCGCGTCCTCGGCCGAGGAACGGTCGTCATATTCGACCACGTCAACTGGCAAGCGCTTGCCATCGGGCAGCGTGAGGCCGCCGGCATCGTTGACCTCCTTCACCCATAATTTGTAGTTCGGAATGGTCGTGATACCCGCGCCGGTGGCATTGGCGCCGCTTTTTGACACGGCGTAGCCAATCTTTACGGAAGTGCGGTCCTGCGCAGTGGCATGACTGAAAGACACTGCAGACAGGGCAGCACCGGAGAGCAGGCAGAACAGCGTTCTGCGCTTCAAATTGTTCATGATGTTCCTCCCAAAGCGCTCGATCAGGCAGCCCTTCTCCTCAAGACTTCCCACGCGCTGATCGAAGTTTAGCAATGACAGGCGCATATAAAATGCACTAGTGTAGTGCATTATTGCACTTTTGGAGGTTGAATGCCGCTGCACAGCCAGTTTGCCGCCAATCGCGTGGAGATCACGGCACGCACCTTCACCTCCTCGCTGCGGGTATCCGAATTCCGGCTGGAAACAGACAGCGCCCACCTGCTTTTGCTTTCTGTCGGGGAAGCGGAGATCACGCAGGGCGATAAGAGGCTGGATGTCCCTTCGCCGGGACTCATCTGGCTGCCCATAGGCCCGGCCGGCCGCGTGAGACTGAGCGCCGGAAGCCGCGGATCGCTGTTGACGACCACCGAAATCGGCTGGCTCACGCGATGCCGACGGGCACGAGCGCAAACGCCGTACGCGCGATACTGCAGCGTATTCTGGTACAGACACCCGAAGAACAGGGCCAAAAGGAACTGGAGGCTTATCTCCAGACAATCGCGAGCGAAAATGTCCGCGCAGCGACCGGTTCCGACACGATCATCGCCAGCCTGCTCTGCGTCACCCTTGTCCGGGTCTGTCAGCACGCCATCGCCGATGTTGCTGCCGCCGTCTCCACCCCGGGCGGCCTCACCGAACGTTTCGTCCTTCTGGTGAGCCAGCACAAGCACGATCAATGGGCCGTGGAAGATTATGCACACCATCTCGGCGTTACCCGCGAGCGACTGGGATTTGCGGTCCGCAAGGCCACGGGGCTTTCGCCACAGGCCTACATCCACCGGGAACTCCTGTCAGAGGCGCGCGACCTTCTTCTGAACTCTTCGTTGCAAGTCGCTGAAATCGCGTTTCGATTGGTTTTTCAGGACCCCGGCTACTTCAATCGCTTCTTCACCCGCAACGAGGGGACCTCTCCCGGCCGTTTCAGAAGAACGGCAAGGCAGAAGCAGAACATGCCGCCGCCATCCTATGCGGCCTGGCCGTGACGGGAAAGGAGGCTGACAACTACGCGGCTTCCAGTTCCTTGATATTTGCAAGGTCCGTTTCCAGCCTCGCTGCAGCCGCCTTAATGTCAAAAGCGTTCTGCAAGTTCAGCCAATATTCCGGGGTGGTCTTGAAAAACTTTGCCAGACGCAAGGCGGTGTCCGTAAAAGTGAACAGAACCATATCTTAAAGAGATACGTTTATTGCATCCCTGGCGTCGTCCTATGCCGCCCGATAGGCAGCATCATCGGCTTGCCCGACGTCGGGTCCGTGATGACACGGCTTTCAATACCAAAAACGTGGCGGACATTTTCTTCGGTCAACACGTCTTCCGGCGTGCCGAAGACATGCAGCTTTCCGTCCCTCATGGCGACGAGATGATCGGCATAACGGGCTGCGAGATTGAGATCGTGCAACACCATGACGATGGTGGTCCCACGCGACTGGTTGAGGTCTGTGAGAAGGTCCAGCACCTCGACCTGATGACTGATATCGAGGAAGGTGGTCGGCTCATCCAAGAGCAATATGTCGGTCTGCTGGGCAAGCGCCATGGCGATCCACACGCGTTGCCGCTGACCGCCCGATAATTCATCCACCGGCCGTTCGGCAAGCTCGACCGTGTCGGTGGCGACGAGTGCTGCGGCAACCGCTTCGTCATCCTCACGTGTCCAGCGTGCGAACAGGCCGTGATGCGGATGTCGCCCACGGCTGACGAGATCCGCAACCACGATACCTTCAGGCGCTATCGGCGATTGCGGCAGGAGACCCATCCGCTGAGCCAGTTCCCGGGAAGGCAGGCGATGGATCGACTTGCCGTCCAGCAGGACCTGACCGGCGCGCGGTGTGATGAGCCGCGACATGCTGCGTAGCAGAGTGGACTTGCCGCAGGCATTCGCGCCGACGATAACCGTGATCTTCCCGCGCGGGACGGTGAGGTCCAGCTCTTCTATGATGAGGCTGTCGCCATAGCCGACCGAGAGGCCGCTTAGGGAAAGAGAGTGGCCGGTCATAACGAGCCTCCGCTGCGGTTGACCCGCACGATCAGATAAATCAGATAGGGTGCACCGAGCGCACCGGTGACGACGCCGACCGGGTAACGGCCGGGCAGCAGGAACTGGCCGCAATAGTCACCCGCCAGCACCAGCACCGCGCCGACCAGCGCGGCGGGAAGGAGCAGCGATCCATTGCTGCCAACGATACGCGCTGCAATTGGTCCAGACAGGAACGCAACGAAGGCGATCGGCCCCGAGACGGCCGTAGCAAAGGCGATCATGCCAACGGCTGCGACGATGACGATGATGCGTGTTGCCCCGACCCGAACGCCGAGTGCCGCGGCGGCATCATCACCGAGCCTGAGCGTCTCGAGATCCCGTGCACGGCTGAGAAGCAGGCCGCCGAAAAAAACCAGCGCGATGGCAAGCGGCAGTGTCTGGGCAAGTTTGGCGCCATTGACACTGCCGGTCAGCCAGCGCATCGCCTCCTGCAGTGTCCAGGCCGGCGCGACGGAGAGAATATAGGCGATGATGCTTTCCAGCATGGCGGAAACACCGATGCCGACAAGGATCAGACGCGTTCCGGCCACGCCGTTGCGGAAGGAGAGGAGATAGACCAGCAGGGCGATGCCAAGGCCGGCGACGACGGCGACAACCGAAACCAGCGGTCCGTTCATCTGCAATACGACGATGGCAAAGACGGCGGCGGCGCTGGCGCCGGAGCTGATGCCGATAATGTCGGGGCTGGCGAGCGGGTTGCGTAACATGATCTGAAAGGCGACGCCGCCAAGCCCGAAGCTCAGCCCGGCCAGCACCGACAGCAGCGCGCGTGGCAGGCGCAATTGTCCGACGGTAAAGCTGACGCCGGCGATGTCCTCGCCGAGCAGCACGCGGATCACCTGACCGGGCGGGGTGAATGATTGGCCGAGCGTCAGCGTGAGTGCAAAAGCTGCGATGAGAAGCGTCAGCAGGCAAAAGATGACGACACGGCGCCGGCCCTGCCGACGGCGGCGGTTGAAACCCAGCGTTTCGACGACTGACGGAAACATACTCACAGCTCACGCACCCTCTGCCGTCTGACGATCCAGATGAAAAAGGGCGCGCCGACCAACGCCGTGACGATACCGACATCGAGTTCGGAGGGCCGCGCGACGATGCGGCCGACAATATCGGCGGCCAGCAGCAGACAGGCGCCTCCAAGTGCAGAAAACGGAAGGAGCCAGCGATTGCCCACCCCGACCAGCGAGCGGCAGAGGTGAGGCACCACCAGACCGACAAAACCGATCGGGCCGCAAATGGCGGTGGCAGCGCCGCACAGAAGAATGGCGCCGAAGGATGCCATGGCTCTGGCGACGGCAACGTTTTCTCCAAGGCCGGCGGCCAGCTCGTCGCCAAGCGCCAGTGAATTCAACTTCCGCGCCGAAAGCAGGCTTATGACGAAACCGGCAGCCAGAAAGGGCAATACGGTCTCGATACGTTCGAAGGTCGCCCCGCCGACACCACCGATCTGCCAGGCGCGGACGCCGCCGGCGATATCGCTGCGCGGCAACACCACGGCGATGACGAGCGAGGAAAAGGCGACGGAGGTGGCGGCACCCGCAAGTGCGAGTTTCAGCGGGGTCGCCCCGCCTCGGCCGAGCGAACCGACAACATAAACGAAAACCGCCGATACCCCCGCCCCTGCAATTGCGACCATGATGAAGGCATGAGCCGAGGCGATGCCGAACCAGACGATGCCGATGACGACGGCGAGCGACGCCCCCATGTTCACACCGAGAATACCGGGATCGGCAAGCGGATTGCGCGTGACACCCTGCATGATGGCACCGGCCAGCCCGAGTGCCGCCCCGGAAAGCAGGGCAAGCAGCGTGCGCGGCAAACGCACGGCAACCGCTGCCTCGGCAACCGTCTCGACGCGGCCGCTGAGCCCACCAACAATATCCGTGAATGAGACGTCACGCGTGCCGATGGCGACGGACAGCGCACAAAGCAGCGAGAGAAGCGCCAGCACCGCGCCAAGCCATGCCGATCGCACGCGGTTGGAGCGGCCGGCTAGCAGCACGGCCGTCGCTTTGCCGGATCCAGACATCGTCACTGCGATTTCCCGGAGGATTTATCAGCAGCCTTTGCCAGAAGATCGGCATAGTCCTTCAACACCCACGAAATCGACAGAGGTGTGGGATTGGAGGCGGTGCCGAGCGGATCGCGCCCCAGCATGACGACAGCATCGTTTGAGACGGCGGGCATCCGAGCGAGAAGCGGATCGGCGCGCATGGCATTCAGTAGCGGCTCGCTACCATAGGTCACGATGATATCGACATCGTCGAAGGCATCGACGCGCTCGGCGCTGATACCGGCAGCGAATTGCCCAGGCCTCGTTGCCTCCGCGACGCTTTTGGGGGACGCAAGGCCAAGATCTTTGAAGAACTTCACTCTGGTGTCATTGGCCGTATAGAAATTGACGACGCTGAGATTTGTGGCGTCGAGATGGGTGACAAACATGGCCGACTTGCCCTTCAGTTGCGGGTGGCCGGCAACGACCTCGGCTATTTCACCCTCGATGCGCTTGATGAGCGCCTCCCCTTCTGCGGCCATTCCAAGACCGGCGCTATTCAGCCGGATCATGTCACGCCAGTCCGTCGCCCACGGCGAGACAGGATAAGCGACCACCGGCGCGATCTGGCTGAGCGTGTCGTAGTCGGACTGGCTGAGGCCGGAATAGGCCGCGAGGATGACATCCGGCTGCGTTGCCGCCACAGCCTCGAAATCGATGCCGTCACCCTCATCGAACAGCACAGGCTTTGGCGCGTCGAGCTCGGATAGCCGCTTCGCCACCCAAGGCAGCAGCCCGTCGCCGTCATCATCGCCGAAGTTGGCGGCGGCAAAACCGACGGGCACGATGCCGAGCGCCAGCGGCACCTCATGGTTGGCCCAGGCGACAGTGGCGACCCGCTCGGGCTTCCTCGCAATCGTCGTCGTGCCGAACGCGTGTTTGATGATGACGGGATAGGGTGCCGTCTCCTCCGCCACAGCGATATTCTGTGCGATTACGGACAGAAAAAACACGAAGACCGGTAGAAGACCACAAAACAGGCGGGGCTTGAGCGAGGCTTTCAAAGTTCAAAAGTGGACTTGAATTCTCAGCTTCAATTGCCCCCGTCAAGTCCGGCGAGGAAATGCGTCCGCAACAGCGGTGAAATTTCCGGGGTTTTGTACAAAACCGCAAAAATCTACAATACCGGACAAACTTTCTCAAGTTATTGGGCGCATTGAGAGTGGTCCGTGAAAACGGCGATCGGGGCATTAATTTCTGGAACCTACCAATGAATATCGACATCCAAGGCAGAAACCGCAAAACCGCGCGACGTCTCCACGGGAAAGCGGCCCTGCTGGCCTGCACGGCGCTTGCCGCATCCATGCCCGGCCTTCTCGTGGCGCAGGAGGCTGCCAACACGGGCGGCAGCACGGTTCTTGAGACCATCACCATCGACAGCGGCGACAATGATCAGAAATCGATCGTCGCCACCCGCACGACGAGCGGCAGCAAGATGGCGACCGATATTCTCGACACACCTGCCTCTGTCTCTGTCATCACCGCCAAGGAAATGCAGCAGCGCGGCGTGCAGACGGTGGAAGAAGCACTGCAATATACCGCCGGCGTCACCACGGATTTTTACGGCTCCGACGACCGTTTCGACTATTTCAAGATTCGCGGTTTCGATGCTTACATGTACCGCGACGGCTTGACGCTCGGCCGCCCCTTCGGCGCGCTGCGCGAAGAAACCTATGCCTATGAGCGCGTCGAAGTGATAAAGGGCGGCAATTCTACCACCTTCGGCGTTTCGGACCCCGGCGGTTCGGTAAATTACTCCACAAAAGTGCCGAAACATGCGCGCTTCGGCGAAGCCTATGTGACCGGCGGTTCTTATGGCCGCGCCGAGACCGGCTTCGATTTCGGCGACAACATCACCGGGGACGACACTCTGTCCTATCGTCTGACCGGCAAGCTTCGCAACGCCGATGCGGAATATGACTATTCCCGCGACGACGAGAAATTCTTCATGGGCGGTCTTACCTGGGGTCCGACCGACGCCACCAGCCTGACTGTCGTTTACGACCACCTTAACAAGGATGGCGTTCCCGGTGGCGGCGGCCATCCCGTCGGCTCGCATTTCGACCGGAGCCGCTTCTTCGGAGAACCCGACTACAACTATCGTGGCACGAACCGCAACTCGCTGAGCGTGATGTTCGATCACGATTTCGGATCCGGCCTGACGCTGAGTTCCAACGCCCGCTACAGCAAGGCGAATACGGACTTCGGTTATGCCTATATATCGTCGACGCCGACCAACGGTTCGACCATCGCCAATCGTTCTTACTTCGGCAACGACACCGAGACCGAAAACTTCCTGATCGACACGCGCCTGCAATATGACACGCGGTTCGACAACGTCGAAAGCCGCAGCCTGGTCGGTGTTTTCTATAATGACTACACCTCCGGCAGCAAAAGCTACTTTGGCGCTGCACCGAGCATCAACTGGATGAACCCGATCTATACCGGCGCGCCCTCTTCCGTGCCGCTCTATGCGGACTCCCTGACGGACCAGAAGACAAGAGCGCTCTATCTGCAGCAGGACCTGACCTTCTTCGACAGGCTCACCATCAGCGCCGGCCTTAGAAACGACTGGATCGACACCGACCAGACAAACCGGCTGAACCGCACGACGGCGAGCGGCGACATCAGCGAACTTACGAAGCGCATTGGTGTGTCCTACAAGATTACCAACGAGATCGCGCCCTATATCAGCTATGCTGAATCGGTTGTGCCGGCGTCCGGTCTCACCGTCGAGCCGGAGCGCGGCGAACAGATCGAACTCGGCGTAAAGTACCGTCCGGACGCTTTCCCGGCTCTCTTCACCGCCTCGATCTACGATCTGAAAAAGAACAACATCACCGTCACAAGCCCGATCACCAGCCTGCCCACAACGATCGGCGAGGTGCGTGTGCGTGGTCTTGACCTCGAGGCCAAGGCTGAGGTCACAGACAGTCTCAGCCTGACGGCAGCCTATTCCTATCTCGATGCGGAAATCACCGAAAACGGCACTGGCGGCAATGTCGGCAACAGGCCGCAGTTTGTGCCCAAACATCAGGCCTCACTATGGGTCAACTATACGCTTGCGGGCAACGACCATCTCGGTGACATGACGTTCGGTCTCGGCGGCCGCTATACCGGCGCCTATTATTTCGACAACGCCAACAAGGTCGAAACCGGAAGCAGTGTGACCGTGGATGCGGCATTCAGCTACAAGATCCAGGAAACCGCCTCGCTGGATGTCAATGTCTCCAACCTTTTCAACGAAAAACACGTTTCTTATGGCGGGTTCGGAGCAGACTTCTACAATCCGGGCAGGGCGTTTTCGGTTACCCTGCGCAAGACATGGTGATGTAAGATATCTACAACATTTCGATATATTGTGGATATTTCCTGATGCACGATGTCAAGCTCTGGCTTGCCCCGCGATTTAAACAGGCGGTCGCCCACCACGGCCTACGCATCAGGACGCAAATCCCGCCTTTTCAAAGCAGCCTGTGCAGACGTCGCCAGGCAGCAGGCGTGTTACCCACGGACTGACGGAAAGCCTTGGTGAGATGAGCCTGATCGGAAAAACCGAGCTGGGCAGCAATATCGGCCACCGTCAGATCGCCTTCCAGCAGAAATTTTTGTGCGGCATCGATACGCCGCTCAAGTTGCCATTGCAGAGGTGTTTTGCCGGTTGTCTGGCGAAACACCGTGGCGAACCAGCTTTCCGACAGCCCGACAATATCGGCCATCTCGGCGACCGTCATGCGGTCATCACCGCGCTTTTCCACGCGGGCGAGTAACCGGTTCATCTGCGCCTGCGTCAGCCTGCCATTGGCCTGCTCGGGCGTTGGTCCGGGAATATCCAGCAAGCCGGCAACAATACCGCCGACGAGGCTTTCGGCATAAAGCGGATGTTTCTGCGGCTCGGCCAGTTCATCCACCAGCAGGCCCGCCAGGGTTTCCACGCCGCCGATATCCTGTATCTCGACCGGACGGCGTAACGCGGTCATGGCCGCCGAACCGCCGACCGCCGGGGACAGGAAGCGGAGAAGCCGGTCCTTGTGGATATGCAGGTTGAGATGGGAAAAACGATGCGTGGCGTTGCTGCCCGTCCACATGGGCACGCCTGCCGGCACGTAAACCGCCCGCGTGATCGGCCGCGAATGTTGCGAAAGCTCGCCGTCGCGATTTGATATGCGGATCCGTGACGAGACGTCGTTGAAGAAAATCATGATTCGCGGATCGGCGGCGAGATAATACCCTTTCGCCCCCACTTGGCTCTCCGCCTCCCAGAAAGCGCTGACCAGCCCGTCGAACTGGCGCCACTTGACCGGCGCGGTGACGCTGATCCCTTCCGTGTGCCAGGTCATGGAATGCCAGAAACCCAATGCAATTACCGTTCGGTTGTCGAGCCGAGGCCGAGGCGTGGAAACAAACGTGGCACAGTGCAATCGTGGCGATCACCCTGCACGCCGCCATAACATGACTTATCTATTCATGTTAATAGCAAAGATCATTATGAATAGAAACATTCTCCCCCGCGAAAAGGCTGGAACCTCTGCCCGGGACGACCGTTGAATTCCTGACAGGAACCAAACGAGGGAGATTATTCATGGACCGCAACAAGGAACCCTGCGACTTCGCAGAGAAGAAGCGCGAGGAACAGGGCCGCGGCGTCATCGTCGCCGGGCCGGATGCCCACGAGAATGAAAAGAGCGGCAGAACCCCGTCGCAAGGGGCGGAGAAATCATCCCCGGAGCGTCCGGTACCGTCTTCCGACCGTCGGTGAGCCGCCGCCGCGTCCAGCACATTTGCGCAACGTGTGCGAGAGCGCCAAGCCGATCTACGAGAAGCCGAAAACAAAAGCGCCTCCCCGATCGCTCAGGGAGGCGCTTTTTAATGGCAAACAGGCTCGTTACAGAAGATCGAAACGGTCGGCGTTCATCACCTTCGTCCAGGCGGCGATGAAGTCGCGGACGAATTTTTCCCTGTTGTCGTCCTGTGCGTAGACTTCCGCATAGGCACGCAGGATCGAGTTCGAGCCGATCACGAGATCGACACGGGTGGCGGTGTATCTTGCCACGCCAGTCCTGCGGTCACGGATCTCATAGAGATTGTTGCTGGTCGGGACCCAGGTATAGGCCATATCCGTCAGCGTCGTGAAGAAGTCGGTCGTCAGGGCGCCGGGCTTGTCAGTGAACACGCCATGTGCCGCACCGCCGTAATTGGCGCCAATGACGCGCAGGCCGCCGATAAGTACTGTCAGTTCCGGCGCAGTCAGGCCGAGAAGCTGGGCGCGGTCCAGCAGCAGTTCTTCGGGGCTGACAACATAGTCCTTCTTGATCCAGTTGCGGAAACCATCCGCCAGCGGCTCGAGCGGAGCGAAGCTGTCAGCATCCGTCTGCTCGGCGGAAGCGTCGCCGCGGCCCGGTGCAAACGGCACGGCGATATCGAAGCCAGCCGCTTTCGCGGCCTGTTCCACGCCGTAATTGCCGGCCAGAACGATGACATCCGCGATGCTCGCACCGGTTTCACGGGCAATCGGCTCGAGAACCGAAAGCACATGGGAAAGACGGGCGGGCTCGTTGCCTTCCCAGTCCTTCTGCGGAGCAAGGCGGATACGTGCACCATTGGCGCCGCCGCGCTTGTCCGAACCGCGGAAGGTGCGGGCGCTGTCCCAGGCGGTGGCAACCAGATCTGCGACCGGAAGGCCCGAAGCGGCGATCTTGGCCTGTACGGCAGCCACATTGTAGCTCGTCGAGCCTTCAGGCACCGGGTCCTGCCAGATCAGGTCTTCTGCGGGAACGTCCGGCCCGAAATACCGGGATTTCGGCCCCATGTCACGGTGCGTCAGCTTGAACCAGGCGCGGGCGAAGACCTCCGAGAAATGATCCTGATCATCCTTGAACTTCAGCGAAATATCACGGTAGATCGGATCGACCTTCAGTGCCATGTCCGCATCCGTCATCATCGGGATGGTGCGGATCGAGGCATCCTCGACGTCAACAGGCTTGTCTTCTTCGGCAATGGTGATCGGCGCCCATTGCGATGCACCGGCGGGGCTATGCGTCAACGTCCACTCATGCTTGAACAGCATGTCGAAGAAGCCGTTGTCCCACTTGGTCGGATGGCTCGTCCACGCGCCTTCGATACCCGAGACGACGGTATCACGACCGATGCCGCGGCCCGTGGTGTTGATCCAGCCAAGGCCCTGATATTCCGGGCCTGCGGCTTCCGGATCGGGGCTGAGATTGGCCGCGCTGCCGTTGCCGTGCGACTTGCCGATCGTGTGGCCGCCGGCGGTGAGCGCCACGGTTTCCTCGTCGTTCATGCCCATGCGCGCGAAGGTCTCGCGCATCTGCGCCGCCGTCGCCAGCGGATCGGATTTGCCGTTCACGCCTTCCGGATTGACGTAAATGAGACCCATCTGCACGGCGGCAAGCGGGTTTTCCAGCGTTTCCGGCTTTGTCACGTCGCCGTAACGACCGTCGCTCGGCGCCAGCCATTCCTTTTCATCGCCCCAATAGGTGTCCTTTTCCGGAGCCCATATGTCTTCACGGCCGAAGGCGAAGCCGAAGGTCTTCAGGCCCGCAACGTCGTAGGCAATGGTGCCGGCGAGCGCGATCAAGTCTGCCCAGGAAATCTTGTTGCCGTATTTCTTCTTGATTGGCCACAGCAGGCGGCGGCCCTTGTCGGTGTTGACATTATCAGGCCAGGAATTCAGCGGTGCAAAACGCTGGTTGCCGGTGTTGGCGCCGCCGCGGCCGTCCGTTACGCGATAAGAGCCGGCGGCATGCCAGGTGACACGGGCCATCATACCCACATAGCTGCCCCAGTCGGCCGGCCACCAGTCCTGGCTATCGGTCATCAGGGCCCGAAGATCGGCCTTGAGGGCCTCGACATCAAGCGTCTTCAGCGCTTCGCGATAGTTGAAGGAGGTGCCAAGCGGATTGGTCTTGGTGTCGTGCTGATGAAGAATATCGAGGTTCAGCGCGTTCGGCCACCAGTCGGTCACCGATTTGCCGGAAGCCGTATTGCCTCCGTGCATGACGGGACATTTGCCAGCCGGTTTTGAAGTTGCGTCCATTTCGCCCTCCGATGGGTTTAGCAATTAAACAAAATAAGTTCGACACGGGCAGCGGTATGAATCAGCGTTCGCAACGGGTTACTGCCAACCGCGGCGACACTGACGGCCTTTCACAGCTACAGCCTCTTTCTGTCATGACGATGACTAACAGGCGGGTTCCATAATTTCCAATTGTATATTCTAAAGGCTGCGATATGCTGAGCTTATGATTGCGCTCTCCATGAAACATCTCCGCTATTTTGACGCTCTGGCGAAGATTGGCCATTTCGGGCGTGCTGCCGAGGCCTGCGCCATTTCGCAGCCCGCCCTTTCGCTTCAGATCCGTGAACTGGAAGAACTGATCGGTGCGCCGCTGGTCGAAAGAGGCAGCCGGCAGATCAGGTTGACCGCTCTTGGCGAGGAGTTTGCCGAGCGCACCCGCGCGATCCTTCAATCGGTCGATGAGCTGCAGGATCTGGCGCGGGCTCGGCACGGGCCGCTCAGCGGCCGCCTGCGCATCGGCGTCATTCCGACCGTTGCTCCCTATCTTCTGCCGCAGGTCATCAAGACGCTTACGAGACATTACCCCGGGCTGGAAGCACGTCCGCGAGAGGCGGTGACGCAAAAACTGATCGAGGACCTTCTGGAGGCCCGGCTGGACATGGCCATCGTCGCCCTCCCCGTCTCGGAACCGTCGCTGGAGGAAATCCCGCTATTTTCCGAGGAATTCATCCTGGTGCGGCCGATGGAGGATGCGGGCATGCCGGTGCCGAGCGCCGACAAGCTCGGCGAAATGCGCCTGCTGCTTCTGGAGGAAGGCCACTGTTTCCGCAATCAGGCGCTATCCTTCTGCAGCACTACGAATGCGCCACCCCGCGTGCTGATGGAGGGGAGTTCACTATCCACCCTGGTGCAAATGGTCGGCGCCGGCATCGGCGTCACACTCATTCCACAGATGGCCGTCGACATGGAGACCCGGCAGTCCACGGTCTCGGTCTTCCGTCTGGCGGAACCGCGACCGTCCCGCACCATCGGTATCGTGTGGCGGAAGAGTAACCCGCTTTCGGCGCAGTTCGCTCATATCTCGGAGATCATCCGAGACTGTGGCCTGCAAAAAATTCAGGGCGGTAACGTTTCCACCAGATAGAGGTCAGGCGCACAGGGTGCGCAAATCCGGGCCGAAGCCTCGAAAAAAGCCTTCTTGATGCGGCTGCGCTTGTCACTGCCATCCATTGTGGAAATGGGCACTTCGAACCCGAACATGCTCTCCGGCATTGCAAGCCGCTCGTTCCAGAAAGCGTCAATGTCCGAAAGCAGCATCTTCTGGCGCCGTCTTCGCCGATGGTTTATCGGATGCCGGGCCTGCGAGATCGCAAAGAAGCTATGCGCACCCTTTCCCAGATAGGCCTGCATAACCATCAACACCGCCTCTTTGGGGCGCAGACCACAAAGATCACGCGTTACGGCCACCATTTCCTGCTTCGCCGCGTGCGGCCCCTGCATTCCGCCAACCACGATCGTCCTGACATCGCCCCGATTTACGAACATGAACTTGGCTGTCCAAACTGTCGCCTCATCCCGGCATCGGATCAACCGGACGGCAAACGCGCCCTCGTGCCGGCCCCCAAAGCGGTCCGCAAGCGCCAGGCTACACCGGTAATCGTCGGAACGGCCGGAAATCACTGACATCTGGACGGCATCCCCAGCCCAGATCGCTGCCATCACACTGCGCGAAAAGCACTCCCTGGCGAGGTGAAAATTCGTGGTCAGAAGTGCGAGACGTTTCTGAGAGCCCAGATTGGCGATAAGGAATTTCGAGAAAGGTTTTTGCAGCAGGTCGTCGTGCGGAAGCGCTAATTGCTCCATTGCCGAAAACCGCATGAGAAAACGCCACCATCGCAGCGTCACGATGGGATTGCCCGCAAAACGCATCCACAAAAGAAAACCGCGCTTCCAGTGTGCCCGCCGGGTGAACCCCGCGAGCCTTGTCATAAGCGGTAAAAAAGACACTCCCGCCCCCTCAGAGGCTGGGAGACCTTCCGGGTAAGCCGGCAGCGGATCAAGCGCACCAGGGTCATGAGCACGGCGGAGGGCAGACGTTTCAGCGCGCCACATTTTGACACCTGCAGAGAGAATGAGAGCAAAGGGAAAAGAGGGAGGAGGACATCTCGATAATAGCAATCACCTGCGAATCCGGATTTTGCCGCGCCAATCCAATTAGGCCCGTCAAGCTGACATGACTGTGAAACCAAACCGGCGGCGCGTGATGAAAACGAAGACTTTCCAGACGGGGAGTTTTCACGTGGCGGGACGGCACCGGCGTCCTCCAGAAGGGACCCTCTGCGCCATCCCGGCCCATAGCGCCTTTGCCATCAGTCACGATCCGTCTCCACACCACAAACCAACTCAGTTCGGTCAGTCTGACGGGCGTTCTGCACCGGTAACGTTACGTCAACATTATGCCGCCGGGCATTCGGGCCGGGTAATGCTGCTGCAATTATGGATGCCTATCCCTTAGCCATCGGCCTGAGCGCAGGCGGCGTGACCCGGCGGTTACGGGTTGGTTTTATCTGGAGAAACAATGTTATGTGGATGAAGAGAACGATAAAGGCGGGGGGCGCGCTTGCTGGCTGCGTTCTCGTCGTCACCGCTCTCGGTCCGGTACGCGGAAGCGCGGATGCGAATGAGCGCGTCAAGGGTGTCGTGGCGGCGGCTACCATGAGCCCTGCCGGCATTCCTTTCGAACTCACAGAGCAGGAAACGGCAAAGATCGGTACACGCTCCATGGCGGAGCGCCTCAGCATCAGCGGCGAGCTTCAGCCAATCAGCCGCGTTGTGATCCGCGCCCGCGAAGCCGGAAAGATACCTGAGATGACGGTCCGGGAGGGGCAGCCGGTCAAGGCGGGCGACCTGCTTGCGCGTTTTGAAACCGACGAGTTGCAATCAACGCTGCTGCTCCGGCAAAGCGACCGGAATGCGGCCGAGGCTGAGCTGACACTGGCGATGCAGGCGCTGGCGAGAACCGAACAACTGGCTGCAAAAAACATTGCCTCGGCAGAGCAACTCGACAAGGCGAAAAGCGATGTCGCGGTGAAGACGGCAAGGGTTCAGAGCCTGTCGGCACAGGTGGATATTGCCCGTCTCGCCCTCCGCAACGCCGAAATCCGTGCACCATTTGACGGTACCGTTACCAGACGTGTGGCAGAGACGGGGTCGCGGATCAGCGCCGATGGCGAACTTCTGACGCTGGTGGACAGCAGCATGCTGGAAGCAAAAGTCCTCGTAGCCACCCGCGATGTTCCCCGCATCGCACTCGGCCAGACGGCCGACTTGGAGATCGACGGGCTAAGTGGGGACGTCGTCAGGAGCACCGTCGACCGCATCAATCCTCTTGCCGAAGAGGGGACGCGCTTCGTCGCGGTCTATCTGCGGCTTGCCAACCGTGACGGCAGGTTATGGGGCGGAATGTTCGCAAGCGGATCGATCCTTCTGCGGGAAAAAAACGACGCGCTGGTAGTTCCCGCCATCGCGCTTCGCAAGGATGAGACAGGTTATCATGTCCTCAAGGTGCTGAACGGCCGTCTCCGCCGCCAGGCCGTTGCGCTTGGAGCGCGCTGGAACGGTGGAAGCTCCGTCGAGATCGCCGCCGGCCTGAACGAAGGCGAGACGATCCTCACCGCGCCGTTGCCGGAGTTACAGCCTGATATGGCGGTGACGATAGACAGGGCGGGCTGACATGGTTCTGACCCGCATATCCGTTACTCATCCCGTTTTCACCACCATGATGATGGTGGCGCTGCTGGTCCTGGGCTTCTTTTCACTGCAGAGACTGGGGCTGGACCAGTATCCCAAGGTCGACGTGCCCGTTGTCGTGGTGGCCATTACCTATCCAGGCGCGACACCGGAGACGGTGGAGACCGACGTGACACGTCCGGTCGAGGAGGCCCTGAACACCGTCGGCGGTCTGGATGAAATCACCTCTACCTCCTATGAGGGGCGATCCGTCGTGGTCGCGAAATTCAAGCTGGAGGTTGAAGGCGCGACCGCCGCACAGGATGTGCGTGACAGGGTGGCGGCCATTGAGGCAAATCTGCCGGAAGACACGAAAAAGCCGGTCATCTCTCGCTTCGACCCCGCTGCGGAACCGATCCTTTCGATCGCGATCAGCTCCACGGCACTCGATGTGCCGGCCCTCACCACACTTGCCGACCAGAAGGTGTTGCGGCAACTGACCAGCGTCTCAGGCGTCGGACAGGCGACACTCGTCGGCGGCCGAAAGCGGCAGATCGATGTTGCAATGGATGAGACACGCATGCGCGCGCTCGCGATTGGCGTCAACGAGGTGGCGAATGCGCTGCGCAGTGGCAACGGTAACAGCCCGGCAGGCAGCATCGTGGAGCCAACCTCCGAACGTACGATTCAGGTTCAGGGCCGCATCGACACCCCACAGGCACTGCTGGATATGGTCGTGGCGCGGCGCGGCGGAGCGCCGATCCTGCTTCGCGACGTGGCAACAGTTTTCGAAGGGGCGGCCGACGCGGAAAGCCGCGCCCTTTACAACGGCCAGACGGCACTGGCGATCGATATCGTCAAGATACAGGATGCCAACACCGTTCAGGTCGTAAGGGACGTGAAGAGCCGCCTTGACGATCTCAATAGAGAACTCGCCCCGCAGAACGTGCAACTGCGCATCGTCACGGATTCGTCTATCCCGATCCGGGAATCCGTCACTCAGGTGCAGACAACCCTGATCGAGGGCGCGGCACTTGCAATCGCCATCGTTTTTCTCTTCCTCAATTCATGGCGCAGCACGGTCATTACCGGATTGACCCTGCCCGTCGCCATCATTGGCACGCTTTCAGTAATCGATTCCCTCGGCTTCACGCTCAATACGCTCAGCCTGCTGGCGCTGACGTTGTCCATCGGCATTCTGGTGGATGACGCGCTCGTGGTACGCGAAAACATCACCCGCCATCTTCACATGGGCAAATCCCATATCCGCGCAGCACTTGATGGAACGAACGAGATCGGGCTTGCGGTTATCGCCACCACCGCGACCATCGTGGCAGTCTTCCTGCCGGTCGCCTTCATGGGCGGAGTTGTGGGCCTGTTCTTCTACGAATTCGGCGTCACCGTTTCGGCCGCCGTGCTCATTTCCCTCTTCGTCGCCTTTACGCTCGATCCGATGCTGTCGAGCGTCTGGTACGATCCTGATTCACAGCCTGACGCGAAACGTGGGCGCATCGGTCGCCTGATTGCACGTTTTGATCATGGCTTCGGACGTTTCGCCGATAGGTACCGACGCGTGATCGGCTGGACCCTCCGACATCGGCTCGTTACATTGCTTGCCACCATCGCCATTTTCATCGGTAGCCTCTTCATGGTGCCGCTGCTCGGCGCGGAATTCGTGCCGACCGCCGACGGGGGCCGCTTCCAGATAACCGTTACCGCACCAGCCGGCTCTTCGCTGGATTACACCACGGCGAAGGTCCGGCAGGTCGAAAAGGCGCTCAGGCAGTTTCCAGAAGTCGAGACGCTTTATTCCACGATCAATACCGGCGGCGCCGCCGGGAAACATCGCGCCATCATTCAGGTGGCGCTCGTGCCGCTGGAGATGCGGAGCAGGACGCCGCTGGCGCTTGCCGACCCGATCCGCCAACGCCTGACGGCCATACCCGGCATTGAGTTCTCGATCCTGCAGGACGGCCTTGGCGGCGAGGAAAGCCCGGTGCAGCTCAGCGTTCTCGGCGACGACAGGGAGGTACTCGACAAAATCTCATCCGCCCTGATGGAAGACATGAAGAAAATCCAGGGCCTTGTGGATGTCACCTCCAGCGCCCGCAACGTGAGACCCAACCTTTCCGTACGCCTGAAATCCGCGGCCGCGAGCGATCTCGGTGTCAGCAGGTCCGAACTCGCTGCAGCACTCTCGCCGCTCATCGGCGGCGAAGACGTATCGAAATGGACGGACAGGAACGGCAACAGCTACGACATCGTCCTGCGCCTGCCTGCCGAGCGGCGTTCCGATGTCATGGCGATCAGCGACCTCATGATCGCAACCGGACGGACCACGTCAAACGGCGCCCCCGTCATGGTGCGTCTCGATCAGGTCTCCGAGATCAACGTCGTTCCGGCACCGGCGGAAATCCGCCGTATCGACAATCGCCGCGAGGTGCTGGTCACGGCCAATATTGCCGGCCGCGCGCTAGGCGATCTGACGGAAGCGTTGCAGAACCTCACAGCGCATCGCGATCTGCCGGATGGTTACCGCATACGCTTCGGCGGCGAGGCCCAAACAATGGAGGAAACCGTGGGCCATATGGTGACAGCGCTGACCATGGCGGTTATCTTCATCTACATCGTCCTTGCCTCGCAGTTCGGCAGCTTCATGCAACCACTCGCCATCATGGCGTCGCTGCCGCTCTCGCTTGTCGGCGCCCTCGCCGGCCTTATGGTGGCCGGCAGTACGATCAACATGTTCTCGCTGATAGGCTTCATCATGCTGATGGGCCTCGTGACCAAGAATGGCATATTGCTGGTCGATTTCGCCAATCGTGAACGGCGGCGCGGCCTTTCGCTGAACGACGCGCTGGAAAATGCGGGCGTGATCCGCTTCAGGCCGATCATCATGACGACGCTCGCGATGATCTTCGGCACGATCCCTCTCGGGCTCGCCATAGGTGGAGGCGGCGCGCAGCGCGCGCCGATGGCCCATGCGGTGGTGGGCGGCCTCATCAGTTCCACCTTTCTCACCCTGATCGTCGTGCCGACCATCCTGTCCTATATCAACAGCATCAGCACGCGTTTCGCCCGACTGCTGCCGAAACCGCCGGACGAGGCGGATGAGCACGACGTGTCGGATCGGCAGCCGCAGTTTCTTCAGCATGAGCTTCACCTGCCAGAAGATATCCGGCAGATTTGAGCCTGTCGTTTTACGCCCACATTAGTCGTCGGTTCAGCCAGGCGATGCGGCAGATCTTCATGCCCCTTCGCCCGTGCGGCCCTTCCGTTTGCCCTTTGGCCTGAAATCGACCAGCAGCGATTTCAGCTCGATATCCCTGACCCTTCTTGCCGCCTCGTCCGGGCGAACCCATTCCACCAAGCGCTCGCCGCGCTCCTTGAATTTGGTTTCCGCACCCGTCACTTCGATCTGAAACACGTCCACGACGCAGGGCACGACTTCGCCATTATCCAGCATCTTGAGATAGGTATAGCGGCCGACCGCTTCCTTTCTGACCCGGCCACGAACACCGGCCTCTTCCCAAGCCTCGATTGCCGCGGCCTCATGAGGCTTCTTGCGCTTCATCGGCCAGCCGCGCGGAATGATCCAGCGGCCGCTGGTGCGTGACGTGACAAGCAGGATTTCGACATTGTCATCGCCCCCGCCATATCGAAAACACAGCGCGGCATATTGCTGCCGGAAAGCGCCTGTGAAGAGCTTTTCCGGAACCGC
>NZ_QLNF01000075.1:0-11324 GCF_003261015.1 Agrobacterium sp. MS2 | reverse complement strand
ATCGACTTCGCGCCAGTCGAAGGGCAATTGACGTACGAGACCTTCGCGGAGAATGGGATCGATCTTGACGTAATCGCGCAGGAGATAACGGGAAATCCAGGCGGCGTCGTACGTCGTGCGCACATAGGGGGTATCGACGACGTCCACTATCGTGAATGCGAGGTGATATGTTGAGAAATCAACGCCGTATACTAGGTGGAATATCTGAAGTGCGTCTTGAACGCTATCGGCCTCCTCGACCTCGAGCATAATCCTGTCAAAGCGGGACCGTTTTTCTGCTTTCATTTAGTTGCTCCAGAAGTGCGGGGTACACCGATGCCCATGTCAGACTATTTCCCACTCAACAATAAGGTGTTATGTTATAACATCTCGCATAACATACATTATGGAACTTGATCGCCTTTGCCGCCGCGACGTACCTAGAGAACTTCCCGGGATCGATGAGCGTAGGATCATCGCAGGAGGCAGTTAAACGCCATCATCGCCATGAGCGAATTGTAGAGGGTATAAAACGGGGTTCGAGGAGGGCATGCCTGCACCCGAACTCGTCTCCGCGAGGAAATGTTCTTGTCTGTCGTATCCAATCTCTTCGGCGTCTGGGAAAAGGAACTGGCAGTGGGCCTAGGAATATCCGGGAGTGCAAAAGCAACCCGGTATGCGCTCACCCGGCAGGAATTGCTCGAACCCTTCCTCATTGGCGCTCTCAGAACCTGACCAGGGCTATTCAAGGGTGGCCGGCAGAAGACTTAGACGCGCTTATGCCGTGGGGCTTCGAGCCCGACACCATCAACTGAGCGTTATTCTCCTTCATTTGATGCGTCCACTTTTTTGATCCTTCCCAGCTTCAGCAGAACCAGAACGATGTGCCGGTCGCGTCAATCTCTGCGGATCAATGACTTCGGAAATCAAGAACTCAGAGATATCCGGGTTTCCGGCTATTACTTCTTGAATGGGTTTACCCGAGGCCAAAACTTCTTTCGCCAATTCAGCCGCGCGCTCATAGCCGATGGCGGGCGTCAAGGCAGTTGCGATGGCAGTGCTTGCGTCCAGATGCTTGCGGCAGACGTCCGGGTTGGCTGTGATACCAGCAATGCATTTCACCCGAAGCAGGTCTACGGCGTTGGTCAGAAGGTAAAGTGCATGAAGAATGTTATAGGCGATGACCGGCTCCATGACATTCAACTGGAGTTGACCGGCTTCAGCCGCAAGCGTGATTGTCAGGTCGTAACCAATGATCTGGAAAGCCACCTGGTTGACGACTTCCGGTACCACCGGATTGACCTTGCCGGGCATGATCGAGGAGCCGGGCTGAAGGGGCGGTAGGTTGATCTCATTCAAACCGCCACGAGGCCCGCTGGAAAGCAGGCGAAGGTCGTTGCAGATTTTCGACAGCTTCGTGGCCGTTCGCTTTAACATTCCGGAAAACAGGACGAATGCTCCGGTATCCCAGCAGGCTTCTATCAGGTTTTTGGCGGGAATCAGAGGAAGGCCGCAGATTGAACGAAGCTCCGCCACCGCGGCGGCCTGATATTCCGGATTGGTATTGATGCCGGTCCCGATCGCTGTGCCACCGAGATTGATTTCATGAAGAAAGGACGCGATCTCGCCAAGACGATCGACATCCTCGCGAAGCGTTGCGGCGAAAGCCTGGAGCTCCTGCCCAAGCGTCATCGGCACCGCATCCTGCAATTGCGTTCGCCCGAGCTTTATGACATCGGAAAAGAGCGCTCCCTTATTCTCGAATTCGTCTGAAAGCTGGGTAATTGCATCCTGCAATTGACGATAGGACAGCAGTATCGCCAAGCGTATCGCCGTCGGATAGACATCGTTCGTGGATTGCGAGAGATTGACGTCGTCGTTGGGGTGCAGGGAGCCATATTGTCCACGAGGCAATCCCATCAGATGCAGGCCACGATTGGCGATGACCTCGTTGATGTTCATGTTGGTCGAGGTGCCCGCGCCGCCTTGGAACACGTCGAGGGGAAACTCCTGCAGATGCTGGCCGTCAGCGATTTCCGCGCAGACCTGGCAGATAATGTCAACTTTCCGTTGGTCCAGCTCTCCAAGCCTGGCGTTCGCACGCGCGGCGGCCATCTTCACATAAGCGAGCGACTTGATGAAGTTGGGAAAATGATTGATCGCGATCCCTGAAACCGGGAAATTTGCGATACCCCGTGCCGTTTGTGGACCATAGTAAGCTTTTGCCGGGATCGCGACGGGCCCAAGTGGGTCCTTTTCAACACGTTCCATTGGCATGATATCCATCATGTTCATCTCTCGACACATTGGGACAGGGATGCGCCATGCATTTCGCATGGGTAATAGCAGCCGGAAGCCGTAGTCCTGTGTCGCCAAACTCTGAAGCTGCCGCACAGGAGGTTGCCCTTGGACACGCGGTGCCGTGGCATCCAAGGGCCCCCGGCAGAGTAAATATGGTGTCAAGGGCACCAGGTCGCTTCGTAGTGCACAGACCGGTCGTCGAAGCGCGTCAGGAACGCTTGCGTATCCAGCGGCACAACGGCCTTCGTGTTATCTTCGCCGGCAAAGGCCATGATCGAGTCCATCGACTCCCAGAATGTGATTTCGACAAACTCGACCTCACCGGTGTCGAGCGGACGCCGCATGAAATACGACCCTTTGTATCCCGCCACCCGATGAAGGGCGGGAAGCGTCGTCTTCGTGAGGAGTTCCTCGTATGAATCCGCCATTTCGGGCTTGGCCCATCCACGCCAGACGCGTCCAATCATGTTCATCTCCATTGTTCAGGGTTAAGGTTGTTCAATCTTCCAGGACGTGAATGCTGTCCGGCGAGATCTTGAGTTCCACCTTGTCACCGACCGCGTAGAACTGGCCCGCGGGGGCAAGGCAACGGATCATGTGTCCGCCGAGGTCGAGCACATAGCGGGTGCGCGCACCAAGGAAGATCTGTGTAACGACGGACGCGATCGGCGCTCCCCGGCTTAGCGCAGCGTTGTCGGGCACAGGCGCGAGGATGGCATCCTCCTGCCGGAACATGATGGTCGCCCGCTTCTTCGCCGAGGGCTGGGCCCTCAGCAGCAGAACCTGTCCGTCGCAAAGCAGCGCACGTGCGCCATCGCCATGGGGCTGCAATTCGGCATCGATGAGATTCGTCGATCCCATGAACGTGGCGGCAAACCGTGTTCGCGGCACCGAATAGAGGGCCTTCGGGGCTCCCTCCTGTTCGATCCTGCCGCCGTTGAGCAGGATGACGCGGTCCGAAAGGCTCAGCGCTTCTTCCTGATCGTGGGTCACGAACACGGTGGTAAGGCCGGTCTGCCGGTGCAGGAGGATCAACTCCTCCTGCATGCTTTCACGCAGCCGCGCATCGAGGTTCGAAAGCGGCTCGTCTAGCAGCAGGACCTGTGGAGAAGAAACCACCGCACGGGCAACCGCGACACGCTGTTGCTGGCCGCCCGAAAGAGCGCGGGGCCGCCGGTCGGTCAGATGGTCGAGCTGGACCAGCTTCAGCGCCGCGACTGCGCGGTCACGCTGTTCTGCCCGGTTGCCGATCTTGCGCATGCGCAACGGGAACATCACGTTCTCTAGGACCGTCAGATGCGGAAGCAGGGCATAGGATTGGAACACCATCGCGATGTCGCGAAGCTCGGGTGGCAAGCTTGTCGAATCCTTACCGCCGATGTGGATCGTCCCGCTCGTGGCCCCTTCCAGGCCCGCGATCATCCGCAGCAGGGTGGTCTTTCCGCATCCGCTCGGTCCAAGCAGGCTGACGAACTCGCCTTTCGCGATGGAAAGCGAAATGTTCTTGATCACCTGAACATTGCCGAAGGACTTGGAGATATTGTCGAGTTGTACAGCATTCATGATATCACCCCGCCACGCGTTGGATGCCGAGCACGCGATCAATGACAAAGATGAGCAGGACGGTCAGTCCGATCATCAGGGCCGACGCGGCAGCGATGGATGGGTCAGGGCTGTATTCAAGCTGTGTGTAGATCTGAATGGGCAACGTGATGACCTCTGGTGAGCGAAGGAACAGGGAGACGATCGCTTCGTCGAAGGATATGTTGAAGGCGAAGAACGCCCCGGCCGCGATGCCCGGCATTGCTTGCGGCACGACGACGTGAAGGATGGCCTTCCACGGTCCCGCTCCCATCGTCCGCGCAGCCTCTTCGAGATATCTGTCGGAGGTGGATAGAACGGCGAGGGTCGTACGGATAACGTAGGGAACGGCGATGACGGTATGACCGATCCACAGGGCCGCAAACGAGGTGCGCCCGAAATAGGCACTCCAGAAGATAAGCAGTCCCAATGCGAAGATGATTGTCGGTAGCACCAGCGGCGCCAGAAAAAGGGCCGAAAGCACAGACGTGCCCGGCAATCTCCCCCTGTGGATCACGGTCGCGACCGAAGCGCCGATGATCGTCGCGGAGATCGTCACGACCACCGCCAGCTTCAGGCTGGTGATAGCTGCGCCCATGTATACGGACGAGGAAAGCACCGCCTCGTACCACCGCAGGCTCAGCCCTTGAGGCGGAAAGGTGATGTAGTCGCCGGCCGTGAAGGAGACGCCGACGACCACTGCCAGCGGACCTAGGACAAAGGCAACGATTGCGACAAGATAGATGACCGCCGCAATGCGGACAGACATGGGGGCGGATTCAACCATTGGCGCGCCTCGACAGTCTTGCATAGGGGATGAGAAGCATGAGGACACCGACAACGAGGATGATGGATTGAGCGGCGGCGAAGGGCCAGTCCAGCGTGCGGGTTGCTGTTTCGTAGATCGAACCGGCCAGAACCGGCAGGCGCGCACCCCCGAGCAGCGAAGGCGTGATGAAATAACTGGCCGACAGGGTGAAGACGAGAAGCGAACCGGCAATCACCCCCGGAATGGCAAGCGGCAGGACGACCAGGCGCAGCGACTTCAGGAATGTGCAACCCATGACGCGGGACGCTTCTTCCAGACGGATGTCGATACGCATGACGACGCCGAGAATCGACAGGACCATGAAGGGAAACAGCACCTGCGTCATACCCAGGACAACCGCGGTCTCGGTCTGCATGAGTGAGTAGTTACGCCTGACCAATCCGAGCATATTGAGCGTATCGGGTATCAGCCCGCCGCGGCCGAGCAGGACCATCCAGCCGAAGGTTCGAACCACGACGCTGGTCATGAGAGGCAGCGTAATGCTGATAATCAGCCACAGGCGGAGCCGTGCGGAGCCGCGCGCCATGATGTAGGCGAGCGGGAAACCGGCCACGATGCACAGCGCCGTGATGATGAGCGAGAGCTTTACGGTCCGCCAGGCGATTTCGAGATAAAAAGGATCGGTCAGAAACCGGCTCAGGTGTGTCGCCGTGAGCACCCCGTTAGCATCCCTGACACCGAGAAGCAATATCCCGGCGACAGGAATGAGAAACCCCACCACAAGGAGGAGAAACCCGGGCGCAGCAATGAGAAGATCGGTTCGGAGTTTGTTCATGTCTACCCCCTTGGTTTCTCCTCTGATCTTCAGCGCGAGATCAACTTCTTCCAGTTTTCGATGAGAGCGTTGCGGATTTCGTCAACCTGCACAGGATCGAACCGGACCATCGATTTGATCGCGTCGCCGTAGACCACATCCTGCGCCACATCCGGCGTTAGTTCGGTCTTGCTGTTGGTGGGCGAGTAGCGCATCTCGCGGGCGAATGCCGCCTGCACCTCGGGCGACAATTCGAAATCGATGAGCTTCTTGGCTAGATCTTGGTTCGGGCGATTGGCAACGAGATTGGCGGTGAAGTACACGGCGGGAGCGCCTTCCTTGGGGATTATGAACTTCACCGGAAGGCCGCTCTGGCGGATGGTGTAGGCATAATCCTGGGCGAAAGCCGCCAACCAGGCATCGTTCTGCGCGAAGTTCTGTTGGACCTCGGGAGACGAACTGATGATGACGGATCGATCGAGCAGCTCGCCAGCTTTCTTGAGGCCAGGCGCTGTGTCGGCGAGCGTTCCGCCCCAGATCTGATTCATCATCAGGAGTCCGAGCATGCCGAAGGAGTTGGACAGGTCCGTCAAGATGAGGTGATCGCCATACTCCTCGCTCCACAGATCCTTCCAGGAATCCGGGGCTCTCGGCACCTTTTCCTCGTTGTAAAGCAGGCCGACCGTTGTCACGAGGTGAACTGGTCCCTCCCCTCTGGCCAATCCTTCGGCGGCGAAGGGATATAGGTCGCTGGCGTTGGTGAGTTCTTCCGGCTTGATCGGCGCCAGAAGCCCCTCCCTCGCGGCGATCACCTCCTGGCCGCCTGAGAAATGTACCACGTCGTATTGCGGGGCATCCCTCTGTGCTCGCAATTGCGCGAGCGTATCGGCCGAGTAGAGCGTGACCACCTCGATCTTGACGTTGTTCGCCTTCTCGAAGGGTTCGAAGACAAGTTTCTTATGCAGCTTCTCATAGGGGCCACCCCAGGAATTGACGACTAGGGTCGGCTTTTCCTGAGCGAAGCTTGCTGTCGTGGTCAGCATCATGACCATCGCGATGGATGACAGGTATTTTTTCATTATAGTTCCCCTTTTCTTTGGTCGGTTGATCATCAGTTCCCCCGCTTTTGCCTTTTGGCCTTTTTAAATTTTCGGTGCAGGGGGGATTTGCCGCCTCACAGGTTCATCGGTGATTCCTTGGTGAGGTCGAGTTCATGCGGTGCGATGACCTGGTTGATGTAGTGCTGCTGATAGGGCTTGTAGAATTCCCAGAGGCGCTCCAGTTCGGTAATCGGCTCTTCCTTCCAATCCACCCGCAGGTCGACCAGCGGCCATGACTGGCGGTCCGCGATCAGCAGCGCCGCTGCCATGATCGGCTTGGTTTCTCCTCCGGCATAGAGCCCTCCCCTGATGGCGGCCAGCAGGCGCTCGGCAAAGGGCAGGTCCATCGCCGCCTCATAGGCCTCGACCACGCGGCGCGGCACCTCGTCATTGGCCAGGAGGTTGCCGGTCGAAACGCACTGGTTGCCAGCGTGACCAGCATGGATGCACTCGATGGCCGCACCGTTGTAGAAGGCCACGCCTCCCTCGCGGTCGACGGCGGCGAATTGCCGTTCCTGCGGAAAGTCATTGGTGGCAGCCAAGAAGTCGACGGTCTGGCGAGCGGTGAAGCCCTTGGTGAGGAGTTCGATGCCGACGGATCCGGAGCGGATATCGGTGCGGTGTTGGGTGGTGACCGCACCAACGCCGGCGCGCACCCATGGACACCGATTTCCCACCGCCACGGCCGATGTGGCGATGCTGACGCCGAACATTCCGGTTTTGGGGTCGCGGGCGGCTAGCGAGAAGGTCATGGAAGTTTACCCTTGTGTTTAGCGCTACAACGCTTATTTTAACGCTAAAATACAGCCAGGCGACAAGGTGTCAAATGAAAAATAACTTGAGTCGGAAACTGCCTCCTATGTAGGCAGGATAAGGGAAATAGAAGATTCGGAGACGAGGGATGGAAAAGGGATCCGTGGATGCAAGATCTGGTGCCCGCATGGTTGACGTGGCACGCTTGGCAGGCGTCTCGCATATGACCGTATCGAACTGCTTCAAGTATCCCGACAAAGTGATACCGGAAACACGACTGAAGGTGCTCGAAGCGGCGTCCAAGCTGGGTTATGTACCGAACCTGATTGCAGGAAACCTGGTATCCGGGCGCAGCAAGGTGATCGCCGCAATCATTCCGACCATTCAGAATTCAAGCTTCGCGGACATGATCATGGGACTCGAGCAAGAACTCGATGCGCATGGCTATCACTTGATAGTCTCGGTCGTAAGCTCTTCTGATCGAGAATATGATGCCGTGCGAGCACTCATCGGACGCCGCGTTGATGGGATCGTGCTAACTGGCGTTGATCGCGACGAGTCAACCTTCCGGTTGCTTGACCAATCCGGTATCCCCACGGTCGAAACGTGGAGCCTGAACGGGCCGTTCGTCGATATGGGGGTCGGATTCATGGACCGCGCGGCTTCACGCGATGCCACACAATTGATGATCGACAAGGGACTGCGAAGGATCGGCGTCGTCGGCTATGAAACCGGGGAGAAACACAGATACCAGGAGCGGCTGGCCGGGTTCATGGATGCCATGACAGCCGCTGGTTTGCCGACCGATCTTGTTGCGCTGGTGCCTCTGAAACTGGGCTTTCCCGGCGGCAGGATGGCGCTCGCGGAACTCATAGCCAGGGACGCTCAACTAGAGGGGGTTTTCTGTTACACGGACGTTCTCGCTTCGGGCGTGGTTTTCGACTGCATGAGGCGAAATTGGCAGATTCCAGACAGGCTCTCAGTCGTCGGATATGGCGATTATGAGATCGCAGCCGAGTTGTCGCCCGGCTTGACCACTGTGCGATCGCCCGGGGACAAGATTGGCCAGGAAGCGGCGCGAATGATCATCGCGCGGTACTCTGACAAGAAGGTACGAAAGAAAATCGCAGATGTAGGTTACAGCATCATTCGGCGGGGAAGCGTTTAGCAAGCTCCAGTCTAGCATATTGCCGCCTTGAGATAGCGGACCGTCACACTGCTTTTTTCACCGGCAACATCCTGTGGGTCGCCACTGGCGACGATATTTCCACCCTCCTCGCCCGCGCCAGACCGCCCGAGGTCGACTATCCAATCGACCTGGGCAACGATGCGCATGTCATGCTCGACCACGATTACCATATTGCCGGAATCGGCAAGTCCCTGAAGGTGGCGCATCAAGCGGTCGGCATCCATTCTATGCAAAATCGGGTCAAAGAATGCGATCGCTATTCACGGCCACATCTACGCAATCGCGAGAAATCTTCAAACCACTATCCATATACTAGTATGGAGTATATGCGGGTTGCTCGCAGCGAGTAACACATAGTGAGAGATTGCGGCAACCGACAAACCTCGACCGATTGCTGCAACCGTAATTACAGCTTCGCCCGGTCGTCGCATTGTCACGATCTGCTGGAGCAATGGGGCGCAGTCGGTTCCGGCTTCGATCGCACGTTCCAACGCTTCTGCCTGTCCCCTGATGCGCCGTAGACGTGTGATCACCAGCTTCTTCTCTTCTGGTGAATTTCGCATCTTCCTGAATGATGGACGTTACATACTATACAAGGGGGAGTTTCAACCCTGTCTCAAGGCGTCGACATGTGCGCGGCAGTTCTGGTTTTTGGAACTGAGAGGCAGACAGGAAGTCGGAAGGCGATGCCCGCCCAGGGCAGATGGCGGTTCCGCCCGGAAAATCTCAGGCTGACATGGCAGGTGCGATCCAGCATGAGCACGGAAAGCCCAAGGCATGTCCCGCCGGGTTTCGGGTGTCCCGCCCAGAATGAGATGTTATCGGTGTCGCTGAACGTGCTGCCGTCGTCCACGCTCGGCTTAGGAGATCGAACGTGTATTCCCTCCGGGACTGAGTATGCCTCGACGGTGCAATTGTGAGAGGGGTAATAGCATCTTAAAGCAGGAATCTAGGAAAGGCCCTCGCCAAATTTGAACAGCCCAATTGATCAAGAGGACCGGACGTGATGAGTAATGGTGTCTTCCTCTTTCTTGGTTATCTGCCGCTTGTGCAATAAAAGTTTGACCATCTACAGCAAGGATGAATGGTCTAGAATATTCGTCCGATTCATCGATCATGTATTACCTCCTAAATTGACCGCACATTTCCTCAACGGAGCAAAGAAAACCGAAGTTCAATGGTCGCGGCAGGACGGCCTCACACTGCGAGAGAGGCGGTGATCTCGATTTCGACTTTTGCTCCGCGTGCGGGGATTTGGCATATCAGGAACGTGCTGGTGGGCCGAATATCCTTGAACACCTGTCCAAGCACCGGGCTTACGGCCTCGGCGGCTTCAAGATCCGTTACGTACACCCGGCTTGCCACCGCATTGGCGAGGCTTGCCCCCGCTTTCTGCAATGCGTCCTCGATGTCCGCGAACGCATTGCGCGCCTGGTCCGCGGCATCCGGAGGGAACAGGCCCGTTGCCTTGTCGCGCCCCGTCGTGCCGGACACATAGATCGTCGTCCCGTCGATAACGGCCTTGGCGTAGCCCGCGGTCGTTTCGGAAGGGGCACCGGAAAAGATTCTCTTTGGCATTCCTGTCTCCATGGTCATGAGCGCCGATGCCGCCAGGCGGATCAGGCGTTGGATCGTTGTCAGAAGCGCGCCGGCGAGAGAGCCGAGATATCCACCGATGGGGATTGCCCTGCCGCAAGTTCGGCCATGACTTTCCCGGCCATCGGGCCCAGTCCGAAACCATGGCCGCTAAATCCGGTCGCGACGAGAAGCCCTTCGACCGCCTCGACCTTGCCCATGACGGGAACGACGTCGGGAAGGGTATCGATGATGCCGGCCCAAACGGTGTCGATGGCAACTTCCGCCAATGCCGGCAGGAACCTGCGCAATTCGGCCCGGGCCTGCCGGACGCGATGGAGGGCGGGCTGCACGGCTTCGCGGGTCGGCGCGATATCCGCTATCGGCGCGGCGCGATGCGAGGGGATGAAGGGCTGGATGGGACCCAGATAGTTGATCCGCGCCGCATCCGGATTGCCTTTTCTCGTCTCCCGATAATGGCGCATATACCGCCAGGAATCGAGCCGCATATCATACTCTCCCCCCGCCACCGACAAAACGATCGCTCCGTTCACATCCTGTCGAAGGCCGGTCTGCGGCAACGAGATACAGGGATCGATGGTCAAGTGCGGCACGGGCAGGGAGCGCGCGACGGTCGCTCGTATTCTTTCCTGGGGAAGATCGTATCCGACCGCGCGCAGGAGCCTGCCGCTTCCCGTGCCGGCGGCGCAGAGAACCGTATCGGCGCGGCAAAGCCTGCCATCGATCCAGACGCCGTGAATGCGTCCGGCCTGGATATCCAGGCGCTTCACGCTCCCGCCGAGGACGACCGAGACGCCCCGCTCGACGGCGGCCTCGAACAGCGCACGCGTGGCGCGTCCCGGTTCCGCCCGCCCGTCCGAGGCGGTGAACATGGCGCCTCGAACACCGGCCTTTTCCGAAAGGAAGGGGAGTTTTCCGGCAACCTCGGCCGGGGTCAGCAGTTCGGTATCGAGACCGAAGTCCTTCGCCTTGGCCTGCCAGTCCGCCTGATGGGCCATGTCCGCGTCATTGACCGCCAGGACGATGTTGCCGCCGCAAAACCAGCCGACGCTGCGTCCGAGATCCTTTTCAAGACCGTTCCACAGGCGCAGCGAGGCCATGGCGAGAGGAAGCTCGCGGAAGTCCCGTCCCTGCTGGCGGACGAAGCCAAGATTGCGGCCGGATTGCGCGGAGCCCGGCGTGTCGCGCTCGACGAGCAGGACACGCAGGCCGGAACGCGCGGCATAAAGCGCCGCCGAGCAC
>NZ_QLNF01000074.1:0-1613 GCF_003261015.1 Agrobacterium sp. MS2 | reverse complement strand
CTACTCCTAGTGTTACCACTAGGACTGGCAGTCAGAAGGCCGTCATCGCAAGACGGCCTTCACCGTGGGCTTACAGCGCAGATCGCATTCGTGTTGAAGCAGGCAGAGGATGGAACGCCGATCGGCGAGGTCTGCCGCAAGGCAGGAATTTCGGACGCGACGTTTTACAGTTGGCGCAAAAAATACGCGGGCTTGATGCCCTCGGAGATGAAGCGGCTGCGACAGCTTGAGGAAGAGAATGCCAAGCTGAAGCGAATTGTTGCCGACCTGTCGCTGGACAAGGCCATGCTACAGGATGTGCTTTCAAAAAAGCTTTAAGGCCTGCGCGTAAGCGCAAGCTTGTCGACACGATCAAGGCTGGAAAGTTTCGATCCGGCGTGCACGCATGGTGCTGAAAGTCGACCGGTCGCTCTATGTCTACAAGTCCAGGCGTGGTGAGCAGGCCGAGTTGAAGCTGAAGATCAAGGATATCTGCCAGACGCGGGTACGCTACGGCTACAGGCGTGTGCATATTCTTATCAAGCGTGAAGGCTGGCCCGTGAACCCGAAGCGAATCTATCGTCTTTACGAGGAGATGGACCTCCAGCTCCGCAACAAGGTTCCCAAGCGCCGGGTCAAGGCAAAGCTGCGGGCTGACCGCACGGAGCCGACCCATTCGAACCATGTCTGGGCGGTGGATTTCGTTCATGACCAACTGGCCACTGGTCGCAAGATCAAGGTTCTGACGGTTGTCGACACTTACTCGCGCTTTTCGCCGGCTGTCGATGCCCGCTTCAGTTACAAGGGCGAGGATGCAGTTCAGACACTGGAGCGGGTCTGCCGGCAGGTCGGATATCCGACGACCATTCGCGTCGATAACGGCAGCGAGTTCATCTCTCGAGACCTTGATCTTTGGGCCTATCACAAGGGTATCGTGCTCGACTTCTCCCGGCCAAGGCATGCCGACTGACAGCAGCTACATCGAGAGTTTTAATGGCAAGTTCCGCGCCGAGTGCCTGAACGCTGCCGATTTCGCTCATGAACGGCTCATCGGCGCCAACGCCGACATGAGCCATAACCCCGGAAAATTCCAGCTCCCGCTGGCCCAAATTCGAGGTGCACCTCAAAAAACCGCTGGAGCGAACTCAAAACTGGATAAAACTTGGGGGCAAGGTCACTGGCTTGCCGACGTGCTGGCCCGCATCGCCGAGCTTCCCGTCTCCCGCCTGCATGAGCTCTTGCCTTGGGAGTGGAAGGCGATCAAGGCGATGGAAATCCCGGCTGCCGCGTAAACAGTTTCCGAAACAGCTCTTCCGACCGACGCAGACCCTCGTCCGTCAGCACCAGTGACTTCGACTTGTTCACCGGATCGCCGATCAGGCCTTTCTGATGCAAGCGATCCGTCGTCGCCCAGTCAAACCCCTTCCAGGCGCAACGCTCGTTGGTAAGCGGCAAGCTGAGACCGTTCAGCGCGTGTAATTCCAGGGCATGAGTGCATCGAGATCTCTGCTGGGCCAACCATTGGCTATGCGCTCGAGTGTCTGGGTGAGCCAGGCCTGTGGATCGACATTGTTCATTTTCGCTGTTTGAAGGAGCGTGGCGATTGTTGCCCAAGTCCTTCCACCGCCATCGCT
>NZ_QLNF01000073.1:0-897 GCF_003261015.1 Agrobacterium sp. MS2 | reverse complement strand
TTGACGGGCGTGTCGCAAAGTTTTTCGTTAACGCTGACTTGAGATTTCGGTGATGAAAAGGCGCTCCGATTTGTTGGAGTGCGGATTTATGATTCTCAATGCCATTGTCGAAAAGCTGAAGCGCCGGTCGAAGGACGATTTCAAAGGACGGCAATTCGAGGCATGGCTGATTATTCAGGCGGTGTCGTGGTATTTGCGTTACCCGTTGAGCTATCGCGATCTGGAAGAAATGTTCAAAGAGCGCGGTTTCGACGTGGATCATAGCAGCATCAACCGGTGGGTTCTGGCCTATGCGCCGATGATCGAAAAGCGGCTGAGACGCTTTCGAAAGCCGCATTGTGGTTCAATCCGGATCGACGAAACCTACATCAAAATCCGGGGCCAGTGGCGTTATCTTTATCGCGCCATCGACAAACACGGCAATCCGGTGGACTTCCTGCTGACCGCAAGGCGTGATCGGGATGCCGCCAAACGCTTCTTCCGCAAGATGTTGAAGGACGAACCGTTGCTCTCACCCGGCAAGATCGGCACCGATGGCGCTGGAACCTTTCCGCCTGCAATCAAGAACGGTGTGGAGGAAAGGCTTCTCCCGCCGGACCCGGTCCATTACGTCACCAAGCATTTGCAGCAAGGCATTGAAAGCGATCACTTCCGGGTGAAGAAGAACATGCCCAAGGTGGGCGGCTTCCGAACGTTCAACACCGCGAGGCGAACGATCGCCGGGTTCGAAGCCATGCTGTGGCTGCGGAAGGGCTTCGGCTTTTCCGGCGGCTGGTCTGTCAACGACCAGAATGATCTCATCGCATGCCTCTTCGGACTTCAAAAAGTTAACAAAGCATGAAAATGCAGCCCGTTACGGCATGACTGCGCCCGCCGAAAAACTTTGCGACACGCCCG
>NZ_QLNF01000072.1:133362-194416 GCF_003261015.1 Agrobacterium sp. MS2 | reverse complement strand
AGATATTTTTAAAGTAAGAAACCCAATTCACCCCTGATGTCAACACAGTGGTAAAAATATACTATAGACATAAATACAAAAAAATAAAATACCAATATGTAATTATATAATTTATTTATAATTTTATAAATGAATTACAATGATAAAAAAGAAACTAAACTGTGGAAAAATGCTATTATTACACTGATTAATGTGAATTATTATTGTTATTTATTTGATGCTGTGAAGATTTGAGAGCGTCGACACAAGGTTACAGGTCTAATGAGGGTTATCGACTTAATAGCGGTCGCACTGTCCGCTCTTCTTATCAGTTGCGAATCGTCCGAACCGGTTCGGGACATGTTTGATGAGCGGCTAAAACGTATCCAGACCCACGGATATCCGACAGCTTCTCTCTCAACGACGCCCCAGGTTTCGCAGCTGGGTGGCGGCGCAGCCGCATCCTTCGCTGGCGCGGCTCAAAATGGGTCCGACAGTTTTGTGTCTTCAAAAGGACCTCCCGTCAAAGTGGAAACCCGGTCTTCGGGCGAGAAGGGCTTTAGCCTCAATCTTGTCGACGCCTCTGTCGCGGTGGCGGCCAAGAGCGTGCTGGGCGACATCCTCCAGACGACCTATATGGTCGATCCCCGCGTGAAAGGCACCGTGACGCTTCAGACGAGCCAGCCTGTGTCGCGTGACGCTCTCATAGACATCATGGAATCTGCGCTGGCCGTAAATGGCGCAGCGATCGTCCGAAAAGGCGGAACATACCAGATCGTGCCTGCCAGCGAGGCCATGCTTTCCACTCCGGCGGTCACGGTGCCGCTTTCCACACCGGCAGGCCCGGGCGTTCGTGTTCAAGTTATTGAGTTGCGATATATCGGCGCCGAGGAAATGAAGAGTATTCTTGAACCGATCAGCCGACAAGGGGCCATCCTGCGGACGGATAAGACCCGCAACCTCCTGATGCTGGCCGGAACGAGTTCCGACCTTACGGCTATGAGAGACGCTATAGCCACCTTCGACGTGGACTGGATGCGCGGCATGTCTGTTGCATTGCATCCGCTCAAGGCATCACAACCCGAAGCCGTCGCCAAGGAGCTTACCACAATTTTCGGAGCGGAGGGCGGCCCCGGTTCGAACCTTATTCGCTTCATTCCCAACGAACGCCTGAATGCCGTTCTGGTTTTGACGTCCCGCGCCAGTTATCTTGCGCGTGCATCCGGCTGGATAGAAAAGCTCGAAAAGCTGGCGAGCGCCAATGAAGAGCAGCTTTTCGTCTATAATATCCAGAATCGACCGGCCAAGGAACTGGCGCAGGTCCTTCAAGCGGTCTTGTCCAAACAGGAGAGCCGCGCATCTGGCGCCAATTCCGTCGCGCCCGACCTTGTTGCCGAAGCCCTGACGACCGAAAAGAATGCTCCAGTGCAACCCGCCCTTTCGGCCGCAAACGCCTATTCCGAAGCAAGCGCGGTCAAAACGTCCGTCGTCGCCGACGCCGAGAACAACGCACTTTTGATCTCAACCACGCATCGGGAATATGATCGGGTAAAGCTGCTCCTCAGACAACTCGATGTTACGCCGACGCAAATCCTCATCGAAGCTGTGATCGCCGAGGTAACGCTGAATGACCAACTGAAGTTTGGCCTGCGCTGGTTTTTCGAAAGCGGCCACTTCCGCGTTGGGTTGTCCGATATTGCAAGCGGCGCGGCGACGCCGACCTTTCCGGGTTTCGCCTGGAGCTTCGCGACAAGCGATGTCGGCGTAACGCTCAACGCCCTTTCGAGCATAACCGACGTCAACATCGTATCCGCACCGACTTTGACGGCCCTCAATAATCAGAAAGCCACCCTTCAAGTCGGGGATCAGGTTCCGATCGTCACACAGCAATCAACCTCCACCGTCACAGGCAATTCCGCCGTCGTCAGTTCCATCGAACTCAAGGACACGGGCGTCATTCTCAAAGTGCTGCCTCGCGTGAACACGTCCGGACGCGTCATGCTCGACATCGAACAGGAAGTGTCCAACGTCGTACGGACGACGACTTCAGGCATAGATTCGCCAACCATCCAGCAGCGCAAGCTGTCGACCCGCGTGATCGTGGGTGACAATGAAAGCCTGGCGCTTGGCGGCCTGATCCAGCAGCACAATTCCGTAACACGGTCGCAGGTGCCACTGCTCGGCAAGATCCCCCTTTTGGGCAACGCCTTCAAGAACAAGGAAGACCGGATCGCAAAAACCGAACTGATCATTTTCATCAAGCCCCGGATCGTGCGCGATATCTGGCAGGCCAGGGAAGTCACTGCGGAATTTCGTCAACAGCTCGGCTTCGGTTCAGGGCTTCGCAAAGTTCGAGGGGGCGCAAACGAGCTCCATCAGGACGTGAAACGTCTGGCGTTTTGATGGAGCTGGCATATGTCCAATGGCTTCTCGGCCTTATGATGATCGTCCTCACCATCCGCATCGCCTGGGTGGACATTCATGAGCTGCGAATTCCCAACACGCTGAACTATATTCATGCCGGCCTCGGTGTTCTCAACCAGTTCCTGTTCGGCGTCAGCCATCTTGCCGCCGCTCTCTGTGGCGCTTTGGCGACAATGTTACTTCTTAACCTCATTCGCGCCCTGCATAAACGGCTGCGCGGACGCATTGGGCTCGGACTGGGCGATGTCAAGCTTGCCGGAGCAAGCGCGCTGTGGCTCGGCCCGATCGGCATCCCAATGTACCTGTTTATAGCGAGCGCGACGGCCCTTACCTTCGCAATCACCGCGGCATTATTCTGCCGTTTCGACCTTCGCAATACTCGCATTCCATTCGCCCCCTTTCTCGGGCTTTCACTTATCCTCGTCTGGATGACGGACACCATCCTCCTCACCACGATTGGAGACTAAACAGCTCATGACCACATTACGGGCTGCGGCCAACCAAACACGCGATGACGCCGAGCACGAAGCCGGCTTCACAATGGTGGAATTGCTTGTCGTCCTGGCGATTATCGGGCTGGTTGCCGCCATCGCCGCACCGCAGGTGCTCGGCTATCTGGGATCGGCGCGGGTGGACACTGCCAAGGTTCAGATGAGAAATCTGCAATCCGCCCTCGAACTCCTCTACATAGATATCGGTCGTTACCCTTCTGCCGATGAGGGACTCGACGCTCTTGTCACGCGCCCCGAAAGCTATACTGCCTGGAACGGCCCCTATATCAAGCAATCATCCGCATTGGTCGACCCTTGGGGAGCACCCTACCAATACAGGGCACCAGCCGGCTCGGCATCGCCGACAGTCGGGTCGTTTGGGCGGGATGGAAAGGCCGGCGGCGAAGGCCTCGATGCGGACATCGCACTTTAATCGCAGACGGTAAATCGCTTCCTCTCCCTCGGGGATCAGCGTCCTGCACGAATCTGCACCAGACGCGCCGTGCTGCGATCCCGGCGGTCGCGTCTTGTCGTCACCTCAAAGCGAACGGCTAATGGCAGTTCCGCAGGCTCAGACCATTCATCCCGCCAGTCGGACGGGGTTATATCGTCAACATCCTCACGACCCTTGTACCAGAACCTGATGGAGGTCTGCTCCGACAGCGTCAGGGTTTCCGGTAGTCGCCCGGCATCGCTCGCACGCCGTGGATAGAGCTCTAGAACCAGCTTGCCATTCGCCTCGTCATGCGTAAGAACGACATCTCTCAGACCGAAGGCCGATACGCCGACACGCATGACGCCGACAAAAGTGATCCTGCCGGCGGTTCCTCTCAGCAAAAATCGTTTCTGAGGATTGTCCTGAGACAAAGGAAGATATCGTGCGGCGTCAATCATCCTCTCCACCGTACCCGCTAAAGCCTCGAGTTCGACTGCCGCGTCATTGTCTTTCTGCGCGACCTGGATCGACCGCAATTGCGACGTCAGCGCGACCGCCACGAGCGATAGGGCAGCGACGAGGGAAAGGGTTACGAGTACCTCGACAAGGGTAAAACCCGCATCTCCGCGCTCTGTCGGTCTATTGTGAGGCCGCAGCATTCTTCGGCAACGCTTCAACGATCGACGACCCCGCGCTCAATCAGGACGTCTGCCACCTGCGAGCCATCGTTACGAAAAAGCCGCAAGCGTTCCAACATCGGCCCGCCATTCCATCCGGTCTCCTCAATGCCCGTCACGGTCCATTGAAAGCCGCCGACAATGCCTTCCCTCGCACTATCCGCTTTACGGTCGAAAAATCTCTGAAAAACAATCGTGGATGTCACCCGCTTCGCCGCAACCCGTTCACGCGCATATCCGATGCTTTTTGAACCCAGCTGAATTGTCTGGAGCACGATGACGGCGCTCAGAGAGAGGATTGCAAAAGCGCAGAGGACTTCCACCAAGATAAATCCGTCCTCGGATACCCGCCCGGCCCTAACCATGATTGCCTCCGGAATTTTTCATGAAAGGAATGCCGGTCAGCCAGGGAATGGACAGGAGAGCCGACGACTGCTCGCTCTTGAAGGATACCTCCCCTCCGGATGATGAACCATCAGGCAGGAATATAATCGTGGCTCGCCTTTCTGCGCGCACCAGTTCGCGACCGGTCACCACGGTCATTTCCATATGGGCCGGCACGGAAAGTAACCTGTCGCCACGCTCGTTCGAGATCGTTCTGGCCACCATATCGATGACCAGCGGCCGTTGCTGGCGGCTGTTGATCGCATCCAGCCGGACGAACTGGATCAGTTGGGCGACATCGCTCGCCAAGGCGGCCGGAGATTTGGGACGTTGTGTTGCTTGGAGTCCAAAAAACGCGATCATCGCGGTCATCGACAAAATCGCGACGACGACGATCATCTCCACGAGTGAAAAGCCGTCCTCTTCAGCGAGCATAGCCGCCCCTTCGACGCGATATCTCATATTGTGCTCATCTGGTTTATGCTCAGCAACGCGCTCATCACCGAGACCACGAGGGCACCTATCAGCAAGCCCATGAAGATGGTGATGCATGGCGTCATGAGACCGAGCATCGTCTTCTGCATCCGCATCGCCTCCTCCTCCAGAAGCGCGGCCGACCGCTCAAGAACGCGTGGCAAGCTGTTTACCTCGTCGCCAATAGCCACCAGCGAGGAAACAGAACGCGGAAAAATCCGCGCCTCCAGCAGCGCTTCCGAAAGACGCTCGCCTCCAACCACACGCTCGCGCATCGCCTCAAGTACAGCTCTGTAGGATGGAATAGGGCACACCTTCGCCGACAGGACGAGAGCCTTCTGCATCGCGACGCCATTACCGAGCAGGAGCGCGAGGCTGCGCATATACCGCGCCAGCCCCTGTTTTCGAACGAGATCGCCGATCATAGGCGTCACCAGCACGAGCCGCGTCGCGAAAGACCGAAGCCTTTGCCGACCGCTCTTGCGGAAGGTAAAAAGCAACAGAAAAGCCACGACGAGCGCAGCCGGCAAAGCCCAAGTCCGCATTGCCGTGCCGATTGCATCCAGTACCCGGATCAGTGGCGGAGGACGCGCGTTTGCGCCTTCAAAGACCGGTAAAACGGCCGGCACGAGGAAGATCGTGACGATCGCCAAGGCGGCGAACGTCAGCAGGAGAAGGAACGCCGGATAGGTGAGCGCTTCCAGCATTTGACTTCTCCCGTTGCGACGCATGTCGAGGTCGGCTGCGATAACGGCGCAGACGACATGGAGTTTACCCGTGTGTTCAGCGCTCAAAATCAGCGCAGATATTCCCGGACTATCCTCTTCCATCCGCGCAAACGCTTCCGATGGGCTCATGCCGTTTGAGAGGCGTGCGAGCGATTCCGCCGCGAGCGCTTGATTGCCCCCGTTGCCTGTCTCCTCTGCGATTGCTTTCAGAGCACGGTCCAAACCCAGCCCCGCCTCCATGAGCAGCGCGAGATCATAGAAGAAGCGCTGCAGATCGACACGCCGCTCAAGAAATGGCGGCAATCGAACAGGCCGGCGCTCCGCCCGTTCCGCCGACAGACCAAGTTGCAGGACACGAACCCCGTCGGCCTTGAGCCGTTGTGTCGCCTCCGACGCGCTCGGCGCCTCGATCAAACCACGCCGCCTCGATCCATCCCTCGTATAACCCACATAATGGAATCGCGGCATGCTAGACTCCCTGAAGGTCGATGACGCGCGAAACCTCGCTCGATGTCGTCACTCCGGCAGAAACAAGCGCATGGGCATGGTCTCGCATGCTTCGCATACCCATCTGCTGTGCCTCCATTTCGAGGGCACTTTCGTCGTCTCTTCTGGAAATCGAATCGCGCAACGCATCCGTGATTTCCATGATCTCATAGACGGCTTGCCGTCCCGCCAAACCGGAGCCGCCGCAAACGGCACACATGGTCTCGCTGTCGTGATGCCGGCATTCCTCGCACACCCTGCGAACCAACCTCTGGCCGATGATCCCCCGCAAAGTTGCGGCAAGAAGGTAGCTTTCGATTCCCATGTCGCGAAGCCGGCTGATAGCCCCGGCTGCGCTGTTGGTATGCAGCGTTGAAAGAACAAGATGACCGGTCAGCGCCGCCTGCACGGCGATTCTGGCCGTCTCCTCATCGCGGATTTCCCCAATCAGGATGCCGTCAGGGTCTTGCCGGAGAACTGAACGCAGGGCTGAAGCGAAGGTCAGACCAATCCCCGGATCGACCTGCAACTGGGTAATTCCCTTCATCCGATACTCCACGGGATCTTCGACCGTGAAGAACTTCCACCTCGGATCGTTGATGTCGTTTAGAATGGAGTAGAGTGTCGTCGTCTTGCCGGAACCCGTTGGCCCGGTGACGAGAAATATCCCGTTCGGTTTGCGCGTAATGGCCGCGATCGCCTCAGTGGCCTGGTGATCAAATCCAAGAGCACCTAATTCGAGGCGCACATTCGAGCGGTCGAGAATTCGCATGACAACGGTTTCGCCGTGCACGCTAGGCGTCACGGAGACTCGAAAATCGATCTCCTGCCCGCGAACGGATGCCCGCAGCCGCCCGTCCTGGGGTAAGCGTCGCTCCGCAATATTGAGCCGCGACAATATCTTGATCCGGCTCTTTATACCGGCCGCCATCGATCTCGGCACGGTCTCCAGGGTTTGAAGAATGCCGTCTGTCCGCAAACGAATTCTCACACTATCCTCAAAAGGCTCGATATGAATATCCGTCGCTTTGCCATCGACGGCCCGCTGAATGATTCTGGACACGAAGCGAATGACCGGCGCCTCTTTCGCAATGTCGAGCAACCGGTCGACATCCTCCTCGCCTGCAACGTCATGGCGCCCGGGAAAGTCACTGTCGTCTCCCAGGGCATTACGGACCCGAAAAAACTCCTCAAGCGTCGATCTCGGCGCGACAATGAGCGGAAGACGCCCCCCCATCAAAAACTCGATCGCTTCTATGGCCGGGCGGCTAAAGGGGTCCGCAACGATGAGGGAGAGCGCTCCTTTCTCGCCTGTTATTGGAAGAAGTGCATTCCTTGCTGCAAAATCCGTACCGATCCGTTCCAGCAACTGGCTGTCTGCTTCGAAAACCGATTGCGCGCAGCCTATCATGCAGAAATCTGCAATCGCCTGCGCGAGTTCGGCTTCCGGCATCAGCCCCAGCTCACGCATGACAACATCGATCGGTTGACCCGTGGCGCGCCAGGCGGAGGACAGCCTTTGAAGCGCCTCGGGTGTCAACCTTGAGCTGGTGCCGAGATGCGCGATAAACTCATCCGAAGTCGGAAATATGATGGTCACAGGATCATCTCACCAACCGTCTGCGCCAGTGTCGGCCCTAGGAGTTCCAGGCAGGGAGCGGGTCGACCGGGTAGACCGGGGGTGTCTTCAGCCAACTCCTCAAGCCCGGGTATGGCGGCCTCGAGGACCGGAGCACCATTGGCCACGCGAAATATGCCGGCATAACCAAATTCCAGCCTGTCTCCGCGCCGGAGGCCGACGACAACGGTCAGCGCCCGCCGTGGGCCAGCATTGTTGACCAGGAATGGCATGGACCGCCCCGGACCCGCTGAGGCAAGCTGTCGCAATTCGTCGGACGCCTGATCTGGCTGAAGGGTGCCGGTTTGCGTGTGGACGGTAAATGTTCCCGCCAGACGCATGACGGAAACGGTACGCAATGCGAGGAAATCGTGCAGTTCGGCGACATCTTCGAATGCCGCATGTTTAAGACCAGCGGGGTTTAGCTCGATATCCAGCTTCATACCTGTGGTCATGTCTCCGATAGTGCGATAGCGGAGAACACCGAGAGAAAGCGATCGCGCTTCGTCACCCGAATAACCCAGGGATTGGAAACCCAGGTTCAACAGATCGAGGCCGGCAGCATTAAGGTCGATCAGCCCGGCATGGTCCTGTATCCGCACTTCAAGTCGGTTTTCTCCCCATCGGCATCCGGCATTTTCGCCCGTTGAAAGCGCTCCGTCACGACCATCGCCCGACATTTGCTTGGCGGCGATATAGGACACCAGAGCATGCGCTAATGTCTGATCCTCATACGCGCGCAGTTCATTGCCAGTCGTCAGCGCGCGCAGTCGCGCAGATAGAGAAAACGGCAGCAGAATGGCTGACACGACCAGCAACAGGCCCAGGACAGCGACAAGGGCGAAACCGTCCTGTCCACTCGCATCCTCATTGGTCATTCGCTACGCCCTTGTCTTTCCCCGTTTCAGGTGTCTTATCCGCGGCCGCAAAGAGCCCATATGTCGCCTTCTGTTCGCCATTGGCGAGAATGAGCGTATCCCTGCCCACCTCCTCTACGACCCAGCCCTGAAGCTGATCGCCAGCACTGAGCCATATTGCCGGCTGTAGCGGATCAAGTGCTACAAGAACGCTGGCCCGGGAACCGAACAGTCTCGTTCCCTGAAAGCTGAATTGCGGTCGAAGCGCTTGGTCTATAGGCTTCATCGCAACGACTTCCTCTACCGGTTTTGAGGTGGTCCGTGGGGTTTCGGCTACGAATTCTCTCCGAGTTTGGCTGAAGAGCGGACGCGCAAGCGTGTGTGAAATCTTGATGTCACCGCCGAATTGACTTTGGGCGGTGGTCGCCTGCCCTTTCGTAGTCGCTTCCGTAAGCGGCCCGGGCGCCAGCGGCGATATATCGACCGCTTCCCGGTAAAAGAACCAGTTGACCATGAGAAGAACTGCGAGCGTCACCGACCGAGCAGCCCAGTGCAGAGGTTTCAGTAACGGTCTGATCATGGCGCGCCCGCCTTTCGCCCGTTCGAAGCCGTAGGGTCAAGTGCGCCCAAAAAGCTCAACTGCACACTCAATTCAACCGGACCGGGGGATCGTCCCTGATTGACGACATGAACCACCATCTCGCGAACGATCAGATAAGGTTTACCGGTCTCGAGTTGCAGCAAGGCGCCATGAATCGCCTTCAACGATCCTTGCATGTTGGCGCGAATGCCTACGTAACGCACGCCGTCCAGTTCGACAGATGGAATACCGCCTGAGGAAAGCACAGTTACCATCGCGCTGCCAGCAAGCGAATTCAGTCTGTTTTGCAGATTCGCCTGTATAACGGCTTCGTTTTCACCGACAAGAAATTCGGAAGCGGTAGCAGAGATAGTCGGCTGCTTCAGCATCGCTCTGCCGACGGCAATTGTCGCCTCGAAGCGGGCGAGCGCGAGGCGGTTTTCTTCAATTGCTGCAGCGTTCCCGTTCAACACGCTGAACGCGACCCAGCTCAACGCCGAGATGCCAACCCCAATTACAAAAACGATGGCGCTGGCAATCGCACGTTGCGAAGCCACTGAAAGGTTCATGACCCGGATCAAGAGATCGGTCATTGGCGTCCAACCTTCATGTGAATAGTGAAACGCTCACCATCCTGGCCGGGCACACGCGTGACCGGTGCCGTAAAACGCGGATCGCGAAAAACCGGAGAGGCACCGAGCATACCGATCAGGTCGGCAGCCGCTCTGGAAAAGCCGGCAATTGAGACCATATCTTCGCGGAGGGTTAAATCTGACAGCCACGTCGAATCCGGCAGTATGCGCGTCAGTTCTTCCCAAAGCGCCGAGGCGGGCACGGTCCTGATTTTCGCCGCCCGCGCGGCCTGAAGCAGCCGCTCCTCCATCTGCAATGCGTCGACCTCCTCCCTGACCGCTAGTGCCTCACGACGGCGCTCATCCACAAGGATCGCAAGTCTCGCCCCCGCCTCGACCGTGCGTGCATAGGCGTGGCCGAATGTGGCGATCGAAATCAGAAGCACCAAAAGGGAAAAGCAGGCTGACAGACGCTTTTTCACTGACCAACGGGGCGACTGACCCGCTATCGATCGCACGCTTCCGCGAGACACCTCCTCCGCCTGACCTTCGTTTTCCATCAGGATCCGGTCAATCCGGCTTCCCGAGGAATGGATGGCGCTGAGGACCGGTTCCAGAACCTCTTTTTTAACAATGAAATAATCCGTGCCTTGCCCATCGCGAGCGAAACCAAAGAAAACATGCACCTGTCCGATCAGAAAAGGCATGCGCTCACTGATTTCCAGCGACCACAACTCGCTTGCACGTGTGAAAGGTAACCTCTTTGAGGCAAGATTTCTTCGCAGATAACAATCCCCACCGATTGTCAGTACGACGGCGTTCTTCCGTTCGATCTCAGCCAGCAGGCCCGGTACACGTGACACATCAATTGGAACGAGCGCACCCGTTCCTATATCGCAGGCAAGCCCGACACCAGAAACATGCAGAGTGACGGCTTGCGTCGAACGACCCTGGAAAAAACCTGCTAAAATCGTACTCTTAGAGAGAGTCTCTCCAAGCCAAATTAAAATGTCTCGCCAAAGGTAGCCGCTCACACCACTCCTCTATCCACCAACAACGGGAACTTATAAATCAGAGAATATTTAGTTATTTTCCCTACCCTGACAAAATCTCAAATTTACTTCAAGACATATCTTGAAAAACACAAAAAACAGAAACGCATTACATCATAAATATATTATAAAATACGTCTAATTTGCGATGATTATAAAACAATTAACTATATAATATAGTGGAATTTGATAATTAAGAAAATCACCTCTGTGCAGATATGCTGCGATCTGCACTTTGCCAAGCCCGTAAGTCGTGGCAAGTGCAGGACGCCGCAAGCTCACTCACCGGTGAAGACCGACAAGAAAAGCTGGGGTTGCTTCGTGATATGCTTCGGCCAGATGAGCTATAGGGTTCCCAATATATTCCGAGTAATTAGCCACTTAGCTGCTGCGCGAGAACGACGCATTATGGAGGTTTGCCAATACAGCGACTGGCGACGCCTAATTTTCGGAAAAAATCCAATAAAAACAACGAAATCTTATGATTTCCATTCCAGCTTATCTACCTGGGTTCTTGGCGTGCCATTCCCGTTTTGTTTTCTCGCCCCAAGTTCACGAAATTTTAGGGGATTGCGGAACACATATGGAACATATAGTGTTCGTTCTGTATTTGTTTCGCGACTTCAACGACGATTCTCAAGGGTGTTTTCCTCATGCTCACGCGCAAACAGCAGGAATTGCTTCTCTTCATTCATGAAAGAATGAAAGAGTCCGGCGTGCCGCCCTCCTTCGATGAAATGAAGGACGCACTCGATCTTGCCTCCAAATCCGGCATCCACCGGCTGATCACCGCTCTGGAAGAGCGAGGGTTCATTCGCCGGCTACCTAATAGGGCGCGAGCGCTTGAAGTGATCAAGCTGCCGGAGGCCTATGTGCCGGGTGCGAGGCCGCAACGGGGCTTCTCGCCGAGCGTTATTGAAGGCAGTCTCGGCAAGCCCAAGATGCCCGAGCCCGCCCCTGCTCCCAAGGCGCCCGCGAACGACATAGCAGGCGCGGCAACCGTGCCCGTCATGGGCCGGATCGCTGCCGGTGTGCCGATCTCAGCCATTCAGAACAATACGCATGACGTGGCGGTTCCGGTGGACATGCTTGGCTCGGGCGAACATTACGCGCTCGAGGTCAAGGGCGATTCCATGATCGAGGCCGGCATCTTCGATGGCGATACCGTCATCATTCGCAACGGTAACACCGCCAATCCCGGCGATATCATCGTGGCGCTGGTGGATGACGAGGAAGCGACGCTGAAGCGCTTCCGTCGCAAAGGCGCTTCGATCGCACTTGAAGCAGCAAACCCTGCCTATGAAACCCGCATTTTCGGACCTGATCGGGTTAAAATCCAGGGCAAGCTGGTAGGGCTGATCCGCCGGTATCATTGATGCTGCTGCCGGTCCGGATAAGGCCGGAGCGGTCGATGAGCGATAAATCAGGCCTTCAAGATGAACGGCGCGTCATTCCACTCGAGTGATGCGCCTTTTCTTTTTAAAGGCGGCGAAGGCGGCTTTGCCAGAGGACGTCGGCACGGATGGCGCCCCACCCATCAATTGGCGTTATGGGAGCGATGGATTCTTTGCGATATTCCGGGCAGGGCCGCTGGTATAAAAACCCGCTTCACAGTCAGGAGACCCGCAATGTACGATCTTTATATCGCCAACAAGAATTACTCCTCCTGGTCGCTTAGGCCATGGGTCCTGATGCGCACGCTTGGTATCGCCTTCGAGGAGAAACTCGTCCCGTTTGGTGAAGGCGTGTCATTCTCCACCTTTTCCCCAACTGGCAAGGTGCCTTGCCTTGTCGATGATGGGGTGACGATTTGGGAGTCACTCGCGATCGCCGAATATCTTGCCGAACGTCATCAAGGGGTATGGGCAAGCGACAAGCATGCGAGAGCATGGTCGCGGTCGGCAGCAAGCGAAATGCATGCGGGATTTTCGTCCCTTCGCAATCTCTACCCCATGTCCGTTGGCGTTCGTGTCAGACCGAACGTCAGCGATGCCGGGCTTGCGGCGGATATAAAGCGTGTCGATGCGTTGTGGAGCGAGGGCCTGTCGAATTTCGGCGGTCCCTATCTCGCCGGTCAGAAGTTCACGGCGGTGGATGCCTTCTACTGCCCTGTGGCATTCCGTTTCCAGACGTATGGCGCACACCTTTCTCCTGCGGCAAAAGCCTATTGTGAGCGACTGCTCGCTCTGCCTTCCATGCGCGAATGGTATGAGGCGGGACTGAAGGAGACCTGGCGTGACGCGGCACATGAAGAGGAGATCGCCGGAATCGGCGAATTGACGACGGATCTACGCGCAAAGGCCTGACGATCCTTGCCGGTGGCGATCATTGCGACGCCGCCAGCAGACGGGTGATCGTTTCAGGCAATTCACGGTCGAAACGTCCGGTTTTCCAGTCATAATATCGATGTTCACTCCACGGGCGGTTTGCGCCCGCGGTCGACGCCCGTAGCCGACCGACAACGCCGGGCTGATCGCTCCTCGCGAAGTCTATCTCCACGGAACCGATGCGCCGCAATATGTCGCGGTTGAGGAGTAACGCGCCCGAGCGACACTGTGCAAACGACGTTCTGCGGGAAACAATGACGATGTCGGCAATGTCACATGCCTTTCCGGCGAGGCGGCCGTCTTCCAGTACGATGATCCATTCGCCGCTTTCCGCACGCGCCAGGCACCAGCGACCTGACTTGCATGTAAAAATTCCAGGCGCTGCATCCTTCAACGCAGCCGCCATGTCTCGTCCCACAGCCTTTATTTCGTCCCGCGTGAGCTTTGATTTCTTGGTGAGTGCGATGCCGGACGCGGTTGGAACGTCTTTTCTGAGGATAACGGGCGCGAGCGGTTTCTCCGGAAGCAGCAGCGCCCTTTGCCACTGGTCATAGATGAAGCCATGCGGCCGGGCTTTTGTGGCGTAAACCGTGTTCTCGTCCAGAAGCGCGACAAGAGAACCGTCTTCATGAACGAGGAGATCGGGCAAATCGCGCTGAGATGTCGCTGCCGAGAGGCCGAAGGCAAGCAGCAGAGGCGGGATGCCCAAAAGCGCAAGGCGGCTGCGCAGCAGGGTTAGCAGCAGGAAGCCAGCCGAGGCGATGCCGATGAACCAGCCATGCGGACGTCCGGTCGCGGCGCTGCCACCCCAGGAGGCGACTTCGTCCGCGACCTCTATGACCAGCGCCATGCCATGGCCCATGACCTTCAGGAATGGCGCGTCGAGCCCGAACGGCATGAGCAGCATGGCAATCAGACCGAAGGGCATGACGATCAGCGACATGAGCGGGGTGGCGGCGAGATTGGCAAAAAGTCCATAGGTGGTGACACGCTGGAAATGTTCGGCAGAATAGATTGCTGTCGAAAGCCCGCCGATCAGCGACGTTGTGATAACGCCGCCGATCACGGCACCTGCAGTTTGCGCCACCGTCATCCAAACCGGTTTTCGCCCCCTAAAAAGACGCTCGCGGTCAATGCGCCAGCGGCTCCAGGCCGCATAGGCAGAAACAAGCGCGATCGTTGCGGCAAAAGACATCTGAAAGCTTGGCCCCATCACTTCGGACGGGGACAGCGCCAGTATCACGAGGGCGGAGAGCGCAACATTTCTCAGGCTGAGCGAGGGCTGATCGAAGAGCACCGCAATCAGCATCACCGACATCATCAGCCAGGCCCGCTCGGCGGAAACTGCGAAACCGGAAATCAGATAGTAGCAAAGTGTCATCAGGAGCGCTGCGAAGGCGGATATCTTCTTGACCGGCCATCGCTGGGCAAAGGCTGGGAACAGGCTGAATGCGAGCCTCATGCCGACAAAGAAGATGCCTGATGCCAAGGCCATGTTGAGCCCGGATATGGCAACGATATGAGCCAGCCCCGAGACCCGCAGCGCCTCCATGGTTTCCGGCGATATGGCTTGTCTCTCGTCGGTGACGATGGATGCAGCGAAGGCACCCGCATCGCCGCCGATCGTCGTGCGAATGCGCTCGGCGATGGCGGCACGCAGGCGATAAAGCCACATGTCGGCCTTCTCCAGCCAACCCTCGGCCCCAATGTCCGCCGTCGCCACCGCCTGGGGCGGCTGGTAAAAAAAGCCTGTCGCACCGATGCCCCGGAAATAGGATGAAAAGGCAAAGTCGTTCAATCCCGGCAAAGCCGGTCCGGACGGTGGAGAGAGCCGTGCCTTGCCGCGTATGGTCGCGCCGATCGGCATGGCGTCGCCGCCACCGCGCGCAAGGAGCGACACCCTCCCCGGCAGACGCGTTAGTGACGGCGCTTCAGTGGAGTGGAGCTGCACCAGATACCGCCAGTCGCCCCGCGCATCCACCTCCCGGCGCACCACCTTGCCGGTGAGCGTGGTGGTGACCGGCGTGTCCAGAAGGATGGTCGCCGCACGGCGGGTTTCCAGTTCCGCAAAAAGCATGCCGAGCAACAAGAGGGCGACAAGGCTGCACGCCCTCCCCGCCGCATCAAGGCGGTATCGGTTGAGAAGCGCCAGTGGGGCCGCGACTAAAAATGCGACGATCAGAAGGGGCAAGGAAGGCGCGGTGTCGAGAGAAAACCAGAGGATCGCTCCGCAACCGATGGCAACGGGTATGAAAAGAAAATCGTGCCCGAATGCGCGTTCTTCCGTCAGCCAGACGGCAACTTTTCGAGAAACGGAAACGCCGGGTTCGGGCCTGTCGACCAGAGGCGGCAGAACAGGGATCGCGACGGCGCCGGTCCGCTGCAGCGGAAACAGGATATCCACCGTGCCGGGGGCGTTTCCCTGCATCGTTTCGGCATATCCGAAATGCTGTTTTTCCCCTTGACCAAGCATTCTGCGCCGCGCCCCTGCCGCACCGTAAACAGGTTTGCAGAGGGACGCCCGAGATTGCAATGCTTTCCTTTAACCGCGCGTTGACCGAGATTGAATTGCTTCGATCGACGAGGCCAAAAGCAACGCATTTGCGTTTGCCGCAATGCACAATTTGACCTTTGGATAGCTTGGCATCTGCGACAGGATCATATAGCTAATCGGTAGACGCTTAACCGCGGGGCGTGTCTCAACGCCCCCACCCGCATGTTTTCGGAGGATCAGTATGACGGAAAAAAGCGCTACAGTGACACTTGGCGACAAACAGGTCGAACTCCCTGTCAGGGAAGGCACGATCGGGCCGAGCGTCGTCGATATCGGCACGCTGTACAAACACACGGGCTCCTTCACTTACGACCCGGGTTTCACGTCGACGGCCTCCTGCGAATCCAAGATCACCTATATCGACGGTGACGAAGGTGTTCTCCTGCACCGTGGCTTCCCCATCGAACAGCTCGCCGAACAGGGCGACTTCCTGGAAACCTGCTATCTGCTGCTTTACGGCGAACTGCCGACGGCGGCACAGAAGAAAGATTTCGATACCCGCGTCACGCGCCACACCATGGTGCACGAGCAGATGAGCCGCTTCTTCACCGGCTACCGTCGCGACGCGCATCCGATGGCCGTCATGTGCGGCACGGTCGGTGCTCTCTCGGCCTTTTACCACGACTCGACCGACATCACCGATCCGCATCAGCGCATGGTCGCATCGCTTCGCATGATCGCCAAGATGCCGACGATCGCCGCGATGGCCTACAAGTACCATATCGGCCAGCCCTTCGTTTACCCGAAGAACGATCTGGATTACGCCTCCAACTTCCTGCACATGTGCTTTGCCGTGCCGTGCGAGGAATACAAGGTCGATCCGGTTCTGGCCCGCGCCATGGACCGCATCTTCATTCTGCATGCCGATCACGAACAGAATGCCTCCACCTCCACGGTGCGTCTTGCCGGTTCGTCGGGCGCCAACCCGTTCGCCTGTATTGCGGCCGGCATTGCCTGCCTCTGGGGTCCGGCACACGGCGGCGCCAACGAAGCGGCGCTCAACATGCTCAATGAAATCGGCTCGGTTGACCGCATTCCGGAATATATCGCCCGCGCCAAGGACAAGAACGACCCGTTCCGCCTGATGGGCTTTGGTCACCGCGTCTACAAGAACTACGACCCGCGCGCCAAGATCATGCAGAAGACGATGTATGAAGTGCTGGAAGCCACTGGCAATTCCGACGATCCGATCATGCAGGTCGCGCTGGAACTGGAAAAGATCGCCCTTTCCGACCCGTATTTTGTCGAAAAGAAGCTTTACCCGAATGTCGACTTCTATTCGGGCATCACGCTGAAGGCGCTCGGCTTCCCCACGACCATGTTTACCGTCCTCTTCGCTCTCGCCCGCACCGTTGGCTGGATCGCACAGTGGAACGAAATGATCGAAGATCCGCAGCAGCGCATCGGCCGTCCGCGCCAGCTTTACACGGGTGCCGGCAAACGCGACTACGTTCCGGTTTCCAAGCGTTAATCGGCAAACCACGTCACATCAAAGGCCGGCGAGTTTTACTCGCCGGCCTTTTTGCTTGCCATTGTGGATTGGGATACACGCGGTGGGACCGGCGGCAACACAGGCCCTGACACAGATGGGGCTTCAACCTCGCTGTCTGCGGGCGTTCACGACCTCGAGGAGAATAGCCGCGCCGGTTTCGCCGGGCGGGACATCCGTGCGCAGACGTTGCTGCACCAGAGCATAACCTTCGAGCATGGCCTTCCGCTCAATTGTATCGGATGACAGGCGTTCCGCCCAACGCAGCATCGACCCGGCCCTGACCACCTCGTTGAAATACTCCGGGACGACAGCATAATCGGCAATGAGGTTGGGTAGCGCACCCGTCCAGGTCTTCACCCGCTTGCTCAGCATGGTGAAAATCCAGTCGGTCTTGTAGACAGATATGGTCGGCACGCCGGCAAGAGCCAACTCAAGAATGACCGTGCCTGACGCTGCGATAGCCGCATCGGCTTCCGCAAAGGAGTTCCACTTGAAAGCAGGATCGATGCCGATTTCGGGTCTGATTTCCTGCGGCCAAGACGCCGCCAGTTCGCGGATGCGATGTTCCTGACGTGGAACGGTGGGCAGCAGGAACCGCGTCGGACCATTCCGTTCCACAAAAGCCTTCGCCGCGTGCTGGAACGGCTCCATCAGCCTGGTGGTCTCGGTGGAACGCGACCCGGGCAGAAGAAGAATCGTCTTCGGCCGCCCCTCCGCTGGAAGTGGCCGTTCTGCCCGCTTCCGACGCACCGCGAGGACGTCCGGATCGACGCTGAGGCGATGGCCGACGAATGTGGTCGGCGGGCCTCCGAGACTGCGCATCGCCTCCGGCTCAAATGGCAGGAGAGCCAGGACATGGTCCACATAGGATAACATCGCCGTTGCGCGATGTTCTTTCCAGGCCCAGACGCTCGGGCACACATAATTGACGACCGGGAGATGCGGCAGTTCCTTGCGGACTTTTTTCGCCACTCGATGGGTGAAATCCGGGCTGTCGATGATCAAAAGGACATCCGGTTTTTCCCGTATCACCGCCTCAGCCGCCCGGTTGATCAGGCCGATCAGTTTGGGCAGTTTCTTGAGGACCTGCGTGAACCCCATGATCGAGAGTTCGGAATAATCGAAAAGAGAAGTGAGCCCCTGCCCCTCGAGCGCCTCGCCGCCGACGCCGACAAGTTCGATCGAACCGGGATATCGGGCCTTGAGGGCCCGGATCAGATCCGCGCCGAGAAGATCGCCCGACACTTCGCCGGCGATGACCGCCACCTTCAATCTCTCCGTCATTCCATCATGTCTCCGCGAAGTGACGTATCGATGCCACAGACGAATATGCCCGCCTGATCGGCAGCTTTCAACATCGCGTCACGATCAAGCACCAGTGCGCGTCCGGCTTCGACGGCAATGCCCGCAAGCCCGGCCTTTTGAGCATTTTCGACAGTTTCGATCCCGATTGTCGGCAGATCGGCGCGTATATCCTGCTGCGGTTTGCAGAGCTTGACCAGCACGCCCCGGCGGCGGGGCGAGATGCGTCCCTCCGAGCGCAATGCCGCGACGCGCAGTAACATTGCGTCCGTGCCTTCAACGCCCTCAAGCGCCACGATGCGGCCGCCGACAGAGACCGCGCCCTGCCCGACATCAAGTTTGCCGAGCGCAAGCGCCGCCTCAGCCGCCTTGCGTATGTCCTTCAAGTCGTCTTCGGCCGGTTTTTGCGTGCCGAAAGCGCCAGTCGTGGCCAAGAGGCCTGGAGCGATCTCATGCGCGCCGATGACTTTCGCACCGAGCGTGCCGATGATCTTTATGACCATCTGCAGAACGGCGTCATCGCCGCCCGACAACAGCGTTTTGACGATGGATGGCAGTTTTAGCAGGATGGCGACGGTGGGGCGGATTTCACGCCATTCCGGCCGCCGCGCCACGGCCCCGGAGAGTACGACACGATCCACCCGGTTCTCACGCAGCAGCCGGCCAAGCCCGGCGACGTCTCCGACGGAGATGACGGCGTTGTCGAAACCGCTCCAGTCGAAGCGGGAATCATCGCGCAGCCGCACGATGAAAGGATCCTCTCCCATCTCACGGGCGGCGTTCGCCACGTAAAGCGGCAACTGGCCGCTGCCGGCCACAATGGCGAGACGCCCGCCGCCTGTCACGGCTCACTTGCCCCGGTTGGGGGAAGAGATCGCGCGGTCGCTGTCCACTCCAATGAAATCGATGATTTCTAGCGCCTGCGGGCAATCCAGATATTCGCTGCGGTCGATCGCTGCCGCATTGCCGCGGATAGTGCCTTCTGCCTCGAAAATCTGCTTGAAGACGCGCCGGACCTTGTGGATATCTGCGCGCTCAATGCCGGCACGCGTCATGCCAACGACATTAAGGCCGCCGAGAATGCCGGGATTGCCATTCAGCATGCCATAGGGAATGACATCGTAATTGACCGCGGACAGCCCGCCGATGAAGGCCTGACGGCCAATGCGGGTGAACTGGTGAACAGCACAGCCGCCGCCGAGAATGGCGCGGTCCTCGATCGTCACATGGCCGGCCAGCATCACATTGTTGGACAGGATGATGTGGTCGCCAAGGCGGCAATCATGCGCCACATGTGAGTTGGCAAGGAACAGATTGTCGTTACCGACGATCGTCTTGCCGCTGCCATCAGAGCTGCCGGCGTTCATGGTGACGCCTTCGCGCATGATGCAGCGCTCGCCGATTTCGAGCGTGGTTTCAGAACCGTCGTGGCGAACCGCCTGCGGCGTTCCGCCGATGACCGCCATGGGGTGGACGACCGATCCACGGCCGATGACCGTCAGGCCGGATACAACGGCATGATTGTGCAGCCGGACATCATCATGCAGCGTGACTTTCGCGCCGACGTAGCTCAGCGCACCGATGACGACGTTTTCACCGATCACCGCGCCATCTTCGATCACGGCGGTGGGGTGAATTCTGGCCGAGGCGGCAATCGTGCTCATTGCTGGTCCTCGGGGATCATCATGGCGCCGACATCAGCCTCCGCCACCAGCGCACCATCCACCTTCGCCTCGCAATGGAATTTGAAGACATTGCCGCGCTGGCGCTGCTTGACGACGTGGATTTCCAGACGATCGCCGGGGATCACGGGTTTGCGGAAACGGGCGTTGTCGATTGTCATGAAGTAGACCAGATGGCCGCCCTCACCTTGACTGCGGGCGCATATTGCACCTGCCGTCTGGGCCATGGCTTCGACGATCAGAACACCCGGCATGATCGGCCGGTCCGGGAAGTGGCCGGTGAAATGCGGTTCGTTGACCGTCACGTTCTTGATGCCGGTCGCCGAATTGTTACCGTCAATATCGATGATCTTGTCGATTAGCAAGAATGGGTAACGATGCGGCAGAAGCTTCATGACTTCCAGAATGTCAGCCGCGCCGAGCGTCGTCTTCGTTTCTTCAGTCATTGTTTTTCTCTCCTGTTTTTTTATCACGCCCTTCAGCGCGTGCCAGAATTTCGGCCATGTCGCGCAGGAAATATTTCATCGGTCGTGCAGGCGTTCCGCCATAACGGGCGCCTGCCGGCACGTCCGCCACAACACCGCTCATGGCAGCGATCTGCACGCCGTCGCCAATGTTGATATGGCCATTGATGCCTGCCGCACCACCAATCATCACACCGTCGCCGATACGGGTGCTGCCCGCAATGCCGACCTTGCTGACGATGCCGCAATGGCGGCCGATGCGAACGTTGTGGCCAATCTGGACTTGATTGTCGATCTTGGTGCCTTCGCCGATCACCGTGTCATCCATGGTGCCGCGATCGATCGTGGTGTTCGCGCCGATCTCGACATTGTCCTGGATGATGACACGGCCAATCTGGACGATCTTCAGCATGCCGCGTGGACCGGGGGCATAACCGAAACCGTCTTGCCCGATGCGCGCACCATTGTGGATAATCACATTATTACCGATGAGCGCGGCAAGAACGCTTGCGCCGCCTGCAATGGTGCAATCGCGTCCGATCTGTACATCCTGCCCGATGACGACACCGGGCCCGATCCGCGTACCAGCACCGATATGAGCGCCGGCGCCGATCACTGCGAGCGCCTCGACAATGACGCCCGCTTCCAGCTTCGCGGAAGGATCGACATGCGCAGCATGAGAAATTTCGCTTTCCATCCGCGCGATCGGACCCGGACGCATCGCCGAGGGGTGCAGCAAAGCACCAACCTGGGCAAACAGCGTGTGTGGATTTTTCGATATCAGCGCGGGGATGTCGGACGGAAGCATGTCCACGAGGGCAGCGTCACAAATGACGGCGGCGGCTTCGCAGGTCTGCAGCTCATCGCGGTTCTTGCGCGAAAGGATATAGCAGAGCTGATCGGGTTTTGCCCGATAGACCGGAGAAACGGACCTGATAATCCGCTCTCCCGCCGCCTCATCAGACAGTTCCGCCCCAAAGCGGTCTGCGATGTCTTTCAATCGCAGTCCCTCGTGGGGCGGAAAAAACGCGTTGTATTCCATTAGCCGGAAACTCCAGAACGTTCAAAGTTGCAGTTCTGGACTGCCGATATCAGAAAGTGTTGGACATGCCAAACCGGAAACGCTGTTCCTCGTCGTAGTCTTCCTTGGCGATCGGAACCGCGTAGTCTACACGGATCGGACCGAAGGGCGACGCCCACATCACGCCAATACCGGCGGATGCGCGGATGGAATTGTCATCCTTTACACCGGCGCTGTTGGCGACCTTATTGCCGTAAAGCGTACCGGCATCGACGAAACCAGCAAGACGCAGACCGAAATCCTCGGGAACGCCAGGCATCGGAGCCGTGACTTCAGCAGAGGCGGCGAAATAGGTCGTGCCGCCGATGGAGTCGGAACCGATGCGCGGACCGATACCATCGTTCTTGAAGCCGCGCACCTGACGTCCGCCGAACTTGAACTGATCGAATACCAGCAGATTGTCGCCCGTCGGCATCACGTGACCGGCCTGACCGGTGAGCGAGCCGATGACGTCGTACTCATCCGACAGGGTATAGAAGAAGCGCGCCTTGGCGTAGATCTTGTAATATTCGGAATCGCCACCCAGACCGGCAAATTCGTTCGTCAAAGCAGCCTGCCAGCCTTCACGCGGCATGTTGCGGTCGTCAAGCGTATTGTAGTTCAGCGTGTTGGAGATGATGGACTGCGTCCAATCGCCACCGCGGATCAGGTCCTTATAAGGTGCAGCAAGGTTGCTACCGGTCTCCCAGTCACCCTCACCATCATAGTTGAGCTGCTTGTAGGTATACTTGAACGTCGTCGAAAGATCCTCGGTGATAGGCGCGGTCACGCGCAGCGAGAAGCCCTGCTCGTCGTAGTCGTAATAATCTTCGCTGCGGCTCTGGCTCTTGAACAGGTCGAAACCTGCAGCAAGGCGGTAGCCGAGGAAATAAGGCTCGGTAAAGGACAGCGTGTAGCTACGCGCATCGTCTTCACCCGCACCGGCAGCGAGACGGATATACTGACCGCGGCCGAGGAAGTTCTTTTCTTCGATGGAGGCTTCGAGCAGAACACCGTCGTTCTGCGAATAACCGGCGCCGATACCGAACGAACCGGTCGACTGATCTTCAACGTCAACCACGATCACGACGCGGTCAGGCGCGCTGCCGCCGGCGGTCGAGATATTGACCTTCGAGAAGTAACCCAGCGCTTCCAGACGACGCTTGGCAGCGGTGATAACCGTCTGGTTGAACGCATCGCCTTCAGAAATATCGAATTCGCGACGAATGACATAGTCACGCGTGCGGGTGTTGCCACGGATTTCGATACGCTCGACGTAAGCGCGCTCGCCCTGATCAACGATGTAGGTCACGCCAATGGTGTTGCCGGACATGTCGCGGTCGCCGCGCGGCGTTACACGGGCGAAAGGATAACCTTCACCGGCGACGCGCTTGGAAATCGCCTCCATGCTCTGCTGAACTTCCTTGGCGCTGTAGCTTGCGCCCTGGCGGGTCTCAACGAGGCCCTGAAGCTCCGAACCCTCAACACCCGGAACGGTCGATTCGACCGCGACGTTGCCGAAGTTGTAACGCTGACCTTCATCGACCGTGATGGTGATGTTGTACTCGTTTTTGGACTCATCAAGCACAGCCTCGGAACCAACGACCCGGAAGTCGGCGTAACCGCGGTTGTAATAGAACTGGCGCAGCGCCTCTTCGTCGGCGCGCAGCTTGTCCTCGTTGTAGACGTCCTTACGCGTCAGGAATGACAGCATGTTGGACTTCTTGGTATTGATGACAGCAGCCAGACGACCATCGCTGTAGGCATTGTTGCCCACGAAGTCGATGCGGCCGATCTTGGTACGCTCACCTTCATTGATGACGAAAGCGATGTTCACGCGACCCTGACCGACGGAAACCGTCTGGGTGGTGACTTCGACATCGCTGCGGCCGATAGCGGCATAGGCTTCCTTGATGCGGGCAATATCCGCCGTCACGATGGCCTGATTGAACGGGCCGAGCGACTGCGTCTGCACGATGCCGGCGAGCTTGTCGTCCTTGATCTTGCGGTTGCCGTTGAAGACTACCTGGTTCACGAGCTGGTTCTCGTTGACGGTCACGACAAGCGTGCTGCCCGAAACGCGCATGGAAACATTCGAGAAGTAACCGGTGGCGTAAAGACGCTTCACCGATTCATCGATGTCCGAATTGGAAAAGTTCTTGCCGGGCGCAATGGTGATGTTGGAACGAACCGAATCCGCACCCGATCTTTCGGCGCCGCGAACGTCGATTCTGCTGATGACGGCTGCGTGTGCAACGCCAGCAGAGGCAAGCACACCAAGGCCCGCAACCGAAGAAACACCGGCAGACAGAGCAACCGCCGACACAGCGTTCAAAAATCTTGAACCAGCCTTCATTTCAATTCTTACCTTTTTACGTTGTCCCTCAGCGGGCGGAACCCGACTCCGGCCATGTGCGTCGTTTTACCTGCTTTTCCCCTACAAGCAAGCGCGAACGTTAAATTCTGTTTACTTCGTGCTCCAGAGTGGCTCATTCGCCACTTTGGCATAAAAACAAGGTAAACAACCGACTAACAAAACCGTTAAAACACAATCCTCAGCCAATCAAGCTGCTGATATCATTCCATGTTGCAAAAACCATAAGACCCAAAATCATCGCCATGCCGATGCGGAAGGCAACCTCCTGCGCGCCCGCTCCCAGCGGCCTGCCGCGGATGGCCTCGATGGCGTAGAACACGAGATGTCCGCCGTCCAGAACCGGGACGGGCATCAGATTGAGGAGCCCGATCGATACCGACAAAACGGCTGCAAGTTGAATCACGGCGGAAATGCCAAGCGTCGCCATCTGGCCGGAAGCCTGCGCGACCCGCACCGGGCCGCCGAGCTGATCGGCATTCATGCGGCCGGTAACGAGATTGCCGATATAATTGAATGTGCCGGTGATGACGTGGCCTGTCTCGCGCGCACCTTCCAGAAGCGCCTGCGACGGCGAATATTCGATGTGACGGAAATTACCGCTGGTCTGGTCGGTGACAATGCCGATGATGCCCATTTCCAGCTTGTTGCCGAACTGGTCGGTGGTTTCGGTCCGGGTCGGCACCATCGGCAGCTTGAGCTCCTCGCCTGCCCGCTCGACGGTGACCGTGATAGGCGTGCCGGGCCGGATGCCGACATAACGGCGGACATCTTCGAAGGTCACCACTTTTTCGCCATCAATCGCCACCAGACGGTCGCCGGGGCGCACGCCCGCAGCGGCAGCGGCACTGTTTTCACGCACCTCTGCAACGACGGGATCGGCGATCATCCGGCCGTAAATGCCGAAGAGTACTGCGAAGATGAGAATCGCGAGGATGAAGTTTGCGATCGGGCCCGCAGCGACGGTCGCCGCCCTTTTCCACAGTTTTGCACCGGAAAGCGTCTGCGCCCTCTCCTCCAGCGTCATATGGGACAGGCCCGAGCTGTCCGGCTTGCTCGCTGCGTCTTCATCGCCGAAGAATTTCACGTAGCCGCCCAGTGGTATGGCTGAAATCTTCCATCTCGTCCCGCGCTTGTCGGTGAAACCGAGCAGCTCGGGGCCGAAGCCGACGGAGAATGCCGTGGAACGGATGCCGCACCAGCGACCGACGAGATAATGCCCCATCTCGTGGACAAAAACGAGAAGGGAAAGCACCAGGATGAAGGGCACGATATAGCCGGTCAAAAAGCCGGTCGCCGCCATTACTGTGTTCATGACAATCTGCCCTTCATGTCGTGACCTTTCGTGCCGCTTAGAAACCCGGCAGCAGACCGCCGCCCGACCCGGGCACATCGCCGGTTGCCGCCGCGTGCACGAAAGCTATGAGGAATACCGTAAAGCAGGCGAAAACAAGACCGTCAACACGGTCCATGAAGCCACCATGGCCAGGAATGAGATGGCTTGAATCCTTGACCTGGAAACGCCGTTTCACGAAGGATTCGAAGAGATCGCCGATCTGGCTGAACACGGAAAGAAGGAGTGCAAGCCCCAGCACCAGAAAGCTGATGCGTCCGTGATAGGCCATGGAGACTGCCGCGCCGCCGATCACGGCCGCCGCCGCCCCGCCAATCGCGCCGGACCACGTCTTGCCGGGCGAAATAGAAGGCGCCAGCTTCGGCCCGCCGATGGCGCGTCCGACAAAATAGGCAAGAATATCCGTTGACCAGACAACGGCGAAAATGAACAGGATGGATACAAAGCCCGTCAGTTCGTCACCGCGGATGGCCGCCAGTGATATACCGCTCAGACCCGCATAAAAAATGCCCCCCACCAGCCACCAGTTTTTGCCGCGCAATACCGGAAACAGCGCCGCTGTCAGCGTGAAGCCTGACAAAAGCGGCAGGTCGAGCGAGGATTCGCCGAAAATCGTGTTGCCGGCAATGACGGCGACGGAAAACCAGCCCCAGGCGTTGCCGGTCGGATTGCTCTCCGACATCCGGGTAATCGTCGACCACTCATAATAGATGAGAATCGCCAGAAGGCCCGCAACGATGCGGAACAGAATGCCGCCATACCAGGTTGCGGCCAGAATGACCGCGGCCATGACGATCGCGGAAACAATCCGCAGTCTGAGTTCTCGGCTCATCAGGCGCCTGCCACGGCAACCTGCTCGGTGAGTGCACCGAAGCGGCGGTCACGCGTTGCATATTGCTCGATTGCGGAGAAGAAGAGCTGCCGGTCGAAGTCCGGCCAATATTCCGGAATGAACAGGAACTCGGAATAGGCCGCCTGCCAGAGCAGGAAGTTCGACAGGCGTTCCTCGCCGCTGGTGCGGATGATCAGGTCAGGATCAGGAATGCCCGAGGTGTCGAGCCGGGCCGAAATCATCTCGGGGGTGATGGAAGCGGCGTCTAGCCTGCCTGCGGCAACATCAAGGGCGATTGACGCCGTCGCGCGAGCGATCTCGTCACGGCTGCCGTAGTTGAAGGCGATCACCAGCGTCAGCTTGGTGTTGTCGGCCGTCATCTGCTCAGCCTCTTCCAGAAGCGAGCGAATATCGTTCTTCAGCCCCTGCCGGTCACCGATGATCCGCACGCGGACGTTCTCGCGGTGCAGTTCGGCAAGGTCGCGGCGGATGAAAGCCTTCAAAAGCCCCATCAGGTCGCTTACCTCGGATTCGGGCCTGCGCCAGTTTTCCGACGAGAAGGCGAAGAGGGTGAGATAGCGTATGCCGCAGTCACCGGCCGCGCGCACGGTCTCGCGCACGGCCTCCACACCGCGGCGATGCCCCATCACGCGCGGGAGGCCGCGCTGCTTTGCCCAGCGGCCGTTGCCATCCATGATGATGGCGACGTGCTCGGGTATGGAGGAACGTGTCGTCGTCGGCATATCGATCCAGTAACAGGGCAGCGCGGAATTAAACGGAAAAGACAGGTCTATCGCAGGCGATATCAGACCTGCATGATTTCCTTTTCCTTCTCGGCAAGCAAGCGGTCAATTTCCGAAATCGTGTCGTCGGTCATTTTCTGCACCTTTTCCGACTGGCCACGGCTTTCGTCCTGACCGATGTCGCCATCCTTTTCGGCTTTTTTCAGACCGTCCATGCCATCACGACGGACATGGCGAATCGCCACCTTGGATTTTTCGGCATAGTCATGGGCGACCTTGACGAGCGACTTGCGGCGCTCTTCATTGAGTTCAGGCAGCGGAATTCTGAGGTTCTGGCCGTCAACGATCGGGTTGAGGCCGAGGTTGGATTCGCGAATGGCGCGGTCGACAGCGTTGACCATCGACTTGTCCCAGATGTTGACGCCGAGCATGCGCGGCTCGGGAACGGTGATGTTGGCCACCTGGTTGAGCGGCACACGCGAACCGTAGGCGTCGACGGTCACTGGGTCCAGAATGTTGGCCGACGCGCGGCCGGTGCGCAGCGACGCGATATCGCTCTTGAACGCATTGATGGCGCCATCCATACGGCGCTTGATATCGTTGAGGTCAACACCACTCATCTTGATACTCCATCTTGTCGGCCAGCGGCCGTATTCGCCCCAGGGGCGGCATCGTTTTGGATTATTTGTCGTGCACGATGGTCTTGCGGCCGCCGCCGGTCAATATCTGTGCAAAACCACCCTTCTCATGGATCGAGAAAACAATGATCGGGATGTGGTTTTCGCGGGCAAGGGCGACAGCGGCGATATCCATGACCGCGAGCCCCTTGCCGAGCACTTCGCTATGGGTCAGCTCGTCAAAGCGGGTTGCCGTCGGGTCCTTCTTTGGGTCAGCGGAATAGATGCCGTCCACCTGGGTTCCCTTGAAGATCGCCTCTGCGCCCATTTCGGCGGCGCGCAGTGCAGCAGCGGAATCGGTGGTAAAGAACGGGTTGCCCGTACCGCCGGCGAAAATCACCACGCGGCCCTGGGCCAGATGATGAAGGGCGGCACGCTGGGAGAAGCTCTCACAGATCTCGGGCATGGCGATTGCCGAAAGAACGACAGTGTCGATGCTGAGCTTGCGGAGCGAGGTGGCAAGGGCCAGCGCGTTGATGACGGTTGCCAGCATGCCCATATGGTCGCCGGTGACGCGGTCGCCGCCCTTGGATGCCACGGCCACGCCGCGAAAGATATTGCCGCCGCCGACGACAACGCCGACTTCAACGCCCATCGCCCTTGCCTCGGCGATATCGGAGGCAATGCGGTCGGCCACCGCCACATCGATACCGAAACCCTGATCACCCATGAGGGCTTCGCCGGAAGCCTTGAGAAGAACGCGTTTGTAGATCGGCTTGGAAGACATCATGACTCCTCGGAAATGTAACCGAAACGCGGATACACGAAGGGCACCGCGTTGTCACGCGATGCCCTCCCGTTTTCCCAAGATTGGGTAAATATAATCAGCCCTTGGCGACGGCTGCGACTTCAGCTGCGAAATCGCTTTCTTCCTTTTCGACGCCTTCGCCGAGCAGCAGGCGAACCATGCCGGTAACTTCGATGGAAGCGCCAGCTTCCTTCTCGGCTTCCTTGACGGCAGCGCCGACGGTCAGGTCGGGGTTGATGACGAAAGCCTGCGACAGAAGGGCGACTTCTTCGAAGAACTTGCGCATGCGGCCATCAACCATCTTTTCGATGATGGCTTCGGGCTTGCCGGATTCGCGGGCCTGTTCGATGAAGACGTTGCGCTCGCGCTCAGCAACGGCAGCGTCGACTTCTTCAGCACGGATGGCGAGCGGGTTGGTTGCAGCGATGTGCATGGCAACCTGGCGGCCGATGGAGTTGAGAACTGCCTTGTCGCCTTCCGACTTCAGCGCAACGAGAACGCCGAGCTTGCCGATGCCGTCGCCGGCAGCGTTGTGGATGTAGGTCGCGACAACGCCGTGCGGCACTTCCAGCGCAGCGGAACGACGCAGCGTCATGTTCTCGCCGATCGTTGCGATCGCGTCCTTGATGCTGTCCGAAACGGACTTGCCGGTTGCCGGATAGGTGGCAGCGGAAACAGCGTCAACGGTGCCATCGGTGGAGAGAGCAACCTGGGCGATGCCGCGGATGAGATCCTGGAAAGCGTCGTTACGGGCAACGAAGTCGGTTTCCGAGTTCAGCTCGACAACGACAGCCTTGTGACCCATGGTGGCAACGCCGACCAGACCTTCGGCAGCCGTGCGGCCGGACTTCTTGTCGGCCTTCGCGATGCCCTTGGCGCGCAGCCAGTCGATCGCCGCTTCCATGTCGCCATTGGTTTCAGCAAGAGCCTTCTTGCAGTCCATCATGCCTGCGCCAGACTTTTCGCGCAGTTCCTTCACCATTGCGGCTGTGATTTCGGTCATTGTGTGCCTCTTATCGGTTCGATCGGTCAGCCGGCGGAATTTGCCGTGCCGAAGTTCTGGGTGATGACTGTACCCGGCCGCATACCCTTTGAAACCCTGAGGTTCCGACAAGGGGCATGCGCATTCCCAAGTGCTGCGGCGTCGCCAAACATCGAAATGATGGGTGCCGCTCTAGTGTGACAGCGTTATGAAGACTGCCTGCCGTTCCAACCACCTCGGACGCCTGTGGTTTCCAGAAACCGTGGCGGAGCGGTTAGAAACAAACAAGGCCGTCAACCCATTGAAGGTCTTTGACGGCCTTGTCATATCCTGGTCGAGGAGACGGCGATACGGGATCGCCGCCAGACAGGGCCTATATCAGGCGCCAGCCTCGTCTTCGAGAGCGGGCTCGATCGGAGCTTCTTCAGAAGCGCCGATGTCGCGGCCGGAAGCGCCCTGCTGACGGGCAATACCGTCGATGGCAGCGCGTGCGATCAGGTCGCAGTAAAGCGAGATGGCGCGCGACGCGTCGTCGTTACCCGGGATCGGGTAGTCGATGTGATCCGGATCGCAGTTGCTGTCGATGATCGCAACGACCGGAATGCCAAGACGCTTGGCTTCTTCGATCGCGATCTTTTCCTTGTTGGTGTCGATGATGAACATCAGGTCCGGAACGCCGCCCATATCGCGGATACCGCCGAGAGCCTTTTCAAGCTTTTCGCGTTCGCGCTCAAGGTTCAGACGTTCCTTCTTGGAGTAGCCGGAGCCTTCCGAGTTCAGGATCTCGTCAACCTTGCGCAGGCGCTGGATCGAGTTCGAGATGGTCTTCCAGTTGGTCATCATGCCGCCGAGCCAGCGGGAGTTGACGTAGTACTGGGCCGAACGCTTTGCGCTGTCGGCGATGATTTCGGACGCCTGGCGCTTGGTGCCAACGAACAGAACGCGGCCGCCACGGGCAACGGTGTCGGACACGACCTGAAGGGCGCGCGACAGCATCGGAACGGTCTGAGCCAGGTCGATGATGTGGATGTTGTTACGGTCGCCGAAGATGTACGGCTTCATCTTCGGGTTCCAGCGGTGCGTCTGGTGGCCGAAGTGAACACCAGCTTCCAGAAGCTGGCGCATAGAAAAATCGGGCAATGCCATGCCTTGTTACTCCTTTTCCGGTTTAACCCCCGCGAAGCGAACAGCGCCGATTTTCATCGACACCACCGGGCGGAACGGACCGGATTTCTCCCGGAACATCCCAAGCTTCGCGTGTGGAATGGTGAGCCGCATACAGTCGCCCGCTTAAAAATGCAAGCGATTATGCGAAAAAACCGCGCAAATGGCCCCGTTTCAGCGCACGGGCTTGTTTTCGCAGGTTTCGGGCTTGAGAATATCAAGCTTCGCAAGCTTTCCCGTCAGAACGAAATCGCCGTAATCCATGGTGAGATCGCGGGTGATTCCGTTTTCATAAAGCTTGAACGACATGCGGTAGATCGGCAAAGCGTCGGTGCCGGTCTTGTCGTTGTAATAGGCGATGGTCACCGGCCAGAAGGCGGCCTTAGCGAAATCGCCCGCCTTGCCGGCATCCGCGTCCCCGTCCTTCGGTGTCTGCGCCTTGCCGACCAGCGTCGAGGTGATCAGGCTTTCATCACCATCATCCGACCCATCGAAAATACGGGATTCGAAAATGCGCTTTCCCTGCTTCGCGTGCTCGATGACCTGAAACATGTGTTGTGTCGGGAATTCACTTGCGACCAGACTGACCTGGCGGGCATCCGGACGGGTCAGGTCGACCTTCACGCCATCGCTGCTGTCGGTTGCCGCCCCCTGCACTTCCTTGTCCAGCTTGTCATCGGTGTAGGACTTGGTCTCGAAGGTGAATTTCTTGGCGGCAATGTCTTCGAACGTCGTCGTCTGCTGATCCGTCATCCGCACGGCATCGCCCGTGTTGATCTGCGTTACGAAACGGAAATCCGTCTTGTAACCCTGGCAGGCGGAGCCGGTGAACTCATAGACCATGCGACCAGTCATGCCTTCGATGCCGGAGCGATCGGACGCATCCTTGAGTTCGAGGTCGTAGACGGCGCGATGTGCAATGAGATCGGGAACCGCGACGGGCAAGGCGCTGGCGGCGTTCGACAGGCCGGTCATAAGCCCTGTTGCGGCGACGAAACCAAGCGTCCTGACAAACATGCAATATCTCCTGTTGGACTCGCCGCTCATATTGTACAAGCAACCGCCCGGCTTTTGGATCAACATCTTCTGAATGCCGGATTCTTGAAGGATTTACAACAAAACCGGAGACGAAAATGTCGGACGTCATCGAAGGCCGCCTCAAGGAACTAGGCTTTACGCTTCCTGTTGCGGCAGCACCAGCCGCAAACTACGTTCCGTTCACCATCAGCGGCAATCTGCTTTATGTATCGGGTCAACTGCCGATGGAATCTGGCAAGATTGCGGTGACGGGCCTCGTTGGCCGCGATGTCGACGTGGCAGGCGCCCAGCGCGCAGCCGAACTTTGCGCCGTGAACATTCTCGCACAGGTCAAGGCCGCCTTGAATGGCGATCTGTCGAAAGTCCGCCGCGTCATCAAGCTGAACGGCTTTGTGGCTTCCGTTCCCGAGTTCGTTGAGCAACATCTCGTCATCAACGGTGCATCGAACCTCATCGCCAATGTTCTGGGCGAAGCCGGCAAACATGCCCGCGCCGCCGTCGGCATGGCCGCCCTGCCCTTCAATGCATCGGTCGAAATCGACGCCATCGTGGAAATCGACGTATGACACTGAAACTTTCCTGGCTGACGGCCCAGCCCGTCGCCCATCGCGGTTATCATGATCTCAACAAGGCGGTCTGGGAAAACACGCTCTCCGCCTTTTCCCGCGCCGTCGAGGCCGGTTTTGCGATCGAATGCGACGTTCAGCTGGCGGCCGACAGTGTGCCGGTGGTTTTCCATGATCACGACCTGGAAAGGCTGACCGGCATCAAGGGCGATGTGCGTGAACGCACCTCGGCGGAACTGGCAATGCTTTCCGTCGGCCAAACCAAGGATCGCGTTCCGAGCCTCAAGCAGCTTCTGGCTCTCGTGGCCGGCAAGGTGCCGCTGGTTATTGAGCTGAAGGGCCGCGAGGGCGAAGGCGTCGATGACGGCTTTGCCGAAGCGGTGCTGGAAGACCTCGAGGGCTATAACGGCCACGTGGCGCTGATGAGCTTCGACCACCATCTGCTGAAGGACCTGAAGGCTGCGGGCTCGCCCTGGCCGCTTGGGCTGACGGCCGAAGGCGATAGGCCGGAGGACTTCTTCAGACATGACGACGCCATGCAACTGGGGCTCGATTTCATCTCCTATCATTGGGGTCACCTGCCCAACAGCTTCATCGAAGCGCAAAGAAAACTCGGGCTTCCGGTGATTACTTGGACGGTCAGGGATGAAAATGCGCGCGAGACGACCTATAAATATGCGGACCAGATGACATTCGAAGGTTTCGACCCGAGAGAGAACCCGTCCACCACTGCATGACAGAAGATTATTCCATCAGCATTGCGCAGTCCTTCGCGGACATCGATCCGGAGAGCTGGAAACGGCTTTCCGGAACATCGCGCGATGCATCAGGAAAATCTTACAACCCGTTCATATCGCATGAATTCCTGTCTTCTATGGAAGACTCTGGCTCGGCGACCGCCAAGACTGGCTGGCTGGGGCACCACCTGCTGCTGGAAAACGCTGCAGGCACCCTCATTGGTGCCGTTCCTGCCTACCTGAAAAACCACAGCAAGGGCGAATACGTCTTCGATCACGGCTGGGCAGATGCCTTCGAGCGGGCTGGCGGGCATTATTATCCGAAATTGCAATGCTCGGTGCCCTTTACCCCGGCGACGGGCCCGCGGCTGCTGGTTGCCAACGGCGAAGATGTCGGACGATTCAAGCCGCTACTTGCTTCCGGTCTCGCACAAGTGACCGAGAAGATCGGCGTTTCCTCGGCTCACGTCACGTTTCTGCAAGAGGATGACCTATCCGCTCTTCTGCCAGGCGATTTCCTGCATCGTACGGACCAGCAATTCCATTTCATCAATGACGGTTATCGCGATCACAACGATTTCCTCGATGCGCTGTCATCACGCAAGCGCAAGGGGCTCAAGAAGGAACGCCGATCAGCGCTGGAACACGGCATCGAGATCGACTGGCTGACGGGTTCCGACCTGACGGAGGACATCTGGGACCAGTTTTTCGCCTTCTACATGGATACCGGCAGCCGTAAATGGGGCCGGCCCTATCTTACCCGGGAATTTTATTCGCTGATCGGCGAGCGAATGGCCGATGACGTGCTGCTGGTCATGGCGAAACGCGAGGGGCGCTATATTGCCGGTGCGATCAACTTTATCGGCTCGGACGCGCTTTACGGCCGGCACTGGGGCTGCATCGAGGATCATCCTTTTCTGCATTTCGAGGTCTGCTACCATCAGGCGATCGATTTTGCGCTGTCCAAGGGTTTGAAACGGGTGGAAGCCGGTGCGCAGGGCGAACACAAGCTGGCGCGCGGCTACGTGCCGGTCACCACCCATTCGGCGCATTTCATCGTCCACCCGGGCCTGCGCCGCGCCATTGCCGATTATCTTCAGCGGGAGCGCGAAGAGGTCGAGCATATCGGCGATTACCTTGATGAACACACGCCTTTCCGCAAGGGCGAAAGATAGGAACCGGACGCATAGTCCGACATACGGAGAGAGCAGAATGACGGCCAGCGCCTATGACGACAACAATATCTTCGCAAAAATCCTGCGCGGCGAAATTCCGAGCCATAAGCTTTACGAGGACGAGCATACTCTGGCCTTCATGGATGTGATGCCGCAGGCCCCGGGCCATCTGCTCGTCGTTCCCAAAACCGGCTCCCGCAACCTGCTCGACGCCGATCCCGAAGTGCTGGCGAAAACCATTCCGGTGGTGCAAAAACTCGCAGTCGCGGCAAAGGAAGCCTTCGACGCGGACGGCGTTTTCATCGCCCAGTTCAACGAACCGGCCGCTGGCCAGACCGTTTTCCACCTGCACTTCCACGTTATTCCACGCAAGGAAGGCGAGCCGCTGAAGTCGCACTCGGGCGTGATGGCCGATGGTGAAGTGCTGAAGGCTCACGCAGAGAAGATAAAGGCGGCGCTCGCCTCGTGACGGGCGCCAAGACATCTGCGCGTTTGTCGCGGCCTCCGCACGCCGTGTGACAGACCCGATCCCTCGGCTGGCGCGATCAAGTTCTCGATCGCGCTAGCTTTAAGGCGCAGAAGCGCCCTGGCTGCACGCGCGGCATCATCCTCTGGCCCGTTCGGGAACGCACACGGCGGCAATATTGTTTGCAGTCACGCCGGAGGGCGATAGGCATTCCTCTCCGGCCATGGCCAGCCTTCAAGCATCGTCGGATCCGGCCGGTAAATCTCTACCTGCAGCGGATAACAGGCCGCCGTATCGCTGGAATGCGTGGAGCTGCAATCGCCTCCCGGGCAGGCGGACAGCGCGCCGATGAGATCAATTTCCGCAAAGAACTCGAGATAGTCGCCCGGGCGCACCGGACTTGCCTTCATGAAATACTGGTGGGTGTCGCGGGTGAACCCCGTGCACATGAAGACGTTCAACACATCATGAACATGCGGCTCCGCCTGCCGGAACGAAAGGCCCTTGGCGGAAGCAAGCGCGTTCGTGAGGTTGGAGTGGCAACAATGATGATAATCGCCGCCGCTGAGCAGCTTGTTCGTGTAGGGATCGCAGCGCGTGCCGATCACGTCATGCACACCGCCGCCGTCCTCGTCCCAGCCATACCATGACAGCGTGTCATGGGTGATGGTCGCCATCGGCCGAAGGGATGGCAGGTTGCTCCACAACCGGTTGCCGACAGAAACATGGGTGGCATGCAGCGCGCGGGTCTTGCCGCTAAAAAACCGTTCATTCAGATCATGCGCATTCCAGAGGTTCAAATCCCCCACCTGCGGGCCTTCGATACTGACGATGCGGAAAAAATGGCCCTTCGGAACGTTGAAGGTTCGGCCGTCACGCGGCGGCACTATAACCTCATCGATCTTTTCCATGCTCCCGCGTGCTTTTTCCAAAAGCGCAAGGTCGGGAGTCTCAAGTGTGCCGTTCGGGTAAACGACGACAGGCGAAATGGCGCGGCACGCGGCGGCGTCTTCGGGTTCGGCAACAGGCGTTAGGGGCATGAAATCCTCTGAGCAATGTAATGTCGGAGGGAAATTGCGGTACGAATGCCCGGGTGACAAGATGGGTTCTTCTTGCGCTCAGACCAAGTTTTACTTACCCTTGTTTCTCATGATGTTGCCTCCGCTCACCACTCTCCGCGCCTTCGAGGCGGCCGCCAGGAAAGGCAGTTTTGCCCTGGCCGCCCTTGAACTCGGCATGACGGCGACCGCCGTCAGCCAGCATATACGCAATCTCGAGGCATGGCTTGGTGTTGCACTCTTCGAACGGCATGCCAGGGGCGTGACGCTGACGCCAGCCGGGAAGGATTTCGGCGGCACGGTTTCCTCAAGCCTCAGGCAGATCGCTTCCGGCGCAGAACGCATTCGCGGCCGTCGCGATCGCATCACGGTCCGTCTCGCCAGCCTGCCTTCAGTCATTGCGCATTTTCTGACGCCGCGGCTTCCGCGTTTCCGGGCGATGCATCCCGGTATTCAAGTGTCCATCAGCTATCTCGGCGCCAGGCAGGCCGTGCCGGCCGATCTCACCATAGAGCATGGCGTGTCTGCCGGGCCAAATGCCGTGGCGCTTTTCAGCGCCGAGACACGCCCCACCTGCGCTCCCGGTTACGCCGACCAATTCGGTCCATTCAGCGCGGTTGCCAGCCTGTTGCAGGCGGAATTGCTGCATGACGATAGCGAAATGGCCTGGCGCGCCTGGTTCGCCGCCGCCGACACGGTCCCGCCGAATAGCACTGGCCCGATTTTCGCGGATTTCAATCTTCTCGTAACAGCGCTGAAGGCCGGCCAGGGCGTCGGTCTCTGTCCGACAGCACTTCTGCGTGACGAGATTGCGAAAGGCGAACTGACCGTTCTCTTCGAGCGCGCCGCCGACAAGGACAAATATTACTGGCTGGTGGAAACGGCGGAAATGAGTACACCGGCGAGGCTTCTGGCGAACTGGCTGTTGGCAGAAGCACGCGAAGCCGGGACTATTCCGCCACCATGACCTGCCCGGCCGCCTCGGCCGTCCTTTCCATGCGCTCTTTTGCCGACAACCATTGGAGCAACCGGCCCGAGACAGCGCAGATGATGGCAAAAGCGACGAGACCGCCAAAAACATCCGAGAGGTGATGCCCGCCCTGCACGAGGACGGCCGGCAGCATCAACAGGTTAAGCGGCAGTATGACGAGCATCGCCCACCAGTGCCTTGGTGCGAACCAGACAGACATTGCCGCCATGAAGATGTGGAACGACGGAAAACCGATAAGTCCCAGGACGCTTTTAGGGGAAAGGTAGCCAACTCCCTGCGTCGCAAGACGGTTCAGTTCCTGCCCATACTCATTGCCCACCGCCAGAGGAATTGCCTGGGAGACCCATTGGGGCAGCTCCATATAGGCAGATGGTCCGAATGTCGGGAAAAATATCCAGAAAACAATGCTCGCAAAAGCGCCCAGCACCCCGGTGACGAGGAAATGATGCAGCAGCCGGTTCTTGCCCGTAAAGCCCAGAGTGAGGACAATCAATAGAAGCTGGGGAAGTGATGTCGCATAAACGAAGAACAGGATTGTCCCGATCCACGGATGCGTTGCCGCCCAGATGACAATGTCCTTCCAACTATAGCCAAATGCCGCGTCCACAGCGAAGAGCACATGATCGATCGTCGGGAACGCAATTGGCAGGAACATATAGTTGAAGATGGAGGCCGCGAGCGTGAAGAGGATAAAAAGCCCTCCCGACATGAGGGCGGCGGCGATACGGTAATCGCGCCCGCTTCTGCGATAGAATTGACCAAGAAGAAAGACGCCGGCACCCGCGAATACACACAGGGAGTACCCGGCATAATCCACGCTGATGCCCCTTGCTGCAATCAAGGCTGCATCAACGACAAATAATAAAGCGATAAAGCCAACGACGAAACGTTCCGCTGCAAATAATCGCATGGCGCTGGATCCCTGTTTTGATCGCGCAGTCTAAACAGGGAGTTTTAATACTAGGTTAGAAACCCAGCGCGAAAAGTCCGCCTGCCAGGAGCACGATCGGCACCGCGACGCCGACGATGACGCGTTGGCCGGCGGCCAGAAAGGCAACAAAGCCGAGTACTGCCGCACCGATACGCAGCCACATCGGCGAGGACTCAAGCGTTCCGGTCGGAAACACGATCAGCTTGGCGGTGACCGCCATGACGAGTGACGTGGCAACCGCCCTCACCCAATAAAGCGCCTCGGAATCCTCTTTCAACCGGTTACCGGCGAGAACACCGAGCCAGCGCCAGAGATCGGTCGCCAGCCAGCCTGCGATTGCGATGAAGAGATAGGGTGCCCACCAATGGTCGCTCATCATGGTTCACTCTCCGGTGAGGCCGGTTTCATCCTGCGGCGGAATATGAGGCGATCAATTGCATAAGCCACCGTGCCTCCACCGATACCGGCATAAAGGATGTCGAATTCGGGTGCGAGGACCGCAAAGGCCGGACCGGCGATGACGCCGATGACAAAGGCGACCTTGACGACGGAGTGGCGCGCGGAAGCCCAGATGGACGCGATGAAGTAAACCGGCGTCAGGAAGAACAGGACACCAGCAACCAGCGGCGGAAACGCGGCGACGACACCGTAACACAAGCCAACGATGATGGCATTGACGACGGTGAGCGTGATGCCAAACCCGGCAAACCAGACGGCGCGGGCCTCCCGCGGCACCTTTGAAAGGTTCTGTGTTGCAAAGACCCACGCCGTAATCGCAACGAAATGCGAAAGGAACAGTAAAATCCAGGTCGGCGTCTTCGCGCCGCGCATTTCGGGAATAATGGAAGCGACCATCGGCATCATACGGACCGATGACAATGTCACCGCCAGAAAACAGGCGGCAAGATTGGCGCCGCCGACCATGGAGCCGATCAGGATCATCTTGGCGGGCAACGCCCAGATGAACAGCGTCATGAACACGGCTTCGCCGCGGGCTACGCCCGATTCCAGTGCAAATGCGCTGAAACCGACGAAGGACGTCATGAGAATAAGGGAGGGCAACGAGAAAATGCCCTGCATCCCCCTGAAAAACCAGCCGCGCAATGGGATGGTGTCGCTATCGGCATTTTGCATTGCGAACCCACTCGTGCATGTCGTCTGAAATGCCGTGGCATCGCGGCAACGTCATACAGACGGAGAAATGAAGACTTGCCGCCGATTCCATTAAAGAGCGGCACGCTTCATGCATAAAAATGCCGGGCTTTCGCCCGGCATCTGTTTATCGATCAAAGACCGCGGTCACTTCTTCTTCGGTACCTTCGGTACGGCGTTGGCCTTGCGCCGCGGCTTTTCGGCATCGTCGGACTTGTCAGCTTCGGCGACGAGGACATCCGCCTCTTCCTTCGCTTTAGCAGCCTTGGAAGATGTTTTCGCCTTTGCCTTGCCCGGGGACTTCGCCGCCTTGAGTTCGGCTTCCGGCTGCGGCTTGACGGGTGCGGTCTCCGGCAGAACCTCGAGTATGAGGCCATCGGCACCGTCATCCTTCTTGCCGACGGTGACGCTGACGACGCCGCCCTTCTTCAGCTTGCCAAAGAGAATTTCATTGGCGAGCGGCTTCTTGATGTTCTCCTGGATCACACGAGACAGAGGACGGGCGCCCATCTTCTCGTCGTAACCCTTCTCCGCCAGCCAGGAGATCGCATCTTCATGCAGATCGAAGGTGACGTTGCGCTCGGAGAGCTGGGTTTCCAGCTGCATGACGAACTTCTGCACGACCTTGTGGATAACGGCGGTCGGGAGCGGCGAGAACGGAATGATCGCATCTAGACGGTTGCGGAACTCCGGCGTGAACAGGCGGTTGATCGCCTCTTCATCTTCACCAGTGCGGCGCGAAGAACCGAAACCGATGGCGGATTTCGCCATTTCGGAAGCGCCCGCATTGGTCGTCATGATGAGGATGACGTTGCGGAAGTCGATTTTCTTGCCGTTATGGTCGGTCAGCGAGCCGTGGTCCATCACCTGCAACAGGATGTTGTAGATGTCAGGATGCGCCTTTTCGATTTCGTCCAGCAGCACCACGGAATGCGGATGCTGATCGACGCCATCGGTGAGGAGACCGCCCTGGTCGAAGCCGACATAGCCGGGAGGCGCACCAAGCAGGCGCGACACGGTATGACGTTCCATGTACTCCGACATGTCGAAGCGCAGCATCTCGACGCCGAGCGAGGCGGCAAGCTGCTTGGCCACTTCCGTCTTGCCCACGCCTGTCGGGCCCGAGAAGACATAGGAGCCAATCGGCTTGTTCGGTTCGCGCAGACCGGCACGGGCCAGCTTGATGGCCGTGGCAAGCGCCTCGATGGCGATGTCCTGACCATAAACGACGGAGCGCAGTTCCTTTTCGAGGTTGGCGAGAACCATCTCGTCATCCTTGGACACCGTCTTCGCGGGAATACGGGCCATCGTCGCGATGGTGGCCTCGATTTCCCGTTCGGTGATCAGCTTGCGACGCTTGGAAACGGGCAGCAGCATCTGCGCTGCACCGGTTTCGTCAATCACGTCGATCGCCTTGTCCGGCAACTTGCGGTCCGAGATATAGCGGGCCGACAGTTCAACGGCAGCCTTGATCGCCTCATTGGAATATCTGAGGTGATGGTAATCCTCGAAATAGGGCTTCAGGCCCTTCATGATCGCGATGGCGTCATCAATCGACGGCTCATTGACATCGATTTTCTGGAAACGACGCACGAGCGCACGATCCTTCTCGAAGAACTGGCGATATTCCTTGTAGGTGGTCGAACCGATGCAGCGGATTGCACCCGACGAAAGCGCAGGCTTCAGCAGGTTAGACGCATCCATCGCGCCGCCGGAGGTCGCGCCCGCACCGATGACGGTGTGGATTTCATCGATGAACAGGACCGCGCCCGGGTACTCTTCGAGTTCCTTGACGACCTGCTTCAGACGCTCTTCGAAATCACCGCGATAACGGGTGCCCGCCAGCAGCGTGCCCATGTCGAGCGAAAAGATCGTGTCATTGGCGAGCGCCTCCGGCACTTTGCCTTCCACGATTCGCTTGGCAAGCCCTTCGGCAATCGCCGTCTTGCCGACGCCCGGATCACCCACATAAAGCGGGTTGTTCTTGGAGCGGCGGCAGAGGATCTGGATGGTGCGGTTGACCTCGTCGTGACGGCCGATCAACGGGTCGATCTTACCGTTTTTCGCCTTTTCATTGAGGTTGACGCAGTAGGCCTTCAAAGCATCCTGCTGCTTCTTGGCGGACGATCCGTCCTCCTCGGGATTGCTGCGGTTCGGCTTGTTTTCGCTTTCCGGTTCGTCAGCGCCACGCGGCGTGCGCGTCTGGGACGTGCCGGGGCGCTTGCCGATACCGTGAGAGATGTAGTTGACCGCATCGTAACGGGTCATTTCCTGTTCCTGCAGGAAATAGGCAGCATGGCTCTCGCGCTCGGCGAAAATCGCCACAAGCACGTTTGCGCCGGTCACTTCCTCGCGGCCGGATGACTGAACATGGATCACGGCGCGCTGAATGACACGCTGGAAGCCGGATGTGGGTTTGGAATCCTCGTCGTAACCGGTGACGAGGTTGGTCAGTTCATTGTCGACGTAATCGCTGACAGTCTTGCGAAGGGCATCGAGATCGACGTTGCAGGCGCCCATGACGGCTGCGGCATCCGCGTCGTCGATCAGCGCCAGAAGGAGATGTTCGAGCGTCGCATATTCGTGGTGACGCTCATTTGCAAAGGTCAGTGCCTGGTGCAGCGCCTTCTCGAGACTCGGGGAAAAAGTTGGCACGTTGCGATCCTCATTTCTTTTCCATGACGCACTGCAGCGGATGCTGGTGCTGTCGGGCGAAATCCATGACCTGGCTTACTTTCGTCTCTGCGACCTCATATGTAAACACCCCGCATTCGCCTACGCCGTGCTGGTGCACGTGCAGCATGATGCGGGTTGCCGCTTCACGATCTTTCTGGAAAAACCGTTCCAGAATGTGAATGACGAATTCCATGGGAGTGTAGTCGTCATTCAGTAAAAGAACACGGTACAAATTCGGTCTTTTCGTCTTCGGCTTAACGCGGGTGATAACAGACGTTCCACGGTTAGCACCGCCCCCGTCTTCCCCTTCGCCCTCGCCCTGCATGTAGATCGGCTTAGCGATCATCTTTCATCATTCTCCAAACTGTTCTCAAACCGACAGCTGATTGCCAGGAGGGAGAACTTCGCCTCTCCATATTTAGGTCGTTAAGAAGCGATTTTAAGCCCCTTGCGCGACGGTGCAATCACTATTGCGTTTGCGAAGAGGCAAACCTCGCGAAAAGTGCGGGATATGACAGGTAACCGAAGTCCGAGAAGACATACCTCGCCCGCATGGGCGCGCCTTCGCGCCAAATGCGGACGGCTGCGACAGGCGGCCGCTCTGCCGAATTCGGTTCGACGGCGCCGGTCTCACTCCTTGTCGTCGAGCATTTCGCGCACGGCGATGGCAAGCTGCTTCAACGAGAAGGGTTTGGGCAGGAAACCGAACTTGGCATCAGCCGGCAGGTTTTTCGCGAAGGCGTCCTCGGCATAACCTGAAACGAAGATGAATTTCAGGTCTGGATAGGATTTGCGCAGCTCTCTCAGCAGCGACGGGCCGTCCATCTCAGGCATCACGACGTCGGAAACGACGATATCCACCTTGCCTTCCAGTTCCTCCATCACCTCCAGCGCCTCAGTGCCGGAGCCTGCCTCGTGCACGGTGTAGCCGCGCGTTTCCAGCATGCGCTTGCCGCCACGCCGCACCGCCTCTTCGTCTTCCACCAGCAGCACGACGGCGGATTTGCCTGTGAGGTCCAGCGGCTCCTCCTTCACCGGCTCGGCCGCGGCGACCGGCGCAAGCGCCGCCTCGCCTGGCTGCTGTCCAGTGCCGGGAACCGCCTCCACCACGTGGCGCGGAAGGTAGATGCGGAAGGCCGTTCCCTTGCCCACTTCCGATTCGGGATAAATATAGCCGCCGGACTGTTTGACGATGCCGTAGACCATCGACAGCCCGAGGCCCGTGCCCTTGCCCACTTCCTTGGTGGTGAAGAACGGTTCGAAAATCTTGTCCATGATCTCCGGCGGGATGCCCGTGCCGTTATCGGCAACTTCCACCATCACCATGTCTTCGGCCGGGAATTCGGGACGGCCGAGCGCGGCGATCTCTTCTGCGTCGACGTTGCGTGTCCTGATGGTGATCTTGCCGCCATCGGGCATGGCGTCGCGTGCATTCACGCAGAGATTGATGAGCACCTGCTCGAACTGCGACAGGTCTGTTTTCACCGGCCACAGGTCCCGGCCATAATCGACCTCCAGCTTGACATTGGTGCCGGAAATCAACCTGTCCACCAGCATGCGCAGATCGCCGATCACATCCGTCAGGTTGAGGATTGCCGGGCGCATCGTCTGCTTGCGCGAGAATGCCAGAAGCTGGCGCACCAGTACGGCGGCGCGGTTGGCGTTTCGCTTGATCTCCATCAGATCGGCGAAGCTCGGATCGGCCGGACGCGCCTGCAAGAGCAGATGGTCGGACGACAGCAGGATGGCGGTCAACACGTTGTTGAAATCGTGGGCGATGCCGCCTGCGAGCGTGCCCACCGCGTTCATCTTCTGCGTCTGCGCCATCTGGGTTTCGAGCGCCTTCTGCTCTGTCACCTCTATGGCATAGACGATTGCCACCTCCTCCGGCGCCTCGTCGTCCTGGTCGATGACGGCATTGACGTAGAAACGGAAATGCCTCGTCTCGTCGCTCGGATGGCGGGAATCGAAGGGCGCGATATCGCCCTGACGGTCCTTGGCCTCGGCGAGCGCCTGTTCAAGGCGCGGCTTTTCATTGTCGTGAAGGACTGTCTCGAGTGCCACGCCGCGATCAATATCGTCGCGCCCGACAACGCCGGAGAACAGCTTGAGGAAAGGCGCATTGATGCGCAGGATGCGTCCATCGCCGTCAAGCGAGGCAATCGCCATCGGCGTATTGTTGAAAAAGCGCGTGAAGCGCATGGCGGAGGAAGATTCGGTATCCTCCTGCCCCTTGGGCCGCATCAGGACGATGGTACGGCTCTCACCCGGCGCGCCGTCCTTTGCCGTGACCTGGTGGACGAGGCGGGCCGGCATGCTCTGGCCGTTCACCCGGCGCATGTCGAGATCGAGGATTTCGGTGCGCTTTGCTGAACCCTGGGGCTGGACGGATTCGATCAGCGCCATGCCCTCGCCGGCGACGATGTCCGAGACCGTCATCGAGCCTGGCGAAAACTGTGCGAGATCGATGCCGAGCCATTCCGACAGAGTGGCGTTCAGATAAACGATCTCACCCTTGCGACCGGCGGAAAAGAAACCGGCCGGCGCGTGGTCGAGGTAATCGATGGCATTCTGCAATTCGCGGAAAAAGCGCTCCTGATCTTCGCGCTCTGGCGTGATATCGGCAATCTGGAAGACATGCAGCCCCTCGCCGCCCGAATCCTTCAGCACCCTGCCCTTCAGCCTGTACCAGTGTGGCCCCGCATTGGAATCCTCGCCCAGCGGTTTCAGAAGGCGAAATTCTTCGTAGCCGTCGCGGCCTTCGCGCAGCATGTTGATGAGACGGTAAAGAGCCTCCGTCGCTTCCCGGCTGCGCGACAGCAATGTTTCAAGACTCTGGATATCGCTCGCCTTGGTGGTGCCGCTCATCCTGCAATAGGTGGCGTTGGCATAAACCATATGCCCCTTGGCATCTGTTATCAGCGTACCATCGGGGTGGGCAGAGAGAAACCGGCGTGCAAGCCCATCCGATTGCGATTGCGGCATGACCTCAATGAAACCGATGATCGACGACACCAGAAAGAAAATGCCCATCATGGCCAGCACACCAAGAATGCCGAGCACGATTTCGTTTTCGAGAGAATCCTTGAAATAGACAAAGGCGGCGGCAGCGGCGATCAGCACCAGCGCCAGCAGCAGAATGCGCAACACCGTGCCGGAACGGGCACGCCTGTCCACCAGCGGAAGGTCGTTGTCGCTTGTCTCGCGCACCCGTGTCATCTTGGCCTCGCAGTCGTGCAGGTCGTCATTCAAACAGTCCCGCACTCCGGACGGAATCGGGCAGCAGAATTTCTTGTAGCAACTCGCTCGACCCTCAAAAAGCTCCGCAGCGACACAAAGGCTTAAAACGCACAGCGAAAACGGCTTCAAAGCCGCATATCAGCCTCAAAAGACTAATGGCGCGTGCAGGTGAGTTCCCTCACCTGGCATTGGATCCGCGGCGCGGAGCACTCAATCCTGCCGTCACTGACGGTGCAGACCGAACATCCATCGGTAAAGTCCACACACGATGGGTTGTCCCGAACGAACTCATCCATCGTGAAAACCTTGCCTGGCGCCTTATCATCCGCCGCTGCCGAACAGGAAATCAACAGGGCGGCAGTGCAGCGCCTCAGTACGGGTCCGACGAGACGGGATCGAAACATGGCAAGCGCTACCTTCTATTGGAAGAATTGCAACTTTCGCTCTCCCCCGGCATTGAAGGACGAGATGTGGCGCTTTGGTGGCGCCGTTGCCATCGATAAGGCGATGCCCGTGCTGAAATGAATAAACCTTGTGTCGCGCCTAAAAAAATCGTCTTTTCGTGCTTGATGTTCACATTATAAGAACCACGGCAATATTAATTGCCCAAGAAATTAAAAAGCCAAAAATCTGAAGGGATGATCTCCATGATGGAAGATTTTATCGGCACCTATGGAAACCGTCTCATCGTCGCCGTCGTCGGTGTGGGTGTGGCCCTCCTCGTTCTGGCGATTGCTCTGTGGATCCTGCGCAGACGAAGCGGTTCGGCGCCCTTTATCCGCGGCGGCCGCAACCGGCAGCCACGTTTGCAGGTGCTTGACGCCACAGCCGTCGATGCGCGTCGTCGGCTCGTGCTGGTGCGGCGCGACAATGTCGAGCATCTGGTCATGATCGGCGGCCCAACCGATATCGTCATCGAGAGCGGCATAGGCGCGATCCCGATCGTCAGGGACGTGCAGGAGCCGGAACTCAAGGCGCTCCCGCGTCAGGAAAGCGAGCCGAAAAGGACCGAGCCTTCCATCTCACCGGAACGCCGCGCCGTGCTGCCGCAGCAGCAACCGTCTCAAGCCCCTGCGCCCGCTTCGATAGCGGAGGAGCCGGTGAAGCAGCCGCAACGGCCGGAACCGCCCGCTCAAGCCCAACGTCCCGCGCCGACAGCAGCGGCAGCACCACCGTCGCCGCGCCCGGCAACGCCACCGCCGCCTGCGTCCCCGCCTCCGACGGCGCGTGAATCCGCCGCGCCGGCAAGACCTGCACCTTCCGAGCGGGAGGCGGCCCGTCCTGCCCCGCCGCCAATACCGGTGACCGTAGCCGCCGCCGGCGCGACCGTTCTGCCCGTCGCCGCCGCGTCACTCCCCATCGCCCCGGAGCGGCCGGAGTTTAAGCGGGCCGAACCCTCGGCACCCGCCCCCGCACCGGTTGCGCCGCCGATCCCGGCCCAGGGACCTATAGAGGCAAAGACGGCAGAGGACGGGCCTGCGGACGTTGCGCCGCCCGTTTTCGCTGCGCGCGAGCCGGTGATCAATCAATCCATCGCAGCCGATTTTCTCGACGCTGCGCGGGAGCGGGTTCTTCCCGGTATGAGCCCGGCGGCGAGCGCACCGTCTGTCCCGTTCCCTCCCAAACCTGAGAATCCGGCTGTCGCCGCCAATGACACCGAGCCGAAATTTTCAGACGAGCTGGCCAGCGATTTCGAGAGCTTCCTCGAAGCCGAGATCGCCAAAAGCAAGGAAACCGATAGTGACCCGGACGCTCTCCCCGTAGCGGAAAAGCAGGCAAAACCGCAGCCGGCCACGCCACCAGTCACCGGCGCATCGCCGGATGGTGACGTCCAGAAGGAGATGGCACGCATCTTCGGTGAGCTTTCGGTGACCCGCGACCGCTGAAGGACGAATTTGCCCGGCCGAGGTCATTGCATAAAAAAGGGCACGGAAGCGTTTCCGTGCCCTTGTTCTTTTATAGTGTCACCGGTCTGACGCGGCTTAGCCTTATTCGTCGCGATAGACTTTTTCGCGACGCTCGTGGCGCTCCTGCGCTTCGATGGAGAGGGTCGCAATCGGGCGCGCGTCCAGACGCTTGAGGCCGATGGGCTCGCCTGTTTCCTCGCAATAACCGTAAGTGCCGTCTTCGATCCGCTGAAGGGCTGCATCGATCTTCGATATCAGCTTGCGCTGACGGTCGCGGGCGCGAAGCTCGATCGCCCGGTCTGTTTCGGAAGACGCCCGATCCGCAAGATCGGGGTGGTTGGCGCTTTCTTCGGCGAGATGTCCGAGCGTCTCGCGCGCTTCTCTCAGGATATCGTTTTTCCAGGCTATGAGCTTCGCGCGAAAGTAGGCGCGCTGGCTGGCATTCATGAACTCATCGTCTTCCGAGAGCACATATTTGCTAAGATCGATCTTCTCACTCAACGCGATTCTCCTCGAAGAACATCTCAATGCGGCGGTGTATACTCCAATGATAGTGGCCGGTTCAAGTCTACAGATCAGTTTTCGGGCATTTTTAAAACTGACACAAAAATCATCTAAATGACTAATTTTTATTCTTTATTCGTATTGAAGCGATCTCTTCTTCAATCACTTCAATGCGACTTACCAACAGGAAAGAGGACTTGCGGTCCTGCAACCCAATCCTGTAGCATTCCGCCCGTGCCCTGACATTCGAACGCCGGTCCCCGCCCTTGACAGCATCTTCCCCGAGCCGAGTTTATCTTCTGCGCCACGCCAAGGCCGCCTGGGCGGCGCCGGGAGAACGGGATTTCGACCGGGGATTGAACGAGGCCGGCTTTGCCGAGGCGGAGGTCATTGCCGACCTCGCCGCCGACCGCCGCTACCGGCCCGAAGTCCTCCTGTCTTCCACGGCCGTTCGCTGCCGGCAGACAACGGAGGCCTGGCAAAGGGCCTTCAATGAAGGCATAGACATCTTCTATGTCGATGAGATGTATAATGCGCGCAGCGAAACCTATCTCTCGCTTGTCGCCGCTCAGACGGAGGCGCAGTCAGTAATGCTGGTGGGCCATAACCCCACCATGGAGGCAACGCTGGAAGCGATGATAGGCGAGGACCTGCTGCATGCCGCCCTGCCCTCGGGTTTTCCGACATCGGGCCTCGCGGTTCTGGATCACGACGGCGGTGCCAGCAACGGCAGAGACCGCTGGCGGCTGGTCGATTTCCTCGCACCGGGCAAATAATCGCTTCGGCGTGCGATGAATTGTGGAAAGAAGGCGCGCTGAAAATCCGATGGCGCGCTTCTTTTTTGGGCAACCATATCTTCCTATATTGCAGCCGTGACCGTTTAACGCAGCCGGGAAATTGCCATTGCCGCCTTCTCTTACGTCCCTGACAGACAGTGCGCTCATTGCGTTCGATAATCTGGCCGACCGCGCGAGTAACCTCACTCACCCCACATTGCGGCTTGGTGTCACCGGCCTTTCGCGGGCTGGCAAGACGGTTTTCATCTCTTCGCTGGTCCACAATCTTCTCAACGGCGGACGGCTGCCGCTGTTTGAGGCCATGCGCTCCGGACGCGTTTCTAACGTGCGGCTGGAGCCGCAGCCGGACGACGCCATTCCCCGCTTTCAATATGAAGATCACATCCAGGCACTGGTGCGCGACCGGCTTTGGCCGGATTCGACGCGGGCGATCTCGGAACTCAGGATCACGCTGGATTACCAGAGCGCCAGCGGCTGGGGCCGCTGGTTCTCGGCCGGCAAGCTCTCCATCGATATCGTCGATTACCCCGGCGAATGGCTGCTCGACCTGCCGCTTCTGTCGCAGGATTACAGGCAATTCAGCGATACCACAGTCTCGCTGGCCGGAAGCGGGGTCCGCGCCGAGCTGGCACAGGAATGGCTGGCCATCGCCTCTTCGCTCGATATCAACGCGCCCGCCGACGAAATGACGGCCCGACGCTTGGCTGAAAGCTTCGCGGCCTATCTCAAGGCCTGCAAGTCCGACGAGAGATCGCTGTCCACCCTGCCGCCCGGCCGCTTCCTGATGCCCGGCGATCTGGAAGGGTCGCCCGCGCTGACCTTTGCGCCGCTTCCCGGCCTGACGGACGAAAAAGCGCCGAAAGGCTCCCTGCGCGCCATGATGGAGCGGCGCTACGACGCCTACAAGTCGATTGTCGTCAAACCCTTCTTCCGCGAGCATTTCGCCCGCCTTGACCGGCAGATCGTCCTGATCGACACGCTGCAGGCCGTCAATCGCGGTCCGGAAGCCGTTCAGGATCTGGAGCGAGCGCTGGGCGATGTTCTCGCCTGTTTCCGCCCCGGCACCAACAGCCTGCTGTCGTCGCTGATCGGCCGTCGCATCGACAAGGTGCTGATTACGGCTACGAAGGCCGATCATCTGCATCACGAAAGCCATGACCGGCTGGAGCGCCTGACCCGGCGTCTGGTCGACCGCGCCATCACCACCATCGGCATGAATGGCGCCGGTATCGAAGTCATGGCGCTGGCTTCGGTTCGCGCCACGAGAGAGGCAAGCGTTCGACAAGATGGCCACGAACTGCCCGTCATCGTGGGCACGCCGATGGCCGGCGAAACCATCAATGGCGAGACATTTGACGGCAATCGCAAGACAGCGATCTTTCCGGGCGACCTGCCTGACGATCCGGAGCCATTGTTCCGCAGCATAGACCGGGATGGCGACAAGGCGACACTACCTGATGTCAATGTCGTGCGTTTTCGACCGCCCAACATTGACGAGCCGGGCAGCGGCGGCATTCGGCTTTCCGTTCCACATATCAGGCTCGACCGCGCCATGCAGTTCCTGTTCGGAGACAAGCTCGCATGAAAGCTCCCACACAAAACGATCCGCAGACGCGCCGCCCCGCCGCTTTCACGCTCGAAACGGAAGAGACGGCACGACCGTCCGCCACGCAGAAGCGAGCGCCGCGCAGTTTCGATGCGGAGATATCTTTGACGCCAGATGAAGACGATCCGTTTCTGGCACCTGAGGACATAGACGCTGCCGCTCTGCCCGTGGCGATACCGAAGAAAAGCCGCTTCTCCTTCGGCAAGCTGGCGCTTGGTGCCTTGGGTGTGCTGTTCTCGCTTGCCTTCGGGCTCTGGGCGGATCAGCTCATCCGCAATCTGTTTTCCCGCTCCGACTGGCTGGGCTACACGGCAACGATCGCCCTCATCGTGGCGCTTTTTGCGGTTCTCGCCCTCGTCGGCCGCGAAGTCTTCGGCATCATGCGGCTGAATGCCGTACAATCTCTCAAGGCGGATGCCGAGACGGCAAGCCTTGACAAGAGCCCGAAACCCGCCCGCGCCATCGTCACCCGCCTGAATGCCGTCCTTTCCCATCGGGCGGAAACGGCCAAGGGGCGCGCGGCGCTGAAGGAAACGGAAAGCGATGTCATCGACGGGCCGCATCTGATCGAGCTTGCCGAACGTGAACTGCTGGTGCCGCTCGACCGACAGGCGCGGGCGCTGATTCTCAATTCATCAAAACGGGTCTCGGTTGTCACCGCCGTCAGTCCACGCGCCGTCGTCGATCTCGCTTATGTGCTGTTCGAAGTGACGCGGCTGGTGCGCGCCATGGCAGAGCTTTACGGCGGCCGTCCCGGCACGCTCGGCATGCTGAAACTCCTGCGCGATGTCGTCGCCCATCTCGCCGTCACGGGCTCGATCGCCGTCGGTGATGGGCTCGCTCAACAGGTTCTCGGACACGGCCTTGCTTCGAAACTCTCCGCACGTCTCGGCGAAGGCGTCATCAACGGCCTGATGACGGCGCGAATCGGCATTGCCGCAATGGATCTTTGCCGCCCGCTGCCGTTCAGGGCTGTGAAACGGCCGGGAATCGGCGATTTCATGTCCGACCTCACGCCCGATTTAAGCAGTGGAAAAAGCGGCGAGAAAGCCTGATTGCTCGGCTTTGAGCGGTGCAAAAGGTTACGGATGACGCCGCAAATGAGAGTGAAATAAACCAAGCATTAACCATTCCGCCGGTAGATTGCAGCCTATCGAACAGGCTTCTTCGCCGGGGAAAGTATCATGTATTCGCGCTTCTTTTCGCTTGTGGGCGGACTTGCCGCCATATTGTCCGTCAGCGGCGGTTTCGGCATGTCTGACGTGCATGCCGCATCACGCGATCGCGACGACGTGTTTTTCCGCTCCGTTGCCGGCGTCTGGAAGGGTCCGGGCGAAATCGTCGCCGGCAAATACAAGGGCACGAAATTCACCTGCGACCTGACGGGCGAACCGCTTGACGACAAGCAGACCGGCATAAAGCTCGGCGGCACCTGCCGCGTCGGCGTCTTCAGCCAGCCCATGTCCGCCGTCATCAGCCAGAAGGGCAACAGCTACGAAGGCAGGTTCCTTGATGGCGCGGCCGGCAAGGGTCTGGACATCACCTCCGGACAGGTCAGCGGCGACAAGGTCGTCGTCGGCATCAACCGCGCCAAACTCAACGGTGCAATGGTTGCCCGCGTCTCCAACGACAATTCGATGAACATCACCATCTCGGTGAAGGTCGCCGATCAGATGATACCGGTCATCGGCGTCACGCTGGCGCGCGATATCGACCAGCTGGCTGTCGGCTCGATCAAGCCGTAAAGACTACAGTTTTTCAGCCATTGCAAGGCGGGAGTGTCCACCACTCCCGCTTTTCGTTTGCGCTGACAATGCCGCTCTTGTCCGCCTGCTGAAGCCATTCCCGGACGGACTTTCCCCTGACCTGGAGATCAGGCGCTATATCAGCAAGCGGCATCAGCACGAAAGCGCGCTCCGTCATGCGCGGATGCGGCACTTCAATGCTTTCCGTAACGATAGACTGGTTCCCGAAGGTCAGCACATCGATATCGATGGTGCGCGGGCCCCAGCGTTCCGTCCGCACCCGTTTCATGCCTTTTTCGATATTGAGGCACAGTTCCAGCAGCGCGGGCGCCGGAAGCGCGGTCTCGACCAAGGCGCAGCAATTGAAAAAATCGGCCTGATCCGTGTTGCCCCATGGAGGTGTGCGGTAAAGGTTGGAGACGGCCATCAGGCGGCAATCGCCATGCGCATCGAGTTCGCGCAGTGCCCTGGCCATGGCGGCGGCCGCATCGCCGATATTGCCGCCGAGACCCAAGGTAGCGACGGTCATCGTTTCAGGCTCGGTGTTCAACGCTCACCTGTGCATAATCCAGAATACCGGGAACCGGCGCTGAGGGCTTGCGCACCGTGATGCGCAGCCAGACGATTTGCGGATAACGGGCACGCAGCGCCTTGGCGATGTCGTTCGCAAGCGCCTCTATGAGATACCGGCGCTGGCCGACGACGATCTTTTCGATGACCGCGAAAGCCACGCCATAATCGACGGTGTTCTCAATATCGTCGGTTTCCAGCGCGTCGCCCGCCTCGACCTCCATCTCGGCGTCGACGAAAAAGCGCTGCCCCAACACCTCTTCCTGTTCAAGAAGACCATGACGGGCAAAGAAGGAACAGTTTTTCAGGATGATGGTATAGCGGCTCATCGCATCGCCTCCATGGCAGGACTGTTTCGCCGGAAAGCCGCACCCTCCTCGGGACATGACATTCCGGCACTCATTGATCTAGGCATCGGCCTTTGCCGACGCTTTGGCAAGAACCGCATCGGCGATTGCCAATGCATCACGCGTCGCGGCGACATTGTGCACACGAAAAATCGAAGCGCCGGCAAGCCTCAGGATCGCCGTCGTTGCAGCCGTTCCGATATCGCGTTCATCGGCCGCATCCCGGCCCGTCAGCGACCCGATAAAACGCTTGCGCGACGTGCCGGCAAGAACCGGCAGGCCAAAGGCGGCAAGCTCGCTGAAACGGGCCATCAGCTCAACGTTTTCCCGTTCGTCCTTGGCAAAACCAAAACCGGGATCCAGCACGACGGCATCGCGGGCAACACCCGCGTCCTCGGCGATCTCGAGCGAATGATTGAGGAATTCGAACTGATCGGCGATGACATCGGCGAGCTTCTGCCGGTCACGGCCGGTATGCATGATGCAGACGCCCGCGCGGGTAGCGGCGACCACGCCCGCCATTTCGGCGTCTTTCTGCAAACCGAAAACGTCATTGACGATATGCGCCCCTGCCGCGATGGCGAGCCGAGCCGTCGAAGCGCGATAGGTATCGACGGAAATCAATACATCCGTCTCGCGGCGCAATTTCTCGATGACGGGCAGCACCCGATCCTGCTCCTCGGCTTCCGTTACCGCGCCAGCCCCGGGCCTGGTGGACTCGCCGCCGATATCGATGATGTCGGCTCCTTCTTCCACGCAGGTCAGCGCATGGGAAAAAGCCGCATCAACGGCGAGATAACGGCCGCCATCCGAAAAGGAATCGGGCGTTGCGTTGACGATGGCCATAATACGGCCACGCCCATCAAGTTTCAGGGAGCGGCCATGGGCCGCTTGCCACGCGTTGCTGCCGGCTGTTATCACGTAACACGTGCCTTTCGGAATAACGGAGTGTTATGCCAATTCTTATAAGTTCCGCTCCGCCTATGCAGCAAACGTTTTTCAAGTTCAACCGGAAGGCCGGGTCATGACCAAATCATCACGTGCTCTTTGCGCCGCTTTGGCGGTCGCAGTCGCACTTTCCATCCCCGGACCGGCTTTTTCCGAAACCATCGTCCGCAAGACCTATTCCTATTTTTCGATCAGCGGCAAAACCGCCGCCGACCTCGACCAGCAGCTTTCCAGGCACGGCCCGCTGACCCGCAATACCGGCGCGCGCCATCCGGGCGCGACCGAAATCAAATTCGGTGGCGAACTCACCTATGTTGAGAAAAACGGCCTTTGCAGCGTCGGAACCGCCAAAGTGGTGCTGAATACCCGGATTCTCCTGCCGCAATGGAAAAACCGCCGCCGCACCACGGCGGAACTGGCCTTCATCTGGGATACGCTGCTTGCCGATATCAAGCGCCACGAGGAACGGCACGCCGAAATCGCCCGCACTCACGCCCGTTCGCTCGAAAGGCAGTTGACCGCGCTTCGCCCCCAGAAAAACTGTGAAACGCTGCAGGAAATGGTTGGCAAGATCACCCAGACGGTGATGGACGAGCACGACAGGGACCAGATGCGGTTCGACGTGGTGGAATCGCGAAATTTCGATGCCCGCATGACACGGCTCCTGAAAAACCGGCTCGAACAGGGACAGAGCCGCCGCTGAGAGATCCGCGCCTTTCTTCCGACAAAGCTGAATGATTGGCCGACATGACGTTACGTGATGTCCGATCTCACCCGTGACTTCTGGTGATGGTGCGTCCGGCGAGACTCATTGTACGTTGTACGTACGGTTTCGGACCATACTGTCTCAAAAGCTTTGATGGTCGCAGCCGCCTCCGGTTCTCCCGGTGCGCACTTGAGGGCTCGCAGGTGTTTCCTCCCTCGCCTGCATGCTGCGTACCCGCCTCGCCCCGCTCCCCGCTACCTTGGTGAGCGGGGCTTTTTCTGCCGCAAAGCCGTTTCGTCTCAGCCCTGGCGCTCAGGAACGTGAACGACGAGACCGTCAAGGTCGTCGCTCATCTTGATCTGACAGGAAAGACGCGAAGTCGGCCGCACGTCGAAAGCGAAATCCAGCATGTCTTCTTCCATTGGCTCCGGCCCGCCAACGCGCTCCGACCAGGCGTCGTCGACATAGACATGACAGGTGGCGCAGGCGCAGGCACCGCCACATTCCGCGTCGATGCCGGGGATGGAGTTGCGCACGGCATTCTCCATCACGGTGGAACCGTTGCTCACGTCGAGTTCATGGGGCGTGCCGTCAAAGGCAACGATTGTCAGTTTTGTCATGCCGAAATCCAGAATGTGATCTAAGAACTGTTCTAAACACATAGAAAGGCCGGTTCGCCTTGGCAACCCGCTTGGAGGGCGCCCAGGGCCTAAACCGGCCTTGCGAAACCGCAATTTTGATGAGTTACGCCTCAGCGGCAAAGTTTCAGGATGAAATTTTCCGCCTCGACAATGGCGGCCGCAAGCTTTGCAATCGCGGCGCTGTCATTGCCACCAGCCTCCACGGCGGCGGCAGCCACAGAAACATCAAAGGCGCCGACTGCCTGTGCTGCCCCCTTCAAGCGGTGCGCGGTCGCCTTCACGCCCGTGTCGCCGGCGCCCGCCATTTCGTGCAGCGCGGCGCGCGCATTGCGGCTGAACAGTTGCAGCACCTCGATCTCAAGATCCTTGTCGCCCATCGTCTGACGGGCCAGATGATCGAAATCGATAGGCTTTTTTCCAGTGACCGGCGCGCCGCCGCAATTATCGGGCGCTTCGAAAGCGATACTGACTGCTGCCATGTCTCAAATTCCTGTCTTGCCGTTTCCTGTTTCGTGTCACATCTGTGTCGTATTCAGGCATCCTAACCCGTGCTATCGGCTTAAATTACGGCGTGACGCGGCTGAAAATCTTCTGCTATGGTTAATTTATGTTAAACTTATGCGAAACAAGGCGTTCAGCGTGAAACTCAGGTTTAAAAACTGTTAAAAAGCCGACACTTCGCCACCACCGCAAATCCGCATTAATTGTTTCGAACACCTAAATGTGTCACTACGGTACTGCTGTTGCTGCGAGGCCTAAGCACAAGCTTTGTTATTGCGGCACAGTGTTGTAATTTCGCCCGAAAGCTGGATCACCAGCATTCGGGATTTGGTAAGTGGCGGGATTGTTCTCTCTTGGAGGGATATGTTCCGCTGGCATGATGGCGGCAGTCCGCCTGCATAGGCAGGCGGTCCAACGGCATGAAGCCGGGCGTATGTGTAACGAGGCGTAACCGCATGGCGAATAACAAGATCAGCGACTCTGTCGACGAGACTGCTTTCCAGGCATTGGAAGATGCCCTGCAGCTTGGCGCTTTCGAAGAAAAGCCGGAGACGCGGAAGACTGCAGCGCCGAAGCAGCCGGAGGCCAGAGTGAAGGAAGCCAGCAGACCGACCCCTGCTCCCGAAGTCGCGCGCACGCCTGTCGAACCGGCGCCGAAATCGCCCAATCTCGAAGCGGCCAATGACGGGTCCAAGCGCAGCCCGGCCATGATCCTCAAATCGCTGGAAGGCGGGTCCATCGGCGGCGCGCTTCGCAACGCCACGATCATGTCGGTCATATGGGCGCTCGGCGGCCTTGGCATCGCGCATCTTCTTTACGGCAATGCGCTCTGGAATATCAGTTCGCTTTCCGACCTCGCCGCGATCCCCGGCCTGATGGCGATCGTCGTCGGCATTCTGGTGCCGGTCATGTTGTTTTTCGCCTTCGCCATCATGATGGCGCGTGCCCGCGATCTGCGCAACGCCGCCCGCTCCATGGCGGAAGTCGCGCTTCGTCTTGCCGAACCCGAAACCGTTGCCTCCGATCGCATCATGTCCGTTGGCCAGGCGGTTCGCCGTGAAGTCTCGGCCATGAATGACGGTATCGAGCGCACCATTGCGCGTGCGACCGAACTCGAAACCCTCGTCCATTCCGAAGTCAATGCGCTTGAGCGCAGCTATGCGGACAATGAGCTGCGCGTGCGCAGCCTCGTGCAGGAACTGACCGCCGAACGCGACGCAATCGTCAACCATGCCGAGCGCATCCGCTCCTCCATCGTCGGCGCGCAGGAACAGATCAAGGAAGAACTCTCCATCGTCGGCGAAGAGCTTTCGATGCGGATCGCCACGACCGGCGAGGCCTTCGCGTCGATGATCGACACACGTTCGGCGGCTCTCCTGGAAAAATCGCGCGCTTCGACGGAAGCGATGGGCAGCCTGATCGCTGCCAAGACCGAAAACCTGCTTCAGGCGCTGAACTCCTCCGGCACGACGATTTCCAACGAATTCGACATGCGGCTGCATAATCTCACCTCGACGCTGGACGAACGCGGTGAAGTGCTGCTCGAACGTTTCGCGATCCATGCCTCGACGCTCGACAGCGGCGTGGAAAGCCTCAACAGCGCGCTTGAGGAACGCACCCGCCAGCTCAACGAGACGCTTTCCAGCCGCACGCTCGAGCTCAACCGCAATATCGAACGCGGCCAGCAGATCATCGGCGGTTCGCTGGATACCGTGCTCGACAAGCTTTCCACGACGCTCGAGGAAAAAGGCCTCTCCTTCCGCCAGAGCCTGCAGAGCACGGCCGACGACGCCATCATGGATCTCGATCTCCGCTCCGGCCTCTATGAGGAACGGATGCAGGCGACGGTGGGTCAGGTCAACTCGGCCTTCGATGAACACGTGGCGCAATTCGCCAGCGCCTTCGACCAGCGCGCCGGCAGCCTCGATAGCAAGCTGATGGAAAGCCTTGCCCGGATCAACGAAACCGTGGCGGGCGGTTCTGAAGCACTAGACACCATGTTGAGCGCCGGTCTGGAACGCATCGGCACCACCATGACCGATCAGTCGCTGGCGCTCGCCACCGCGCTCGGCACGGGTCAGGAAATGCTGGAAAGCGCGCTTGAGGCCCGGACTCAGGCCTTCAGCGACGCGATCGGCCAGCGCACCGCCGAAATCACAGACGTCTTCGCCAATTCGCACGAGAAGATCGACGCCGTACTGTCGGAACGCAGCAACGCCCTGTTCGGCGCGCTTTCGGCCAGCCAGAACCGTTTCGACGAAGCGCTCGCCAGCCGTTCCATGGCTATTACCGGCTCCGTCTCCGGCACGGCAGAACGCCTCGCTGCCATGCTCGACGAACGTGCAGCTGCGATCAACAACGTCGTCGCCGACGTGGAACGTCGCCTTGCCGAAACGCTCGAAACGCGGGCCGCAGCCATTACCGGCGCAGTCTCCGGCATCGAGGACCGCATCTCCGACACGCTGGAAAGCCGCACGGCTGCCCTGCACGACGTCGTCTCCGGAGCCGAGAGCCGTATCGCCGAAACGCTTGATGGCCGCACGGCTGCGCTTTCCAGCACCATTTCCGGCGTCGAGGAACGTATCGCCGACACCATGGACAGCCGCACCCTGTCTCTCGACATGACCTTCGCTAATGTGGAGGAACGGCTTTCCGAGACGCTCGACAACCGCACCTCCGCCCTCACCGGCATCGTGGCGAGCGCCGAAGAGAAAATTGCCGGCGCGCTGGACAGCCGTACAGCCGCGCTCGGCGATGTGGTGGCGGGCGCCGAAACCCGGATTGCAGAAACGCTGGACGGCCGCACCGCAGCCCTCAACGCCGTGGTTTCGGGTGCGGAAGAACGCATCACGGATGCACTCGACAGCCGCGCGATGGCGCTGGATATGGCCTTCTCCGGAGTCGAGGAAAAAATCACCGAAACGCTCGATTCACGCACCGCAGTTCTCGGCGAGTTGGTGGCCAGCGCCGAAACCCGCATCGCCGGCGCGCTCGACAGCCGCACGGATTCGCTGAAGTCAGTCGTTTCCGGCGCGGAAGAGCGCATCACCGACGTCCTCGACAGCCGCACGATGGCGCTCGACATGAGCTTCTCGGGCGTGGAGGAAAAGATCGCGGATATTCTCGACGGCCGCACCGCCGCCCTGCACAGCGCCGTTTCCGGCGTGGAAGACCGCATTGCCAGCGCGCTGGACACCCGCACGGCGGCTCTTTCCGGTATCGTATCGGGTGCGGAAGAACGCATCGCCGATGCGCTCGACAGCCGCACCATGGCGCTCGACATGACCATTTCGGGTGTCGAAGAACGGATCGCCGAAGCCATGGACGCCAGGGCGTCATCGCTTTCGCTTGCGGCGGCCGGCGTCGGCCAACGCCTGGAAGCCACTGCTTTCACGCTTGAAAATGCGCTTGCCAGCGGCCATGAGCGGCTCGAAACCATGCTCGGCTCGCAGGCCGAGCGTATTGCCGGATCGCTGGAACGCAACAGCGGTCTGATCGAGCTAAGCGTTTCGGGCGCGGCCAACCGCATTGAAAGCGTCGTTGAGGACGGCAGCACCCGGTTTGCGCAGACCGTGGAAGAAGGCGTCTCGCGCCTCGAAAGCAATCTTTCGCAATCGCACGAGGACATCCGCAGCACGCTTGAGCAGCGTCAGGCAGAAATTGCAGCCACGCTCAGCTCCGCCACGACCCAGATGGGCGACATGCTCTCCGAGCAGGCGATGATGATCGGCACCACTGTCGCCTCCAGCGCCAGCATGCTTGAACTGTCGCTCGAAACCCAGCAGGAAACGCTGCAGAAGGCGATTGACGGTAGTGCGGCAACGCTGGAAGAGCGTCTTCGCAACAGCGCCGGCGATATCGCCGTCAAGATCGGCGAAGCCGCACGCGAAATCGGCGGCGCGACGGACGCCCTCTCCTCGAAAATCGAGACCTCTATCGGCAACGTCACCACTCGTCTCGACGAAACCGGCACCCGCATCGAGACCTCTCTCGATACGCTTCAGGCACGCGTCGGCGGCGATCTCGCCAATGTGAACACGTCGATCGAGGATGCCGGCCGCCGCTTCGCCGAGGCGCTGGAAGACAAGACAGCCGTCTTTGCGCGCACCAGCGATGAGGCCGCCGAGCGGATCACCGGCATCCTGGACGAGCAGACGACCCGCGTTGCCGACACCTTCGAAAGCCGCACCAGCCGCCTGGCCGAAACCTTCGATACCGGCACGGCCCGCATCGATGAGCGCCTCGGCACGATGGACCGCGCACTGACGATCGGTCTCGAAAACGTCAATCGCACCATCGAAGGCAAGGCCACCGATCTTGCTGTCAGCCTGCGTGGCGCGGTCACCTCTGCCACGCAAAGCATCGGCGACGAAGCTGCCCGTTCCTCCGCCCTGCTGGCGAAGTCCGGCGCGGAGTTCGCCGAACAGGTGCAGGCACAGAACGAGGCCTTTACCAAGGCCATCGAGGAACGCTCGGGTGAGATCGTCAACCGTATTTCGGATGCACAGACGCGCCTCTCCGGCCAGGCTGCCGCCGTGGCGCAGACCTTCTCCGAGGCGGGCGACATCATCGTCAACAAGGTTGCCGAGGCTGAAGCCGTTGTCCGCTCACAGGTTGGTGTCATTTCCGAGACTTTGACGGGTGTTGAATCCGCCCTCGACGCGCGCGGCGAATCGATCCGTTCGGCACTGGACAACCGCACCCGCGAACTCAACTCGATGCTGGCCAGCCGCTCCGCGGAGCTGTCGCGTCTTATCGAGGAAAAAGCCAAGCCGGTCGTCGACGAATATGCCACCATTGGCCGCGAAGCCGCCGAAAAGATCGTGTCCGCTGCCCAGCAGAGCGCCGAGCTTCTGTCGCAGAGCAATAGCGGCATGGTCGGCATGGTGGAGCAGGCAATCAGCGATTATGCCGCCGCGGGAACGGATGCGGCAAGCAAGCTGGTCGCAGCCACTCGCCAGAGCACCGACATGTTGTCGGAAACCCATACTGCAATGGCGGACGCCGTCGAACAGGGTATCGACAAATATGCCCGCGCCGGAAGCGAAGCAGCCAACAAGCTGGTTGCCGCCACTCGTCAGAGCACGGATATGCTGTCGCAGACCCATAACAGCATGGCCGAAATCGTCGAACAGTCGGCAACCAACTTCAATTCGGCCGTTGAGCGCGCCGCTCAGGGCTTCGGTGCAGCGGATGAAGCGCTGAATGCGTCTGCAGCTCGTTTCTCGGAGTCCGCGTCGCAGGCCGCCGACATGGTGTCCAGTTCCAGCCGTCTGCTGGAAGGAAAGATCGACCGTCTGTCGAATATTTCCGGCCAGACGCTGGCACAGGTCGCTGGCATCGTCAGCCGCTTCGAAGAACATTCGAAGGTGCTGAGCCAGGCATCCGAGCTGCTGAATGCCGCCCAGTCGAGCCTTGTCGGCACGCTGGAAGAACGCCAGGATGCGTTGCGCAGCCTGTCTGTCGGCCTCGTCAAGCGTTCCGAGGAAATCGAAAGCGCCATGCGCAATGTCATTGGCGTGGTGGAAACCACACTTAACGAGGCTGAAGAGCGTTCGCAAAACGTCGCCGGCAACCTGCGTGAAAATCTGCAGGCTTCCTTCTCCGATATCGGCCGCTCGCTTGATGAAACCGAACAGCGCGCCCGTTCGGCGGCACAGACCATGCGGGGCGCCCTGCTCGCCGCCGGTCAGGATGCCAGCCGCTCGATCGAGAGCACGCTCTCCGACGCGCAGAAATACTCCGACGAGCTGGTCAACCGCCTGCGCGGCGGTGTCGAATCCTCTCTCTCGGAAGTCGACAACCTTCTCGGCAGTGCTTCCGAAAAATCCAATGCGGCCGCAGCCAACCTCAAGGAAACGCTGCGCCAGGCTGTCGAGGAAGCGGTGAGCCGCTTCGCCGGCGCGACCGATGAAATCCGTCGCTCAAGCCACGATATCCGCCGCGAACTTGACGCGACCCGCGCCGAACTGAAGCGTGGTGCCTTCGACCTGCCGGAAGAAGCCAAGGAAAGTGCGGCCGCAATGCGCCGCGCCGTATCCGAGCAGATCAAGGCGCTGCAGGATATTTCCCAGCTCGTCGGCCGCTCGACGCAGCAGATGGAAGTGTCCGAGCCGGTTGCCCGCGCCATCGCCGCAACCCAGCCGGCTGTCGAGCGCCGTGTAGAGCCGCGCCCGCAGCCCGCAGCCCCGGCGCCGGTTCAACAGCAGCGCCCGGCGCAGCAGCAGCCAGCACCTGCC
>NZ_QLNF01000072.1:117787-133352 GCF_003261015.1 Agrobacterium sp. MS2 | reverse complement strand
CCGCGCAGCCGACACCCGTAATCCCCGCCACATGGTGGAATCGCTGAACTCGCTCTCCGTCGACATTGCCCGCGCCATCGATCACGATGCGTCGGTGGAACTGTGGCGCCGTTACCAGCGTGGCGAACGCGACGTCTTTACCCGTCGTCTCTACACGCTGAAAGGCCAGACGACCTTCGACGAGATCAAGCGCAAATATGAGCGTGAAGCGGAGTTCCGCACCGCCGTTGACCGCTATATCAACGATTTCGAGAAGCTGCTTGCCGATGTGGCCCGGACCGACCGCGACCGGACCGTGACACAATCCTACCTCACCTCAGATACCGGCAAGGTCTATACGATGCTTGCCCATGCGGCGGGTCGGTTTAATTAACGATATCAACGCAGATACAAGTACACCCCGGTCGGAAGACCGGGGTGCACTTTTGCAACCGCTTTGCTTTATCGTTTCTCAACGAGCTGATTTCAGTGACTGATGACCCCAATCTCAAAAAAAGCCACAGCTACGGCTTGATGACTGGCTCTCCGCGTTCCTGTTCGGACGAGGTTACCTTCACAAACAACGCGACGCGGATCATACATTTCGGCCAACACGCAGCAGATAATCTCGCTCGTTAAACGGATCAGGACCGGAGCGCCGACGCTGCGGCGGGGGATGGCGAGTTCGGGCATAGTGATCGAACGATGTTTCCATCATACCCATGCCGCCGGTTAGTCCCGGCACCTGCTGTTGAACGCTCTGGACAGCCGCTGACGCCAGTGTGCCTTCAAGTCTAACCACATTACCTGAAATCAATGAGTTATTTGTCGCTGCTCCTACTCTGGCTAATAAAGCAACCAGTCTCGGCATGGCGGTGGTGGGTGCCTCGATATGAAAGCGGTCAACAGGCTCGCAAACGAAGGTTTGCGCTTCTTTGAGTGCGCTCGCCAGCACCCACGGGGTCAGGTGCCGGAAGTCCGCCGCATTGGTGGATGGAGACGTGTGGCGCGCAGCCGTCACTGCGACGTGACAATCCTCCACCCGCCAGCCGAAGATTCCCTGTTTCAGCGTTTCGAACACGGTTTCCTCCACCGCACGATAGAAGCTCGCAGGCATCTGACCCAGCTCCACCTCCAGCGCAAAGCTGTTGCCGGTACCGTCTGGCCGTGGCTCGACACGGAGGCCCAAGGTGGCGAGAAATGGATTGGGCTCCTTGAAAAGGAGTTGCAGCCCCTGCCCGCTGCCGCAAAGCCTTTCCACGCAAATAACGATGCTGTCTTCAAAATCGGCAGCGATACCGTAACCGGTAGACAACTCAGACTGGATGACCTCCTTTTGGACCTCGCCGTAGAGCGATACGAAAACGTCATTCGTCTCTTCGTTCCGCCGCAAGCTTATCAAAGGATCCTGTTCAGCCAACTGGTTGAGCGCAAGCCACAGGTTTGCATGTTCGGACGGTCGCCGGGAGATAATACGCGTTTCAAGCGTGGGCGGCGCAAAATGAAATTCGCCGCGCGCGATGGCAGTCGCGCCTACCAGATCGCCAACTCGGGCATCGGCGAGACCGTTAACACGTCCGATCTGACCGGCGCAAAGACGTGTCGCACTCTTAATCCGGCCGTCCTCAAACACCTGTATCCCCGTCACTTTCCCCGAGCCCCGAGGTAGAGGCAGATACTGGCGAAGCTGGATCGTTCCCGATGCAAGATACAGATAGGACAGCTTTTCGCCGCCCCATCCGCGTTCGATCTTGAAGATTTTTCCAACGACATCGCCAGCTGGGTCGGGGTTACGAGCAGGGAGCATGGCGGGAATTGCCGAGATCAGGTCCGATAGCCCAACACCCGTCATTGCAGCACCGGCAAAAACGGGATGCACCAGTCCAGAGGCAGTCTGCTGCCTCAGGGAATGTGATAGCCTTTCGGAATCCACCAAATCGGGCCTTGCAAGATAGTCATGAAGCAGATTTTCATCATTTTCCGCGAGGATTTCGCTCAGGCTCGTAAAAAATGGATTGCTCACCGTCATATTTGTTGCCGCCACTCGTACTAGCTTTCCACCCTCATCAGTGACAGTCGACATTGCAATCGGGCACACCCGCAACTGATTGACGAGGTCGTTCACGACCCCGTCATAACGTGCCCCAACTCTGTCGACCTTATTGATGAAAAACAAGAAGGGTACGCCAAGGCGTTGCAGCGCTCGTACCAGTACGCGCGTCTGGGCCTGCACGCCCTCCACAGCGGAAACGACGACCACTGCGGCATCAAGCACACCCAGTACCCGCTCCACCTCCGCGATAAAATCCGGATGACCGGGCGTATCGATTAGATTGACGACGGTATCGCAGATTTTGAATGAAACGACAGCGGCTCTGATAGTAATACCGCGTTGCCGTTCGAGTTCGAGACTATCCGTCTGCGTGCTGCCGGCATCTACGCTGCCAAGCTTGTCGATCACACCGACATCGAAAAGAAGACGCTCCGTAAGACTAGTCTTGCCTGCGTCCACATGGGCGAGGATGCCCAGATTCAAAGTGCGCATGAACCCTCAACTTCTCAGAAACTCCAAGATGATTTTCTTGAGAAGGGACTCGGCGTATTGGGACCTCTATGAGCTGAAACGACAAGTTATCGAGCAGATCTCCGCCAATTGCGGAAATACCCAATAATTTAGAACCCGTGTCGCGAAATATGTCAAGCCGGGTTCGATCAGCCCGGACACCATCGCGCACAGGATGGCTTCTTGATGAAACTTCATAATCTTGCTGGTGGTGCGCTGTCTTGTTGAGTTCAAATCTCGAACGTGCCTGATGCAACCCGCACCGCGTGGCCGCCGATGCGGGCGCGGCCGATTTCGCCGTCCTTGATGTCCATGCGCAGGTGGATGTGAGACGGTCTTTCCATCTCCACCCCCTGCTCGATCAGAAGCGGATAATGTCCGTCTGTCAGCCCGTCGAAATGGTGGATGGCGCCGGAAAGCGCGGCGGCGGCCGAGCCGGTTGCGGGGTCTTCGGCAATGCCCATATCCGGGGAGAACATACGGGCATGGAACTTTGCGGCGTGATTGACACCGCCGCGACAGTAAATATAGGCCGCCGTGAGCAGCCCCTCAACCAGCGGTGCGGTGCGCAGCCACAGACCGGCGTCGAAATCCATATCACGCACTGCGGCGATATTATGCATCGGCACCAGCAGGAAAGGTACGCCGGCCGTCCAGATCGATGGCACATGATTTTCAAAACCGAGATGGCCTTCGCTGACACCCAGCGCATCGGCCAGGGCGGCATGAACGAGGGGCAGGTCCACCCTTGAAGATCTGCGCGGCAGATCGAATTCCGCAAAGCTGACGGCGCCAGCCCGCATTTTCACCGCGCAGCGCACGGGCCCCACCTTCTCCTCGAGTACGCAGACCATATCGATGTCGTCATCGCCATCCCCTCGATTGCGCTCGGCAATCGCTACCGCGGCGCCGACGGTCGGATGTCCGGCGAAAGGCAATTCACCCGAGGGTGTGAATATGCGCAGGGAAGCCGCGTGCGCAGGGTTGCTGGAGCGATTGATGAAAACGGTCTCGGAGAGATTCATCTCCCGGGCGATGGCCTGCATCGTCCCCTGATCGAGGTCATCGGCGTCATACATTACCGCCAGCGGGTTTCCCGCCATTTTCGTCTCGGTAAACACATCATAGATATTATAGTGCAGCGCCACACCCGTCTCCTGCCATTCGAAACCTCGTCTGCCTTGCGCAAACTGCATCAGGCCGCCTTACACCGCAACCCTTGTTGCGACAGGAAATCAAGAAGCTGTGGAACGGCGCGATTCAATGGCATGGCCTTGAGAACGTCTCTCTGCCCGAAAGGCCTTGTCGCCGGCGGCCGTCTTCATGTACCAAGGATGCGTCTTGCGGCTTGCGACCGGAGGTCTTGAACGACTTTCGAATATTGCGAACCGCTTCAACAGGTTACATTGCAGTCGCAGGCCGGGTCCCGGTCTTCGCCGTTGTCGAGGGAAGCGGATGTCGCATTCTACCTATTCACTATCCTTCGTAGCCTCCGCGACTGCGGAGGCGCAGGCGGCGCTGGAAGAGCTGAAAAGCGCTTATGGCAATACGCCGTTTGACGAAGCGGACGTCATCGTGGCTCTCGGCGGTGACGGATTCATGCTGCAGATTCTCAACGAGACGATGAATTCCGGCAAGCGTGTCTACGGCATGAACCGGGGCTCGGTCGGCTTCCTGATGAACGATTACCGGGTGGAAGGCCTCATCGAACGCATTGCGGTGGCAAGCGGCAACGATTTCCACCCCCTGCGCATGACGACGACGGATTCCGATGGCGACGAGTTTACGGCGCTCGCCATGAACGAAGTCAGCCTGTTCCGCCAATCGCATCAGGCTGCCAAGCTTCGGGTCGAGGTGGACGGCAAGGTTCGACTGGAAGAGCTGATCTGCGACGGCATGATGGTGGCGACGCCAGCAGGGTCTACGGCGTATAATTTTTCCGCCCATGGACCGATTCTGCCGCTGGAATCGCCGCTGCTTGCACTGACGCCGGTCAGCGCTTTCCGTCCGCGGCGCTGGCGCGGCGCGCTTTTGCCGAATAAGGTCACGGTCGACATTCATGTTCTCGAACGCGACAAGCGCCCGGTGAACGCGGTGGCCGACCACACCGAGGTGAAATCCGTTCGTCATGTACGGATCGCACAATCGCAGGACAGGACGGCCAGAATTCTCTCGGATCCGGACCGTTCGTGGTCGGACCGGGTCCTCGCCGAACAGTTCAACAACTGAAGCCAACGATCGACAATGCCATGCAACTGACAAGAACCATCATCGCAGCCTGCCTTTTCGCCGCCGCCGTGCTTCCGGCGCGGGCGCAGACGGAAGCGATTGACGCGCTGCCGGTTTCGGCGATCTTTGTCACCAGCAGCGGCATGTGGGAAGATCGCAATCTTGAGCCGGTGAAGGGGCCTGACGGGCAGCTGCGGCCCCCACCTGCCTCACCAACGCGCGGCTATTACAAGGTCATCGCCATACGCCAGGGCGATGGTACGGCGAAAATTTATCTGCAGCGCATCGCCTTTACCGCCCAGGGGCCGAATCTTCTCGAAAATATCGAGCTCGAGGAATTCAGTCAGATGAAGTCCTATGTCACGGATATTCGTCCCGAAAGCTCGAATGGAGCGCCCGCTTCGCCCGGCCTTTTCGTGACGGTTTATCTCAAGACCGATCCGATGAGCAAGGAAGCGGAAAGCTGGACGATCCTGATCGACGAGCTGGGTGAGATGAAGGTCGAGAAGGCTTCGAACTAGCCCGTGATTGGCCGGTGGGCAGTCGTCATGCGATAGTCTGGGTGTTCAACTCATGAGGGCCATCCAGAACTGCACCGAAATGATGCTTCCACAAGCGCGCGCCCAGTTCGCCGCTGCGGTCGAGACTCGAGCCGACGGTCAGCCACGGCAGAAGCGTGGGATGAAGTCCCGCATCGAAAAGCGCAAAACCGGCAGCCAGAACACAGGTATCGGCCTGGATGCCGCAGACCAGCACGCGGTCGAGCTTCAGCGACAGAAGATAGTCGATGGCCTCCCGTGGCGGCGCATAGCCATGTTTGATGAAGATGCGATCGGCAACCACCAGCGACTCATCGTCCCTGCCCGGCTTCCAGCCCAGTTGCCGTTCAAATGGCGTCACGCTTTCGTCATGGCGTTCGACAGTGGCGAGGCTGGGCATGGTCTGCGCGAGACTGGATATCTCGGCAACCAGCGTTGCCGGAGGATTGAAGCTCGGCTGGACGTCGACGATATAGAGCGCCTGTTTCATGCATCTCCTCCAATGAAAAACCCCTCGCAATGGGTTCGCGAGGGGTGATCTTTTTCAATCGACGCGCCTGGGACCTCAGTCGATATCCGCCACGTCCACATCCGCACCGCCGCTGATGCGGTGGGCAAGAGCGGCTTCCATGAATTCGTTCAGGTCGCCATCCAGCACGTTGCCGGGCGCCGTGCTTTCCACGCCGGTACGCAGATCCTTCACCAGCTGGTAAGGCTGCAGGACGTAGGAGCGAATCTGGTGGCCCCAACCGATATCGGTCTTGGATGCCGCCTGCGCATTGGCCGCTTCTTCCCGCTTCTGCAGCTCCACCTCATAAAGGCGGGCACGCAGCATGTCCCACGCCTTGGCGCGGTTCTTGTGCTGGGAGCGTTCCTGCTGGCAGGCGACGGCAATACCGGTCGGAATGTGCGTGATGCGCACGGCTGAGTCCGTGGTGTTGACGTGCTGACCACCCGCACCGGACGAACGATAGGTATCGATGCGGCAATCGCTTTCATTGATATCGATCTGGATCGAATCGTCGACGACGGGGTAAACCCAGACGGAAGAGAACGACGTGTGGCGACGCGCGTTGCTGTCATACGGCGAAATGCGGACGAGGCGATGCACGCCCGATTCCGTCTTCAGCCAGCCAAAGGCATTATGTCCCTTGACGAGGATCGTCGCGGACTTGATTCCAGCTTCTTCGCCATCGTGGACTTCCAGAACCTCGACCTTGAAACCTTCACGGTCGGCCCAGCGGGTGTACATGCGCAGCAGCATGTTCGCCCAGTCCTGGCTTTCGGTGCCGCCAGCGCCGGAGTGCACTTCGAGATAGGTATCATTGCCGTCGGCCTCGCCTGAGAGCATGGCTTCCACCTGACGGCGGTTTGCCTCGCTCTTCAACGCCTTCAGCGCGTCTTCGGCGTCCTTGACGATTTCATCATCGCCCTCCATCTCGCCGAGTTCGATCAGCTCGATATTGTCCCGGAGCTGCTGCTCCAGCGCCTTGACGCCATTGATGCTGTCATCGAGCTGCTGACGCTCGCGCATCAACTTCTGCGCCTCTGCGGCATCGTTCCAGAGGGTCGGATCCTCTGCCTTGTTGTTCAACCAGTCCAGTCGTCTTATCGCCTGGTCCCAGTCAAAGATGCCTCCTCAGCAGGCTTATGGCCTGCTTGATTTCGTCGACTACGTTCACGATTTCATTGCGCATTTCGCTGGTTCTTCACCTTCATTGAAACTCGTTGCTCAAATAAATGCGGGGGGCGCGGATGTAAAGACCCGCGCCCCCGCCAAACGTCATGGCTGATGTCAATAAAGGCCGCCGCCACCGCCGGTGATGGCCTGCTGCGCCTGCGGCGAGGTCTTCAGAATATCTTCCTGCGACATGTAGCCTTCAGCACCGATGACCGAGAAGCTATCGGCCGGGCCTGTGCCGGGCTTAAAGGCTTCCATGATCGTGTCCGGTTCGCCTTCCGCTGCCGCCATGCCGGTCTTGCGGTTGACGGCAACGAAGTTCATGCCTGCAGGCACGATGAACTTGCTCGGCTGGAGATGCTTGGCCGCATCGGCGATGAATTCACCGAAAATCGGCGCAGACAGCGAGCCGCCGGTACCACCGCGACCGAGCGGTGCGGGCGAGTCGAAACCAATGTACAGGCCGGCGACCATGTCCGGGGTGTAACCGACGAACCAGGCATCCTTTTCATCATTGGTGGTGCCCGTCTTGCCGGCAACCGGCAGATCGACCTTGATCTTGCCTGCGGCCGTACCGCGCTGCACGACACCTTCCAGCATGGAGGTGGTCTGATAAGCGGTCATCGGGTCCAGAACCTGTTCGCGGTTGTCGACGATCACAGGCTCATCCTGGTTCTGCCAGCTGGTAGCGTTGCAACCTTCGCAGGCGCGCTCCTCATGGCGGAATATCGTCTTGCCGTAACGGTCCTGAATGCGGTCAATCAGCGTCGGCTTGATCTGCTTGCCACCATTGGCGATGACCGAATAGGCCGAAACCATACGCATCACGGTGGTTTCACCAGAACCGAGCGACATGGAGAGAAGCGGCGGCATCTTGTCGTAGATGCCGAAGCGTTCGGCATATTCCGCTACCAGATTCATGCCCATGTCCTGCGCCAGACGCACGGTCATGAGGTTACGGGACTTTTCGATGCCGAGGCGCAGGGTCGAGGGACCTGCAGAACCGCCGCCGTAATTCTGCGGTTTCCAGACCTGGCCGCCCGACACCACCTCAATGGGCGCATCGAGAATAACCGATGCCGGCGTATAGCCATTGTCGAGCGCCGCTGCATAGATGAACGGCTTGAACGAGGAACCAGGCTGACGCATTGCCTGCGTCGAGCGGTTGAACTCCGATTGTGCATAGGAGAAACCGCCGACCATGGCCAGAACGCGGCCGGTATGCGGGTCCATCACCACCATACCACCCTGCACCTTGGGCGGCTGCCGCAGGCGATATTCATTTCCGGAGCTGGAAAGCGGTTGTGCATAGATGACGTCACCGACTGTCAGGACGCCAACCGGAGACTTGGCGGTGGCTTTCTTGCCTGCCGCGTCACGATAGGCCCAGCGCATGTTCTCCGCAGAGATGTGACCGCGCGTGCGCTTGTCGCCATCTTCCGCATCGGGGTCGGCCTGGATGCCGATATCGACACCATCTGCGGCAACCGCAAGCACGACCGCGACCTTCCATTCCGGAACGTCTCTCAAGCCCTTGACCTTGGCAAGCGCAGCCGTCCAGTCGCCGGCCGTCTCGATCTTTTCGATGGGTCCACGGAAACCGCGACGCTCATCATACTGCACCAGACCATCCTGAAGCGCCTTGCGGGCCTCCATCTGAATCTGGGGATCAAAGGAAGTGCGAACGGAAAGGCCGCCTTCGAGAAGTGCTTCCTCGCCGTATTTCTCAAAGATCTGGCGGCGGACTTCTTCGGCAAAGTAGTCGGACGCGAAGATATGCGCGCCACCGCGGCGCAGGTTCACTCCAAGCGGCTGTTTCTTGGCGTCTGCAGCATCGGAGGCCGTGATATAGCCGTTTTCGGCCATGCGGTCGATCACCCAGTCGCGACGCTCGAGAGCCGCCTTTTCGCGGCGGATCGGGTGGTAATTGGCCGGACCTTTCGGCAGCGACGCCAGATAGGCGGTTTCCGCAATGGTCAGTTCCGTCACCGATTTGTTGAAATAGGTGAGCGCCGCGCCGGCGATGCCGTAGGAATTCAGGCCGAAGAAGATCTCATTGAGATAAAGCTCAAGAATCTTGTCCTTGGAATAGGTCTGCTCGATGCGGAAGGAAAGAATGGCTTCCTTGAGCTTGCGGTCGATGGTCTGGTCGTTTGTCAGCAGGAAGTTCTTCGCGACCTGCTGGGTGATGGTGGATGCGCCCACCGGACGGCGGCCGGAGCCGAAATTCTGGATATTGACGAGAATGGCACGGCCGAGGCCCCATACATCGACGCCGGGGTGATTGTAAAAATTCTTGTCTTCCGCGGACAGGAAGGCAGCCTTCACCCGGTCGGGAATGGCCTGGATCGGCAGGAACAGGCGCTTCTCATGGGCATATTCCGCCATAAGCGCCCCGTTGCCCGCATGCACGCGGGTCGTGACCGGCGGTTCATAGGTGCTCAGAACTGCGTAATCCGGCAGGTCCTTCGTCACGCCGTGCAAATAAATCGCACCGGCGGCGGCGGCGCACAGGAAGAGCACGCTGGCCAAGCCGAAAAAATATCCAATCAGTCTGATCATACCAAGCTACCGATAATTCGAATCGTAACCATCCACGCCCGAGGAAACGGGCGCATCTTTGCATATCGCGTGCCGTTTTGCACACCATACCTTCGATGACAAGCCGGATACGGCAGCATTCGCTGATATGTTACCGGGCCACCAGCCCGCAACTCCGCGCCAACGCTTTGCGGACCGCCACCGAATCCGAGTTCCGAGTAACGCGGCGAATGTGAGTAAAATAGGGCTCGGCCCCGTTATTCATCCGCAAGGTCCCGAATTGAACAGCATTTTTAGCGATCAATGGCAACGCGGCAACAGCTCGGCCGACACGGCGCATTTCCCTTCAGCCACCGTTCGCCAGAGCCTTCGAACGGTACCGCCCGACGGCTGTTGCCAGCGTATCGGCCACCTTCTTGCGCCATTCCGCATCGAGAAGCAGCTTCTCGTCGTCAGGATTGGAAAGGAAACCAAGCTCGAGAAGCACCGATGGCACGTCATGGGCGCGCAACACCATGAAACCGGCGTAACGATGTGGATTGTTGATGAGGCCAACCTGCCCCTCGAAGGAAGAAACGATGTTTTCGGCGAGTGTCACCGAGAACGCCTGGGTTTCCCGGCGCGTGAAATCGAGGAGAATATCGGCGACTTCCGGCGGCTCGCTGGAAACGGCGACACCGGCGATCTGGTCGGACTTGTTTTCACGCTCCGCCAATTCCTGCGCCATACGGTCCGACGCGCGATCGGACAAAGTATAGACGGTCGCGCCGCGTATGCCCTTCTGTTTCAGTGTATCGGCATGCAGGGAGATGAAAAGATTGGCGTTGTTCTGCCGCGCGATCGTCACGCGTTCGGACAAGGCAAGAAATGTATCGGAATCACGCGTCAGGAAGGCCTTTATGCCGGGCTCGCGGTTCAGGCGCTCCGCGAGCTCCTTCGCGAACATCAAGGTGATGACCTTTTCCTCGGTGCCCGTCGTGCCACCTGAGGCGCCGGCATCGATGCCTCCATGACCGGCGTCGACCGCGATGACGAATTCCGCAGGGCGGGAAGTCTTGTCCGCTGGAGAAATCGCGGCGGTGGTAACGGGCGCTGGCGCCTGCCACTGCTGCTCCTTCACAAGTTCGGCGAACTTGCCCTTGGTGGTAATCTCCGTATCGAGGACGAAACGGAAGGACTGCCCGTCATCGGCCTTTTTCGTTTCAGCGACCGCCACCCGCACCGGCTTCTTCGCCGTCAGCACGATACGGGCGCTGTTTTCCCCCATTCCGCCGAAGCGAATATCGGAAAAAAGGCCGGTTGGCCTGAGATCGGATGCGGGAAAGCTGAAATTCACCGCCGGGAAGTCCACGACGATGCGGGCGGGAGAATCGAGATAGTGAACGTCGAACTCCGGCTCCTCGGCAAAATCGAGAACGATGCGCGTGCGCGCCTCATCACCGATGATGCGGGCCTGATGCGCGACAAGCGGCTCTGTTGCCTGGACGGCCGGAACGACGGAAACCGAGGCGACGGCAGACAATGTCACGACAGCCGCAAGCCGCGCGATTCGCGCGCCAATCCACCCTGCCCCACCTGATTTCGTTGCGCTGCGCGTGAAATTCATGGTCTTCAAGAAATTCCGTATTTCAGTCATTTTCGATAACCGGCGCGGTAAAACACCCGGAACGGTGCCGTTTCAACCACGCCGGACGACAATTTGCGCGTTTGCGCCTCACCATCGCAGGCCTTGGTGAACCAATTGTTAACCCGGAAATTCCACCAACAATATGGCATATTTAGCCAGCCTATTGCTATTATGACAGAGAAAACATACAACATGGATGAGGGTTAAAAGTGTTGACGGGATAGATGCCCGCCGGCTGCCAATCGAAAAAGACGCTGGCGCTGCAAATCGGGCAATCATCTGCCGTCGTTACATTTATCCTGAAACTCGATCAATTCCGGCCGTGGCCGGAGACCTACCCGGTGGCGCTGCCACCGCCGCTCTGAGGAGAGCAAATTCATCGGACCCCAAGGGGTCTATATATTATTGTCGTTCCGCCTGGCCAATGATGTCGCAGCAGTTTTCACATGAACCGGATACCAGGAGCAGGCCAAGCGCCTCGCCGTCGGTCCGGATGCTGCCAGTTTACAGACGCCCGGCAGGAGACTTCATTTCCGGCACATCCTTGCACTCATATGAAAGGCTCGTCCGTGTGGCGGGCCTGTTCTCGTATAAAACAAGGCTGCGCCGAGGAGCACAGCTTACATGGCAGACAAAATGCTTATCGACGCCTCCCACGAAGAGGAGACACGCGTAGTCGTTGTCCGTGGGAACCGGATCGAAGAATTCGATTTTGAATCGGAACACAAAAAACAGATCCGCGGCAATATCTACCTTGCCAAGGTCACCCGCGTTGAGCCCTCCCTCCAGGCGGCCTTCGTGGATTACGGTGGAAACCGTCACGGCTTTCTCGCTTTCGCGGAAATCCATCCGGATTATTACCAGATCCCGCTCGCTGATCGTCAGGCCCTGCTGAAAGCGGAAGCCGAGGATCATCGCCGCAGCGACGATTTCGAATCGGCCGATGCGCCTGAGCCCGCCGCCCCGATGATCGACCTTTCGCAGGTGGATCAGCCGGATGTCGGCATTGTTTCCGCAAGCGAAACCACTGAGACCGTTGTGACGGAAGAACCTGCACCCGTCGTGGAAGCGGTTTCCGAAGAAGCGGCCGTCGAAGTCGTCGCGGAAGAAGCGCCGGCTGAGGAAGAAAAGCCGAAGAAGCGCGTTCGCCGCCCCCGCGCCAAGAAGAAGACAGCTGAAGAAATCGCAGCCGAGGCGGCAGACGCTTCTTCCGAAGACGATGGCAGCACCGGCGGTGAAATGGCCGCGATGGTCGATACCGACACGATTTCCGAGGAAGTCGAAGGTCTTCGCCGCGGCAATGACGATGATGACGACGATGATGACGATCATCACGAAAAGGAAGTGATTGAATCCGTCGGCGCCGAAGACGCCATGGAAGAAGTTCCGGATCGCGTTGCCCGCAAGCCGCGCAAACAATACCGCATCCAGGAAGTCATCAAGCGCCGCCAGATCCTTCTCGTGCAGGTGGCCAAGGAAGAGCGCGGCAACAAGGGTGCTGCACTCACCACCTATCTGTCGCTGGCCGGCCGTTACTCCGTGCTGATGCCGAATACGGCGCGTGGCGGCGGTATTTCCCGCAAGATCACCCAGCCGACTGACCGCAAGCGTCTGAAAGAAATCGCGCGCGATCTGGAAGTGCCGCAGGGTATGGGCGTCATTCTGCGCACCGCAGGCGCCAACCGCACCCGCGTCGAAATCAAGCGCGACTTCGAATATCTGATGCGCCTGTGGGAAAACGTCCGCACGCTGACGCTGAATTCCACGGCTCCCTGCCTCGTTTACGAAGAAGGCTCGCTGATCAAGCGTTCGATCCGCGATCTCTATAACAAGGATATCAGCGAGATCATCGTTTCCGGCGAAGAAGGCTATCGTGAAGCGAAAGACTTCATGAAGATGCTGATGCCGAGCCACGCCAAGGTTGTTCAGCCTTACCGCGACATTCACCCGATCTTCTCGCGCTCCGGCATCGAAGCGCAGCTCGACCGCATGCTGCAGCCCCAGGTGACGCTGAAGTCCGGTGGCTACCTCATCATCAACCAGACCGAAGCGCTGGTCTCCATCGACGTCAACTCCGGCCGTTCGACACGCGAGCATTCCATCGAGGAAACCGCGCTGACGACCAACCTGGAAGCTGCGGAAGAAGTGGCACGCCAGCTGCGTCTGCGCGACCTTGCCGGTCTTGTCGTCATCGACTTCATCGACATGGAAGAAAAGCGCAACAACCGCGCCGTCGAGAAGAAGCTCAAGGACTGCCTTAAGAACGACCGTGCGCGCATCCAGGTCGGCCGCATCTCGCATTTCGGTCTTCTGGAAATGTCGCGCCAGCGCATTCGCGCTTCGGTGCTGGAATCGACCACGCAGGTCTGCCAGCATTGCGGCGGCACGGGTCATGTGCGTTCGGAATCCTCCATCGCGCTGCATGTGCTGCGTGGCGTCGAGGAATATCTGCTGCGCAACACCACCCACAACATCACCGTGCGTTGCACGCCGGAAACGGCGCTCTATCTGCTCAACCACAAGCGCGGCACGATTGTCGATTATGAAGGCCGCTTTGGCGTGTCGATCATCATTGCCGCCGACTCCGGCGTCGGCGCCCAGCATTTCGCCATCGATCGCGGTGAAGCCGTCGAAAATCCCGTGAAGATCGAAAGCCTCATCCAGATGCTGCCGAACTTCGTGGAAGAAGAAGACGATTTTGTCGCCGAGGTGGAAGAGGACGAAGACGAGGAAGAAATCGTCAAGACCGAAAGCGCCCGACCCCGCCAGCAGCAGCAGGGCGACAATGGCGAAGAAGGCAAGCGCAAGCGCAAGCGCCGTCGCCGCCGTCGTGGCAAGGGCGGTCAGAACGACCAGAACGGCTCGCTTGAGGCCGGTTCCGGCAACGACGCTGACGGCGACGATGCCGAGGGTGATGACGACGGGATCGACACCGATGACAATGGGGTTGAGACCGAAAACGGCACTGCGGAAGCTGTAACCTCCGAAGAGGAAAGCAAGCGCAAGCGCCGCCGCCGCGGGAAGCGTGGCGGCCGCCGCAATCGTGCAGAGGACGAAGCTCTCGACGCCTCCGGCGCTGAGGACGAAGGCGAAAGCGAAAGCGACGAAGCGCCTGTAACTGAGGCACCGGTAACCGAAGAGGCGACCGCAGCCGAAGTGGTGGAAGGTGTCGTTGCCGACGTCGTGGAAGAGGAAGCACCGAAGAAGCCGCGCCGTACCCGCAAGGCAAAGGCCAAGACGGAAACCGACGAAGCGCCGAAGGCCGAAGCCGTTGAAACGGTGGAGCCGGTGATCGTTGAGGAAACCGTCGTGGATGTCGCCGTTGAAGAAGCAGGCGAAGCGTCGGCCGATGTCGCTCCGCAGGCGGAAGCACCGGCGAGCGAAGAAAAGGTCCGCGCGAACCGGGGCAGCAATGTTTCAACTTCGGAGCCGGTGGTTACATCGTCGTCTCCCAATCCCGATGGCGATGAGCCGAAGCCGCGCAAGGGCGGCTGGTGGCAGCGCCGCGGCTTCTTCTGAGAGACGCTACATTTTGGATAAAAGACGCCCGCAACGATGTTGCGGGCGTTTTCTTTTATTGGTGCTAAGGACAGGCGCTTTTGGCGCCGCTGACATTTCCTCATTCCATGCTTGTCACAGGAACGCAGTCAACGCATGCCCGCGGCGGGAGCGTCCCCGTCAGCTCAAGGACCTGGCTGGCTGGATCCGTTTAACAGGCACGGGATGAGGCGTGGGAGGGGCCAACCGTCAGACAGACCGCGTGAGACCACCATCCACGCGGATATTCTGGCCGGTAATATACCCTGCCCCCTCAGATGCGAGAAATGCCACTGTGGCGGCGATCTCTTCGCTCTTGCCGTAACGCTGCATCGGAACGCTCTCCCGGCGTTCTTCCGTCGCCGGCAGGCTGTCGATCCAGCCGGGAAGGACATTGTTCATGCGGACATTATCGGCTGCGTAGGTATCGGCAAAAATCTTGGTGTAGGAGGCAAGGCCGGCGCGGAACACGGCGGATGTGGGGAACATGCTGCTCGGTTCGAAAGCCCAGGCAGTCGAGATGTTGACGATCGCGCCCGCCCTCTGCCTTACCATGACCGGGGCGATGATGCGCGTCGGGCGAATGACGTTCATGAGGTAGACATCGAGCCCGGTATGCCATTGTTCGTCGGTAATATCGAGGATGGCGGCGCGCGGGCCATGGCCGGCGCTGTTCACCAGCACGTCGATACGGCCGAATCTCTCAAGCGCCAGATCCGTCAGCCGTTGCAGGTCTTCATTGGACTGGTTGGAACCGGTAACGCCGATGCCGCCCAACTCTTTCGCCAGCGCCTCTCCCTTGCCAGAAGACGACAGGATAGCGAGCTTGTAACCATCCGCGGCCAGGCGTTTCGCAACGGCAGCTCCCA